>CAMDFP010000260.1 GCA_945897335.1 Asaia bogorensis | reverse complement strand
CTCGACTGGCTGCACGAGCCCGGCTGGGACGTCGAAGTCGTACGCCCCTCCAGGGACAACACTCGCATCGCGCACGTCACCAACATCGAGGGCTACGGCAACCTCGCCATCCGCGACATGGCGTCGGGCACCGATCTCAAGATCGAGCTTCCCGGTCCCGGCATCGTTCCGGAACTGACGTGGATGCCAGACGGCAGTGCCGTCGTCTTCACGCTCAACGGCGCCTGCCGCACGCCCGATCTCTACCGCGCCGATGCCGTGACAGGCGCGGTCACGCGGCTCACCTCCTCCGACACCAAGGGCCTAAAGGTGACGGACTTCGTCGAGCCGGAGCTCATCCACTTTCCGACCTTCGACGGCCGCCAGATCCCCTCGTTCTTCTTCCGGCCGAAGACGCCGAAGCCGGCCAAGGGCTGGCCTTGCGTGATGGTCGTCCATGGCGGACCGGAATCGCAGTACCTGCCGAACTTCCGCACCGAGGTGCAGTTCCTGATCGCACGCGGCTATGCCGTGCTCGCCACCAACGTCCGCGGCTCGTCGGGATATGGCCGCGCCTATCTAGCACTGGACGACGTCCGCAAGCGCCCGGACTCGGTCACCGACCTTGCGCATGCCAATGCCTGGCTGGACCGGCATCCAGACGTCGATGGCCGTCGCATCGCCGTCATGGGACAGTCCTATGGTGGCTTCATGGTCCTTGCCGCCATCACCAGGTTTCCTGATCTGTGGGCGGCCGGCGTCGACTTCTATGGCATCGCCAACTGGCTCACCATGCTGGCCAATACCGGCCCCTGGCGCCGGAAGCAGCGGGCCAAGGAGTATGGCGACCCCGAGGGCGACCGCGACTTCCTGATCGAGCTCTCGCCGCTGACGCATGTGAACGAGATCAAGTGCCCGCTGCTGGTCGCTCAAGGACTGACCGACCCGCGCGTGCCGCCGTCGGAGAGCGAGCAGATCGTCAAGGCGGTCAAGGGCCGCAACGTGCCTTGCGAGTACGTGACCTTCCCCGACGAGGGCCACGGCTTCGTCAAGCTTCACAATCGTCTCACGGTCCATGGTGCGGTCGCCGATTTCCTCGACCGCTTCGTCGGAGGGCGTCCCAATGGCTGACGATCGTCTCACCCGCATCGATGCGCTGTTCTCGGACTGGGCTCGCGACAAGCAGCCCGGCGCCTCCCTCGCCGTCGTCAGCAAAGGCGAGGTGGTGCTGAAGAAGTCCTACGGACATGCCGATCTCGAACACGGCGTGCCGCTCTCGTCCTCGTCGGTCTTCTACATCTGCTCGATCACCAAGCAATTCTGCTGCACCGCGCTCCTGATGCTGGAGGCCGAAGGCAAGCTCAGCCTCGAGGACGAGGTACAGAAATACCTGCCGGAGTTGCCGCGCTTCGAGCACAAGCTGACCATCCGCCACCTGCTCAACAATGCCAGCGGGCTCCGCGACGAGCTGACCCTGATGCTGTTCGCCGGCATCGGCTTCGAGCAGGCGATCTCGCGCGACGACCTGTTCGACCTGGTGACGCGCCAGCGCACGCTCGATTTCCAGCCGGCCACCCGCTACCGCTACTCGAACTCCAACTTCATGCTGGCGTCCGTGATCGTCGAGCGGGTGTCGGGCGAGGACTTCCGCACCTTCCTCTCGCGGCGGATCTTCAAGCCGCTCGGCATGAACTCGACGCGGCTCTGCGACGACAACAGCGAGCTGATCCCCGGCATCGCCCGGCCCTACAGCCGCGACCAGGGCGGCAACTGGCACCGCAACCTGGCGCTGGTCGAGCTCTCCGTCGACGGCGGCATCCTCTCCAACGTCGACGACATGCTGATCTGGCATGCCAACTACCGCCAGAACCGCCTGCCGCCGGCCGATCTGATCCAGAAGCTCTCGGTCCGCGGCCGCATGGTCAACGGCCACTCCATCGCCTATGCGCTGGGCTTGAGGACGCCGGAGTATCGCGGCCGCCGTGCCTACATGCATGGCGGCGGCTGGCCGGGCTACACGCACGAGTTCGTCCACTTCCCCGACGACGATCTCGGCATCCTGCTGTTCACCAACCGCGACGACACGCGCTCGACCCTGCTGACCCGCACCATCGCCGACATCTGGCTCGGCCTCGAGCGGCCGGCGCCGCGTAGCGACGCGCTGCCGCTGGAACGGCTGGCCGGGCGCTACTTCGATCGCGACGAAGGCTACACCATGGTGCTGGCCGCCGACGGTTCGCGTCTGGTCGCCGAGGTCGTCGACTACAAGTTCTGGCTGGAGCAGACGTCATCCGACCGCTTCGACACCGCGATTGGCCCTCACCCGGTATCGCTGCGCCTGATCGGGCCGGCCGACGCCAAGTACCCGAAGGTCGAGGCGACCTTGGACGGCGGCCAGGTGCTGGTGTTTGAGCATCCTGTTCCGGCCCAGTTGGAGCCCGGCCAGCTCGGCGCCTATGCCGGCACCTATGCGACGCCGGAGCTGCCCGTGTCCTACATCGTCGAGGCGATCGACGACCGGCTCTCGCTCCGGCTCGACCGCAGCTTCCCCAAGCCTGGCCGGCAAACGCTGACGCCGCTCGGCGACGATCTCTTCGTCGTGCAGCTGCCGTTCTTCTACAAGCCGGCGACCGGAACCATCAAATTCCTGCGCGGCCCCGGCGGCATGGTCGAAGGCCTTCGTATCAACCTCGGCCGCATCTCCAACCTGCGGATGACGCGCCGGCCGGGTTAACGCGCCAGCGGCGGCTGCGGCACCGGCTTCGCGCGTTCGAGCACGCGGGCGGCGCGCAGCACGGTGCCGTCGCGGAAGCGGCCGGCGGCGAGATGCACGCCGATCGGCAGGCCCTCGCCGTCGAGGCCCCAGGGGAAACTCGCCGCCGGCTGTCCCGACATGTTGAAGGGGAAGGTGAACTCGGCCCAGTCGAGCCACCACGCCTGCGTCGCGGGATCGGCCAGCTGGCGCCCGACCGGAAACGCGGTGATGCCCGAGGCCGGCGACAGCAGCAGGTCGTAGCGATCGAGGAAGCGGCCCATGCCTTGCGCGACGGCGAGGCGCACGGCCTCCGCCGCCTTGAGATCGACGGCGCGGACGGTCTCGGCGTAAGCCGCCATGCGCACGAGGTCCGGGTCCATAACCGCGCGCCTATCCGGCGGCATCGTCAGAACGCCGCGGGCGACGCCGGTCGCCCAGATGGTCAACTCGGCTTGCCGCGGATCGCCGATGTCGGGATCCGCCGCTTCGACGATGGCGCCGGCCTCGGCCAGCACGCGCGCCGCGTCCTCGACCGCTGCGGCGATGTCCGGCCGTGCCCGGGAGAATCCCAGCGTGGTCGAGACCGCGACCCTGAGGCCGGCGACGCCGCCCTCGACGTCTTCGTCAGGCAAGTCGGGTAGCGAGAAGGGATCGCGCGGATCGGGTCCGGCCATGGCGGCCAGCAGCCGCGCCGCATCGTCGACGCGCCGCGCCATCGGGCCGAAGTGAATGAAGGGGGCGTTGCCCGCCATCGGATGCATGGCGACCCGGCCGAAGGTCGGCTTCAGGCCGACCACGCCGCAGAAGCTGGCAGGGATGCGGATCGAGCCGGCGCCGTCGCTGCCGACCGCAGCCTGCCCAATGCCGGCGGCGACCGAGGCGGCCGCCCCGCCGGAGGAGCCGCCGGCCTGGCGCTCCGGATGCCAGGGATTGCGGGTGAGACCGGTCAGCGGGCTGTCAGAGAGACCTTTCCAGCCGTTCTCGGGTGTCGTCGTCTTGCCGAGGAAGACCGCGCCCGCTGCCCTGAGGCGCGTGACCAGCGGCGCATCCTCGCCGGCGATGTCAGCGGGCGAGGAGGTGAGCGATCCCCGCCGCGACGGCCAGCCCTTCACCAGGCACTGGTCCTTCAGCGTGACGGGCACGCCGTCGAGGGCGCCCACCGGCTTTCCCTCCCGCCAGCGCCGCTCGGACGCCTTCGCTGCCGCCAGCGCGTCTGCGCGCGCCAGATGCACGAAGGCGTTCAGACGCGGCTCCAGCCGGTCGAGTCGCGCATAGGCGGCCTCCACGACCTCGACCGGCGAGAGCGAACGGTCGCGGAACCGGTCCAGGCAATCGTGGATTGAGAGCAGCGACGGGTCGGTCATGGCGTCGCACTCTATCAGGGGTGCCACCCCCGGCCACGCCCCTGCTATGTTCGCGCGCCCCGCCGGCAAAGGCGGCATCGACGGAGCTTTTAGATGACGGAAACGGCGACACTCGGTCCGAGCAAGGTGCTGGCGGCCTGGCGCGAGGTCGAGGCCGGGCGGATGACGCGGGAGGCCTTCCACGCGGCCGAGACCGAGGTCCTGGCGGGCTATCGCCGGCAATGGACCGAGGCGCTGGCCGGATCTCCGACAGGAGATCTGGAGACCGCAGTGCTCGCCGAGATCGGCGCCTGGCGGAAGGAGCCGGACCTGGCCAAGGTCCGCGCCCGCTGCGAACGCTCGCTCGCGCGTCTCAAGGACAAGTGGAACGACGTCGTCGGCGCTGAGGTCGCCTCCGAGCAGGTGGTCGCCTACTACGACACCGCCGACGACCTGATCGAGGAGCTGATGTGGTGGCATGCCCTCGACGGCGACACCTCGCCGCTGGCCTATGCCGTCTCGCTCGACTTCGCCCGCGCCAATGGGTTGAAGCACCTGCTCGACTTCGGCTCCGGCGTCGGCGTCTCCGCCGTGCTGTTTCAAAAGCAGTGCGAGACGATGACCTTGGCCGACGTCAGCTCGACCCTGCTGAACTTTTGCCGCTGGCGGGCCGAGCGGCGCGGCATTCCCGCCCGCTTCATCGACCTCAAGACCGAGGGCCTGCCGAAAGCCAGCTTCGACCTGGTGACGGCGATGGACGTGTTCGAGCATCTTGAAGATCCGGCCAAGGCGATCGACGACCTGGATTCGGCGCTGAAACCCGGCGGCTACATCCTCGGCCGCTTCGCCGCCGATCCCGCCGACGACGACCGCCCGCAGCACATCGTGCACGACTTCCAGCCGGTGTTCCGGCGCTTCTCCGAGCTGGGATACACCGAAGCCTGGAAGGACCAGTGGTTCTGGGGGCACCAGGCTTTTCGGAAACCAGCATAGACACCGCAATTCGGCCTCCTCGCTCAGTGGCACGGGGCTTCCGCTGCCTGCCCGCGCGTTGCTGCGCAAACGCGCTACACAGGCATGCCGCCCCCCGCCGCTCGGAGAAGTCTGAGATCGGAAAAACTCCCGAGCGCGGGACGCGTACGCAAGCCGTGTAGCGCGATTGCGCAGCAACGCGCGGGCGGCTTGCGGGAGCGGATCGCACCCAGCGAGGGTCCGCATCTTCTAAGCCACAGCCGTCCGCGCTACATTGCGCGGCACCTAGTTGCGAGGCTCAAATGATGGACGGCGGCGTACTCATCGGCGGCAAATGGCAGGCGGCGGCCTCCGGCGCGACCCTTCCCGTTATCAATCCGTCCGACGGCGAGACCTTCGCCAAGATCGCGCGCGGCGCCGCCGAGGACATCGATCGGGCGGTCAAGGCCGCGCACAAGGCGGCCGAAGGCGCCTGGGGACGGATGCCGGCGGTCGAGCGCGGACGCCTCCTGGTCAAGCTGGGCCTGGCGGTGCTGGCCAACTACGACGAGCTGGTGCGCCTGGAAGCGATGGACACCGGCAAGCCGCTGAAGCAGGCCAAGGCCGACATCACCGCGCTGGCCCGTTACCTCGAATTCTACGGCGGCGCCGCCGACAAGCTGCACGGCGACACCATTCCCTATCTCGACGGCTACACGGTGCTGACGATCCGCGAGCCGCACGGCGTCACCGGCCACATCATCCCGTGGAACTATCCCGCCCAGATCGGCGGGCGCTCGATCAGCGGCGCACTCGCCGCCGGCAATGCCTGCGTGGTCAAGCCGGCGGAGGATGCCTGCCTCTCGATCCTCAAGCTGGCCGACCTGGCGCTGGCTGTTGGATTCCCGGAAGGCGCGATCAACGTCGTCCCCGGCCTCGGCGAGGAGGCGGGCGCGGCGCTGGCGGGCCATCCCGGCATCGACCACATCTCCTTCACCGGATCGCCGGAGGTCGGCACGCTGGTCCAGCAGGCGGCCGCCCGCCACAACGGCCAGGTGACGATGGAGCTCGGCGGCAAATCGCCCCAGCTGGTCTTTTCCGACGCCGACCAGGAAGCGGCGCTGCCGTTCATCACCAACGCCATCATCCAGAACGCCGGCCAGACCTGCTCGGCCGGATCGCGCCTGCTGGTGCACGAGCCGATCTACAAGGAGTTCATCGACGCGGTCGCCAAGCGCTTCGAGGCACTGAAGGTCGGCGCCTCCGACATGGATCTCGACTGCGGCCCGCTGATCAACAAGAGCCAGCACGAGCGCGTCGGCGGATTCATCTCGCGCGCCGGCAAGTCCGGCCTCGCCCCGCGCGCCGCCGGCACCATCGCCGCCAATGCGCCGAAGGGCGGCTACTTCGTCGCGCCGACGCTGTTCATCGACGTACCTGAAGACCACGAGCTGGTACGGGACGAAGTTTTCGGCCCGGTGATGGCCGCCCTTCCCTTCAAGGACGAAGCCGAGGCGCTGAGACTCGCCAATGGCACGCCCTATGGCCTCGTCGCCGGCGTCTGGACCAAGGACGGCGGCCGGCAGATGCGGCTCGCCCGCGCTATCAAGGCGGGGCAGGTCTTCATCAACAACTACGGCGCCGGCGGCGGCGTCGAACTGCCCTTCGGCGGCATGAAGCGCTCGGGCTTCGGCCGCGAGAAGGGCTTCGAGGCGCTGCTCGGCTTCACCACCACCAAGACCATCGCCATCCGCCACGGCTGAGCATCACTCAAAGGACACATCCATGCGTCTCAAGGACAAGGTCGCTGTGGTCACCGGCGGCGGCTCGGGTTTCGGCGAGGGCATCGTCAAGCGTTTCGCCAAGGAAGGCGCCAAGGTCGTCGTCAACGACGTCAACCGCCAGTCGGGCGACCGCGTCGCCCGCGAGATCAACGCCGCCGGCGGCGACGCCATTTTCGTCAAGGCCGACGTGGCATCCTCGTCCGAGGTCAAGGCGATGGTGGAGGAGACCGTCGGGCACTTCGGCCATCTCGACGTCATGGTCAACAACGCCGGCATCACCCACAAGAACCGGCCCATGCTCGAGGTCACCGAGGAGGAGTTCGACCGCATCTACGCGGTGAACGTGAAAGCGGTCTATCTGTCGGCGCT
>CAMDFP010000259.1 GCA_945897335.1 Asaia bogorensis | reverse complement strand
CGGCTCGATCGAGCTCCTGAGGTCGAGTCCGCGGGCATCGGCCTGCGGGGCCATCATCGACCTGACCTCGTCGATCAACGACTCGAGCGGGACCGGCTTCGGGTCGATGGCGAAGTCCCCGGCCTCGAGCTTGGAATAGTCGAGGATGTCGTTGATCACCGCGACCAGCTGCTCGCCGGCCGATCGGAGCTTCACCGTCCAGTCCCGCTGCTGCCCGCCCTGGTCGCTCTTCAGGAGCAGGTCGGCATATCCGAGGATGCCGCCGAGCGGCGTCCTGATCTCGTGGCTCATGTTGGCGAGGAAGGTTCCCTTGACCTCGGCCGCATGCTCGGCGGCGGCCTGGGCCGCGGCAGTCGCGGCGACCAGCGAGGAGGCGAACCGGGCCTGGGCCCGCACCAGCACGCCGACGATCCCGAGGAACGCCAGCCCGCCGAGGACCAGGGCGAAGAACGGATAGCTTCGGGCGAGCCAGGCCCGCGTGATGCCGGACGTCTCGTAGGAGGTCGCAGCGATCAGGCCGGATTCACGGACGGCGCTGAAGGCGATGATGCGTTCGACGCCGTCGATCGGGGAGCGGTTCACGTAGAGGCCCCGCGGCTTGCCCCCTGCAAGGACCACGATCGGATGGCTCGGGGCCAGGGCAGGAACCGTCGTCAGGTCGATCTCCGGAAACCTGGCGATGAGGGTGCCGTCCCGCTTGACGACGGTGACGACGTCGGCGCCGACCGAGGCGAAGAAGGGATGAAACGAGCGCGGGTCCAGCCGGGCGGCGATGACCCCGCCGAAGGAACCGTCCGGCTTGAGCGTCCGTCTCGACACCGGGATCGACGCGACGTTCTGCGGCCGGGCCATCACCGGCCGTCCGACGAGCAGGCCGGTCCACGGGTCGTCGCGGTGCTGACGGAAGTAGTCGCGGTCCGAGAGATCCGTCGGCGCCGGATTGGGCATCGACGCGGACGCGATGACCTTGCCGTCGCTGCCGACGACGCCGAGGCCCTGCAGCCCTGGGGACAGCGCCTGTGCCACCTTCAACGGCTCGTGCAGCTGGCCGGGAGACAGGGAGATGACGATCTCGCTGGTCGAGCGGTCGGCGTCGACGCTGTGCAGGGTGAGATCGACGATGGTCATCACCTGCTGGACGTACTCGGCCACCGAGTCCGCCATCGTCGCCAGACGGCGCTCGGCCTCTCTCCTTTGCGCCTGATAGTCCTGGAACAGATAGAACGCGGAGCTGATGGCCAGCAGCGCCATCAAACCGCCGAAGACGATCCAGCCGAAGCGGCCGAAGTCGATGGCCAGTCGCGTCCGGCGCGGACTGACCGCTGATTTGCCGACGCTCACTCGGTCGCTCTGGGCATGGGTCCGTTCCGCGCCGCGTCCTCAGGGTGCCCAGTGTAGGGGACACGCGGCGAACCACGCCAGCCGCACTGCGGGTTCGAATGCGAATACATCCAGGGGGCGTGACGTCCATGGGAGAGAACGCCGAGGCTGCAGCGGCGTTCCCGGGCCCTACTGGAGCTTGCAGCGCTCGGATGTCACCTGGACGAATCCCCGCGCCGAGGCCATCACCGAGAAACGGTGCTCGATCGGGCCGACCGAGAGCGTGTGATGCAGCGGCAGCTTGCCGGCGGCCTCGGCGGTGCGCCCGCCGATCTGGGTGAAGCGCACGGTGACCGGCTCGGCCGGCTCGAACCAGGCCTCGACCCGGCCCTCGGCGTTCTTCGCCGCCGTTCCCTGGCCGGAGACGGTGACGAGGCCATTGGCGAAGCCGACCGAGGTGTTGGGGCCGTCGGCGGTGAGCGCCGTCTTCACCAGGAAACGCTTGGACTCCGGCGCCTCGCAGTCGCGCGGCTTGTCGACCGCGGCCATCGCGTCCGCCAGCCGCTTCGGATCGGCGCCTTCCCCCAGCTTCTTCTCGATCGTCGGCATCAGGAGCCGGGCCGCCTCCGAGACTTTCGGCGCCGCGCCCAGGATGCCCTCGACCTCCTTCAGCCGCCCCTGGGCGCCCTGGAGCTGGGCGCGCAGCGCCGCATTGGCCTGGGTCGCCTGCTGCTGGACCTCGGTGAGCCGGGCGACCTCGTCGGCGAGCCGCCCCTGGCGGCCGCGCTCGTCCTCGATGCCGAGCTGGAAGGCGAAGAGCGCGAGCGCAGCCATCACCGCAGCCGCCAGACCCCAGCGGAGGATCCGGGCGACAGGTGAACGTCGGGGACGATCCGGCTCGTAGCGTCCTAGCGTCATGGGGTCGCTGGCAGCCTGCTCAAGCCCCAGGGAATACAGGTAAGCCACCCCCGGACGCGAGCGAAAATGCCGCGGGAGCCTGAGAGAAATCGGTGCTGGAGAGAGGTAGGGGCCGCCCCCTATGGTGAGCGCCTGCTGATGACTCCTGCCGACCTTCTCCGCCCCGCCGGCGACCGCCCGACCCGCGGCATCGCCGTGATGCTGGTCGCGGTCTCCCTCTTCGCCGTCCAGGATACCGTCGCCAAGCAGCTTACCGGTGCCTATCCGGCGGTCGAGATCGCCTGGACCCGCTACTTCTTCAGCCTCGTCTTCGTCCTTCTGGCCCTGCCCTGGCTCGGCCGGAAGGCACCGCTGGTCAGTCGGCGGCCGGGCCTGCAGCTGCTCCGGGGCGTGTTCCTCTATACCTCGACCCTGTTTTTCGTCCTGGCGGTCAGCCACATGCCGCTGGCGACGGCGACCGCGATCGGCTTCATCGCCCCCCTGCTGCTGACGGCGCTGTCGATCCCGCTGCTCGGCGAGACGGTGGGCCCCCGCCGCTGGGCCGCCATCGCCGTGGGATTTCTCGGCATGCTGATCATCATCCGCCCGGGCTTCGGCGCCTTCGACTGGGCGCTGCTGCTCCCCGTGGCGATGGCCTGCTTCAATGCGGTCTACCAGGCGGTGACGCGGCTGGTCCGGGGCGCCGATCCGCCCCTCACGGCGCTGCTCTATCCGACCGCGGTCGGCTGCGTCCTCGGCTTCCTGCCGGTCCCCTTCGTCTGGGTGACGCCGTCGCCGGGCGACGCCCTGCTGATGGCGCTGATGGGGCTCTGCGGCGCGCTCAGCCATTTCTGCCTGATCCGGGCCTTCGCCATGGCGCCGGCGACGACGCTCGCCCCCTTCGCCTATTCCCAGCTCGTCTGGGTGGCGCTGTTCGGCTACGGCGTCTTCGGCGACATCCCGGACCTGGCGACGCTCCTTGGGGCGTCGGTGATCGCCGCCAGCGGCCTCTATGTCTTCCACCGCGAGCGCCGCGTGAAGGGTTTGTGAAATCCGGCGCGGACGCTATCCTCTTTGTCTCGAAAGGTTTAACCGGGCTGAACGTCCGATTGGGAGGCTCCGCATGATCCGTAAACTGGTACTGGCCAGCCTGATGGCCGCCGGGCTCGCGCTTCCGGCCGCGGCTCAGACTTTCGCACCCGCCGTCATCTTCGACATGGGCGGCAAGTTCGACAAATCCTTCAACGAGGCCGCCTACAACGGCGCCGAGCGCTTCAAGAAGGAAGCCGGCGGGACCTACGCCGAATTCGAGGTCACCAACGAGGCGCAGCGCACCCAGGCGATGCAGCGCCTCGCCCGCGGCGCCGGCACCGTGCGCCCGGCCTCGGTCATCGTCTGCATCGGCTTCGCCTTCGGCTCGACGCTGGAGCAGGTGGCAAAGGAATTCCCGAACACAAAGTTCGTCATCGTCGACTCCGTCGTCGATGCGCCGAACGTGCAGTCGATCGTCTTCCGCGAGCACGAGGGCTCGTTCCTGGTCGGCATGGCCGCGGCGATGGCGTCCAAGACCGGCAAGGTGGGATTCGTCGGCGGCATGGACATCCCGCTGATCCGCAAGTTCCACAAGGGCTATGAGGAAGGCGCGCTGTTCGTGAAGAAGGACGCGCAGGTGTTCATGAACATGACCGGCACCACGCCGGCCGCCTGGAACGACCCGACCAAGGGCGGCGAGCTGGCCAGGAGCCAGTTCGAGCGCGGCGCCGACGTCATCTACGCCGCTGCCGGCGCGACCGGGCTCGGCGTGCTGCAGGCGGCCAAGGATGCCGGCAAGCTCTCGATCGGCGTCGATTCCAACCAGAACCACCTGCATCCGGGCTCGGTGCTCACCTCGATGGTCAAGCGCGTTGACGTCGCCGTCTACAACGCCTTCAAGACCGCCAAGGACGGCACCTGGAAGGCCGGTATGCAGTCGCTCGGCCTGAAAGAGGACGGCGTCGGCTACGCTCTCGACGCCAACAACGACAAGCTGATCACCGCCGACATGAAGGCGAAACTCGACGCCGCCAGGGCCGACATCATCGCCGGCAAGATCAAGGTCACCGACGTCACCGCGAAGTAAGTGACGGCGGCGCTCGCTCTCGACAGCTCCATCGTCCCCCCGCTAGGGGGACGATGGGCGATCGAGGCCATCGGCATCGACAAGTGGTTCGGCCCCGTTCACGCCAACCAGGACGTGACCCTGCGCGTGGCCAAGGGCTCGATCCACGGCATCGTCGGCGAGAACGGTGCCGGCAAGTCGACCTTGATGAACATCCTCTACGGCTATCACCGCGCCGATCGCGGCGAGGTCCGCATCGACGGCAAGCTCGCCGACATCCACCGGCCGTCCGACGCCATCAAGCTCGGCATCGGCATGGTCCACCAGCACTTCATGCTGGTCGAGACCTTCACCGTGCTGGAGAACGTGCTGCTGGGCGCCGAGGGCGGCGCTCTGCTCGCCGGCGGCAGCGCCAAGGTGAGGACCGAGCTCGAACGCCTCGGGCGCGACTATGGACTCGAGGTCGATCCTGACGCGCTGGTCGAGGACCTGCCGGTCGGCATCCAGCAGCGGGTCGAGATCCTGAAGGCGCTCTATCGCGGCGCCGAGACGCTGATCCTGGACGAGCCGACGGGCGTGCTCACGCCGCAGGAGGCCGACAAGCTCTTCCAGTTCCTCCGCGTGCTGCGCGACCAGGGGAAGACCGTCATCCTCATCACCCACAAGCTCCGCGAGATCATGGACGCGACCGACCGCGTCACCGTGATGCGCCGCGGCGCCGTGGTCGCCGATCTGCTGACCGCCAACACCTCGAAGGAGGATCTGGCCGAGCAGATGGTCGGGCGCAAGGTCAGGCTCGGCGGCGACAAGACCCCGGCCCATCCCGGCGCCGTCGTGCTCGAGGTGCTGGACCTCCAGGTCGCCGACGATCACGGCAAGCCCAAGGTCCGCGGCGTCAGCTTCAACGTCCGCGCCGGCGAGATCGTCGGCATCGCCGGCGTCTCCGGCAACGGCCAGACCGAGCTCCTGGAAGCGCTCGGCGGTATCCGCCCGGCGACGTCCGGGCGCATCGCCCTCAAGGGCAGCGTGGTCTCGACCCGCCGGCCCGGCCTGACCGCGCGCATCCTCCGCCGGCTTGGCCTCGGCCATGTGCCGGAGGACCGCCACCGCATGGGCCTGGTCGCCGGATTCGCCGCCTGGGAGAACGCCGTGCTCGGCCACCAGGACGAGAAGCGCAACCGCCGCGGCTGGCTCCTCGACTATTCGCGCATGATCGACCGCTGCGGCGAATGGATGAAGGGCTACGACGTCCGCCCCGACAACCCGCTGCTGGAAGCACTTTCCTTCTCCGGCGGCAACCAGCAGAAGCTGGTGGTGGCGCGCGAGATGGAGCATGCCCCCGATCTCCTCCTGGTCGGCCAGCCGACCCGCGGCGTCGACATCGGCGCCATCGAGTTCATCCACAAGCGCCTGATCGCCATCCGCGACGCCGGCAAGGGCGTCCTCGTGGTCTCGGTCGAGCTCGACGAGATCATGGCGCTCTCCGACCGCATCCTCGTCATGTTCGACGGCCGCATCGTCGGCGAGGTCTCGCCCGAGACCGCAACCGAACGCCAGCTCGGCCTGATGATGGCCGGGATCGCGGAGGCGGCGTGAGGATGGATCGAGTGTTGCCCCCCACCCTGACCCTCCCCCACAGAGGGGGGAGGGAATACGAGGTGCTTTCGTGTCCCCTCCCCCCTCTGTGGGGGAGGGTCAGGGTGGGGGGTGTTTGGCGCGGCCTCGGGGTCTCCCCATGACCCGTGCGGCCGGTCTCGGCAAGGCGCCGGCGTGGGTCGGCCTCGTCCTGGTGCCGCTGGTCAACCTGCTGGCGGCGATGGTGGTCTCCGGCATCGTCGTCTTCGCCGTAGGCCAGAGCCCGCTGGAGGCGCTCGAGGTCCTGGTGTTCGGCGCCTTCGGCTACGGCGAGGCGATCGGCTACACGCTCTACTACACCACCAACTTCATCTTCACCGGCCTCGCGGTCGCCGTCGCCTTCCATGCCGGCCTCTTCAACATCGGCGGCGAGGGCCAGGCCTATCTCGGCGGGCTCGGCGTGGGCCTCGCCTGCCTCGCGCTCGGCGGCATCCTGCCGTTCCCGCTGATGCTGCTGGTCGCGATCCTCAGCGGCGCCGCATTCGGAGCGGCCTGGGCCTATGTGCCCGGATGGCTGCAGGCCCGGCGCGGCAGCCACGTGGTCATCACCACGATCATGTTCAACTTCCTCGCCTCGGCGCTGATGACCTACATCATGGTCTATGTGCTGATCCGCCCGGGTCAGCAGTCGCCGGAGTCGCGCGCCTTCGATCCCTCGACCGCGCTGCCGACGGCGAAGCAGCTGCTCGGCCTCTTCGGCGTCGAGA
Source organism: Asaia bogorensis (assembly GCA_945897335.1). GTDB lineage: Bacteria > Pseudomonadota > Alphaproteobacteria > SHVZ01 > SHVZ01 > SHVZ01. The sequence goes on along the minus strand of CAMDFP010000259.1, from coordinate 563 downwards.
TCGTGGCCTCGCCGCTCAACCTCTCCTTCGTCGTCGCGCTGATCGCGGCTGCCTGTGTCTGGATCTTCATCTGGTACACCCATGTGGGATACGAGCTCCGCGTCGTCGGAAAGAGCGAGCGCGCCGCGGTCTATTCAGGCATCTCGCCCGACCGCCACATCATGCTGGCGATGGCGATCTCGGGCGGGCTCGCGGGCCTCGTCGGCCTGAACGAGATCATGGGCGTGCAGCATCGCCTGCTGCTGAACTTCACCGGCGGCGTGGGATATGTCGGCATCGCCGTCGCGCTGATGGGGCGCAACCACCCGGTCGGAATCTGTTTCGCCGCGCTCCTGTTCGGCGCGCTCTACCAGGGCGGGTCCGAGCTCGCCTTCTCCATGCCCGCGCTCTCGAAGGAGATGGTGGTCGTCATCCAGGGCCTGGTGATCCTGTTCTGCGGCGCGCTCGAAAACCTGTTCCGCCCGCAGCTGGAGCGCCTGTTCGCCCGGCCGCTGCCGGCGAGAGCATCGTGATCGAGTTTTGCATCACCCCCCGCCCGAACCCTCCCCCACAGAGGGGGGAGG
>CAMDFP010000258.1 GCA_945897335.1 Asaia bogorensis | reverse complement strand
GCCATCATCACGTTGGAGAAGACGATGCCGGAGATGATGTCGACCTTGTCGCGCTCGACCAGAGACTTGGCGACCTGAAGGCCGACATCGGGCTTCAGCTGATCGTCTTCCTTCACCACCTCGGTGGCGAGGCCGCCGAGCTTGCCGCCGACATGGTCAACGCCCAGCATGAAGCCGTCATAGAGGTGCTGGCCGAGAACGCCGCCGGGACCGGAGAAGGTGGCGATGAACCCCACCTTGACCTTGTCCTGCGCCACCGCCGGCTGGGCCAGAAGCCCGGCTGCGAGTCCGAGAGCGAGAATCCGTCCGATCATTCCTAGCCTCCCTTTCGGTGCCTTGTGGCACCGGTTCTTCGATCATGCTACCGGCCGGAACCGCCGGAGAAAACCATTCTCATTTCTTGCCCGAGACCAGCCGGCGGAAGTCAGCCACCAGCTGCTTCAGGGACGGCTCGTGCACGTACATCATGTGCCCGGCCTCGTAGTAGGTCATGTCGATGCGGCTGGCGTCGATGCCGTTGCCGGCGATGGTGGTCTCGACCGCGAAGAAGGGCGTCGCCAGGTCGTAGAGGCCGTTAGCCATCAGCACCTTCAGCGCCGGGTTCTCGCGCTGAACCCGGCCGAGCTCGGGCGCCACGTTGACGTAGCCCGGCCACCGAGGCTGCGCCTTGTCCTTAGGTCCGTACCAGTCCCAGGCCCGAAGCGCCTCCATGTTGAAGACGGTGTAGGGACGGTCCATGTCGACGGCGAGCGTTCGCGTCAGGTAGTCGTTCATCGCCGCGGTATAGGCGCCGCCGATGGCGTGCCCTGCGGGATCGGATTCCGGAAACTCGCCGGCATCGTCGTAGTCGTCGCCGAGGTATCGGGTATCCAGGCGGCCGATGGTCTTGCCTCGGTCGCGCAACAGCTCCTTCCGGAACCGCGTCGGCTCGACCCGCAAATTGGTCCGCTCCAGCCATGCTTCCGAGAGGCCGGTGAAGCGCGCGAGCTTGGTCAGCACGCGCTTGCGCTTGGCCGCGTCGAGGCGGGTGCCGAGCAGCATCGCCGGCAGGTACTCCTCGATGGCGAAGACCCTCACCTCTTCCAGGAACTTGTCGCGCTCGCCCGGCTTCACCTTGATCACACCGTGATAGATCGCGGCCGCGGCACAGGTCGGCAGGAAACAGGCATCCGGCAGAGGGTTGCCCTTCTCGAAGCGCGCGGTGTGGAAGTCGATGATGACCGAGATCAAGGCCAGGCCGTTGAGGACGACGTTGGAGAGGCCGCCATGCAGCTTGCCGGCGACCGCGACCGCGCGCGTGGTGCCGTAGCTCTCGCCGGAGAGATAGAGCGGCGAGGCCCAGCGCTTGTTGTCGGTGAGCCATTGCCGGATGAAGTCGGCCATGGTGGTGGCATCCACATCGAGACCCCAGAACTCTTCGGACTTGGCCTCGCCGATGGCACGGCTGTAGCCGGTGCCGACCGGATCGATGAAGACGAGATCGGTGAGATCGAGCGCGCAGAGCGGGTTGTCGACCAGCGGGAACGGCGCCACCCCGGCGCTGCCGCCATCCGACGGTACTGCGAGGCGCTTCGGCCCGAAGACGCCGAGATGCAGCCAGAGCGAAGCCGAACCGGGGCCGCCATTGAAGAGGAAGGTCACCGGCCGTCCGGTCGGATCTTTGGCACCGTCCTTGACGTAGGCGACCGAGAAGATGGCGGCGCGCGGCTTGCCGGCGCCGTCCTTCAGATGGGTTTCTCCCGCGGTCGCCGTGTACGTCACCTTGACGCCGTGGAACGTGCCCTTGTGCGTGGTGACGAAGCGCTTCGGAGGTGCCGGCGGTTCGGGCTTGGTCTCGGCCGGCTTGGCCGCATCCTTCTTGGCCTCCGTGCCGTCGAAGCCATGCTGAGGGAACGCGGAGTCGTCGGGCACAACCATCATCGCGGAGTCTCCGGAGAAAACGTCAGGCGGGCGGCGGGCGGAGCTTGAAGCGCTGGAGCTTGCCGGATTCCGTGCGCGGCAGCGAGTCCAGGAACTCGACCTGGCGCGGGTATTTGTAGGGGGCGATGCGGGCCTTGACGAAGTCCTGCAGGTCCTTCGCTTCGATCCCGGCTCCCTCCTTCAGAACGACAAAGGCCTTGACCACGGTGCCGCGCTCGGCATCCGGCGATCCGACGACGGCGCATTCGCGCACCGCCGGGTGTTCCATCAGCGTTTCCTCGATCTCAGGCCCGGAGATGTTGTAACCGGACGAGACGATCATGTCGTCGGAGCGGGCCTGGTACCAGAAATAGCCGTCGGCGTCGCGAATGTAGGAGTCGCCCGTCAGGTTCCAACCCTGCTTCACGTAAGTGAGCTGGCGCTCGTCGTCGAGATAGCGGCAGCCGGTCGGCCCGCGCACCGCCAGCCTGCCGACGGTGCCGTCCGGCACGTCGTTCATGTTCTCGTCCACGATGCGCGCCTCGTAGCCCGGCAGCACGCGGCCGGTGGCGCCTGGACGGATGTCGTCGCCCTCGGCCGAGATGAAGATATGCAGCATCTCGGTGGCGCCGAGGCCGTCGATGATCTTGATGCCCGTCGCCTTCGCCCAAGCCTCCCAGGTCGTCTTCGGCAGGTGTTCGCCGGCGGAGACGCAGACACGCAGGCTGGAGGCGTCGTACTTACCCAGCATCCCGAGCATGGCGCGATAGGCAGTCGGCGCGGTGAAGCAGACGGTGGCCTTGTGTTCCTGGATGCCCTGCAGAAGCTGCTCCGGCCCCGCCTTCTCCAGCATCAGCGTCGCCGCCCCCACCTTGAACGGGAAGATCACGAGGCCGCCCAGGCCGAAGGTGAAGGCGAGCGGCGGGCTGCCGCAGAAGACATCGTCCGGAACCGGCTTCACCAGGTATTTCGGGATGAGGTCCGCCGCTACCATCACGTCGCGGTGGAAATGCATGGTGCCTTTCGGCCCTCCGGTGGTGCCGGAGGTGAAGGCGATCAGCGCGGTGTCGGTCGCCGCGGTATTGGCATTGAAGAAGGTCCCGTCCTTCCGTTCCATGCGGGCCTCGAGGCCGGTCTTGTCCGCCCGGTTCCAATGGAAGACGCGACCCTTGAGTGCTGGATTCCCGGGCACCGCCTCGTCCAGTTCCGCTCCGAGCTGCTGGTCACAGAGCGCTGCGTTGACCTGGGCCCGGTCGATGATGACTCGAAGCTCGCGCGCGCGGAGCAGCGGCATGGTGGCGACGGCAATGGCGCCGGCTTTCATCACCGCGAACCATGCGGCGACCAGCATCGGGCTGTTGAACGAGCGCAGCAGCACGCGGCTACCCGGCACCACATCCATGTCCTCGGCCAGCACGCGGGCGATGCGGTTGGCCTTGTCGAGAAGCTCGGCATAGGTCCAGCGGATGCCCGGCCCCAGCAGCGCCACGCGATCGCCCCGTCCCTCCTGGACATGGCGGTCGAGCAGCTCGAAGCCGCAGTTCAGCCAGTCCGGGTAGTTCAGCTCCGGCAGCGTGAACCTGAGATCCGGCCAGTCGGAGGCCGGCGGCAGGTTACGGCGGGAGAAGGGATCGAGATGTCCGGTCGTCATCCAGCTATCTACTCATGATCTGGCGGGCGATGACCAGCTTCTGCACCTCGCTGGCGCCTTCGTAGATGCGGAGCGCCCGCACCTCGCGGTAGAGCCGCTCGACCACGTTGCCGGCAATCACGCCCTGTCCGCCGAAGAGCTGGACCGCACCATCGACCACGCGCTGCGCCGCCTCGGTCGCGTACAGCTTGGCCATCGCCGCCTCACGGGTGGTGCGCGTTGCCCCACAGTCCCTGAGCCACGCCGCCCGGTAGACCAGCAGCGCCGCCGCATCGACGTCGAGCGCCATCTCCGCCAGCCGCGCCTGGGTCAGCTGCAGGTCACCGAGGGTGCCGCCGAACATCTTCCGCGAACCGGCGCGGGCGAGGCCCTCGTCGAGCGCGCGGCGAGCGAAGCCCAGCGCCGCGGCACCGACGGACGGACGGAACAGGTCGAGCGTCGCCATGACGATCTTGAAACCGTCGCCGGGCTTGCCGATCATCGCCGACGCTGGGATCTTGCAGTGATTGAAGCGAAGTCGGCCGAGCGGATGGGGCGCGATAACCTTGTAACGCTCGGCGACCCAGACTCCGGGCGTCTCGAAGTCGACGACGAAGGCCGACAGCCCCTTGGCCCCCGGCGCCTCGCCGGTCCGCGCCAGCACGACATAATGGTCGGCGATGCCGCCGTTCGAGATCATCGCCTTGTGGCCGTTGAGGACGTAGCTGTCGCCGTCACGATCGGCGGTGGTGACGATCGCCGCCGCATCCGATCCGGCATCCGTCTCGGTCATGGCGAAGGCCGCGATCTTCCTGCCTGCGGCGACGTCGGGCAGGTAGCGGCGCTTCATCTCCTCGCTGCCGAACAGCGAGATCGGCCCGGTGCCGAGCCCCTGCATGGCGAAGGCGAAGTCGGCGAGCCCGTCCTTTCGTGCGAGGGTGTCGCGGATCAGGCAGAGCTCGCGCCCTTCGATTGCCGGGTGCACACCGCCATAGGCCGCCGGCACCGCATGGCGCAGCCAGCCGGCCTCACCGAGGTCGCGCACCAGCTTCCGGCAGGCATCGTCGACATCGTCGGCGTGATCACGCTCCTCCACCTGCGTCGCCGCCCAGGCGGAGAGCCGCGTGGCGAGATCGCGGTGCCGCGCTTCGAAGAACGGCCAGCCGAGCCAGTCCGCGTCCATATCGCTCAGCGCCCTTCGAAGACGGGCTTCGCCTTGGCAACGAAGGCGTCGTAGGCGCGGCGGAAATCGCCCGTTGCCATGCAGAGCGCCTGGGCCTCGGCCTCGGCGTCGATCGCCATGTCCACCGGCATGTCCCATTCCATGTGGAGCTGACGCTTGGTGATGCCATGGGCGAAGGTCGGGCCGGCGGCGAGGCTCTCGGCGAAGGCCGTCGCCTCGGCCAGCACCGCGTCCGGCTCGACCAGCCGGTTGTAGAAGCCCCAGCGCTCGGCCTCCGCGCCGTCCATCAGGCGCCCGGTGTAGAGCAGCTCGGACGCCCGGCCCTGGCCGATGATGCGGGGCAGGATGGCGCAGGCGCCCATGTCGCAGCCGGCAAGGCCGACGCGGACGAAGAGGAATCCCACCTTGCTGCGCGTTGTGCCGAGACGGATGTCGGAGGCCATCGCCAGGATCGCGCCGGCCCCGACGCAGATGCCGTCGATGCCGGCGACGATCGGCTGCGGGCAGGCCCGCATCGCCTTCACCAGGTCGCCGGTCATGGTGGTGAAGCGGAGCAGGCCCGGCATGTCCAGCCTGGTAAGCGGGCCGATGATGTCGTGCACGTCGCCGCCGGAGCAGAAATTGCCGCCGGAGCCGGTCAGCACGATCACCTTGATGTCTTCGGCCTGCCTCAGCGCCCCGAACAGGTCGCGCAGCTCGGCATAGCTCTCGAAGGTCAGCGGGTTCTTCCGCTCCGGCCGGTCGAGGGTGATGGTCGCGACCTTGCCCTTCGCCTCCCAGCGGAAATGCGTCGCCTTGTAGCCTGCGAGTGCGCTCACATGATCTCCCCGCCGGACAGCGAGATCGCCTGCCCGGTCACGCTTTCGCTCCCCGGCCGAACCAGCCAGAGCACGGTCGCCGCCACCTCTTCGGGTCTGATCAGGCGACCTTGCGGATTGTACTGGGTCAGCGAGGCCTCCGCGAAGGCCTCGTCCTTGCCGGTCTTGGCGACGATCGCCTTCACCGCCTCGGTCACGATGTCGGTCTCGGTATAGCCCGGGCAGACCGCATTCACGGTGACCCCTGCCTTCACTACCTCCATCGCCAGCGAGCGCGTGAGCCCGAGAAGGCCGTGCTTGGAGGCGGCATAGGCCGCGACATAGGCATAGCCCTTCTGGCTGGTGGTCGAGCCGATGTTGACGATCCGGCCCCATTTCCGCTGGGTCATTCCCGGCACCACCGCCTTGCACCAGAGGAAGGCGCCGGTAAGGTTCACCCGCAAGAGTCGATCCCACATGTCGAGCGAGGTCTTGGTCACCAGCGCGGTCTCGACGATGCCGGCATTATTGACCAGCACGTCGACGGGGCCGTTCCTCTCGACCGCCTCGGCATGCGCGCGCTCGACCGCCTTGGCGTCGGCGACATCGGCCGCGATAGCCATGGCCTTCAGCGGCTTCGCCGCCGCCTCCAGCCGTGCCAGGTCGCGGCCGACCAGGGTCAACCGCATCCCCTCCCCGGCCAAGGCTTCGGCAATGGCGAGACCGATCCCACGGCCACCGCCGGTGACGAGGGCGTGACGGGGAGGCGACTTTAGAGGCAAGTTTGTTCCCACTGCTTCAGGTAAGCTCGTCACTTCGGGCGTAACAAGGATTGTTGCCTAGGATTGGATCTCATTGTCTAGAGACGTTGACTCTTGCGAGCTTTGTAACGCTCCAGCCGAACCGATCTCTACGGACGGGCGGGACATCGTTCGTCTTAGGTGTTCCCAATGCGGCGAGTACGAACTGTCCGGTAGTGCTGCAGCCACAATCCGTCAGCGCGCACCAGCCCAACGCCGCCAGATTGCTTATTGGGTTTTTGAACAGAATCGTATGGGCGCAGTTCCCACAATTACCTCGAATATGATTGCAGGCATCGTGTCACGCCCTCCGTTGGGTATAGCGGAGCGTGCAGACCGCCTTCTCATTCAGGCGATTGCAGATTCTCCAATACCCGGAGCGCTCATCGACAGCCAAAGTCCACGACTGATGATGGCCACGCACTCAGCCTCCCGAGAAGAGGTTTTGTTCCTCTGTGAGCTTCTGCAATCACGTGGCTTCACAACGATTGCCGACACCGAAAATGGGAAACGACGACGAATTGGCCCTCCCGGCTATGTATACGCCGACACGATCAAGTCGAAGCACGCCGCGTCAGCGCAAGGCTTCGTCGCGATGCGCTTTTCTCCACCTCTAAGACCGATCTTCGATCAAGGTTTTGCACCGGCCATAGCCGACGCAGGCTTTGAGCCAATGCGCATCGACGATGTTGAACACGTCGACAAGATTGATGATCGCATCATGGCGGAGATTCGGCGATCTCGATTCGTGGTCGCCGATCTGACCGAAAACAATCAAGGAGTCTACCTGGAAGCGGGCTTTGCGCTTGGACTCAGCTTACCCGTAGTTTGGACATGTCGCGACACTGACATCGGCAAACTTCACTTCGATATTCGACAGTTCAACCACATCGTGTGGCAGGAAGCGATTGATCTCCGCGAGAAATTGAA
>CAMDFP010000257.1 GCA_945897335.1 Asaia bogorensis | reverse complement strand
GTGTACTGCTCGGCATCTTCAACGACGCGGCCCTGGCCGACGAGGCGCATGCCAAAGGCAAGGGCGCGAGCTTCACCGCCCGCTTCAACCGCGACGAGACCGACCGGTTCTCCAAGCCCTTCACCGCCGAAGCCACGGTCGAAGACCTGCATGACGGCAACACCGTCGGCCGCCGTGGCGTCGTCGCCGGACGTTCGCTCCAATACGGCAAGACCGCGCTGCTGAAGGTCGGCGGCATCCGCGTCGTGGTCATCTCGATCCGCCAGCAATGCTGCGATCCCATCGCCTTCGAGATGTTCGGCCTCGATATCGCCAAGGCACGCTCGGTGATCGTCAAGTCGCGCGGCCATTTCCGCGCCGGCTTCGACGAGTTCTTCCCCGACGACCGCATCATCGAGGTCGACGTGCCCGGTCTGACCACGCCCGTCCTCTCGCGCGTGCCTTACCGCAACGTGCCGCGGCCGATCTTTCCGCTCGATCCGGACGTGAGCTGGACAGAACCTGCGTGAGCTCGCGGCCGCTCATCTCGGCCGAGGGCATCACCCGGCAGGGCTGGACGCTGATCTGGACGCTGTCGGCCGCCCAGCTCGTCTCCTGGGGCACGCTGTTCTACAGCTTCTCGCTCTTCATCCTGCCGATGGAGCGCGAGCTCGGCTGGTCGAAGACCGATCTCAACGGCGCGCTTTCCACAGGCCTGCTGGTCGCGGCCTTGTTCGCCATGCCGATCGGCCGCTGGATCGACCGCGGCCGCGACCGGGCGGTGCTGACGATCGGCTCGCTCGCCGGCGGTCTCATGCTGCTGGCCTGGGCCGGGGTGTCGGACCTCGTTCTCTTCTATGCGATCTGGCTGGTGATCGGCGCCTCGCTGGCGGCCACGCTCTACGAGCCCGCCTTCGCCGTGCTGACAACGCGGCTCGGGCCGCAGTATCGGCGCGCCATCACCTCGATGACCCTGGTCGGCGGCTTCGCCAGCACCGTGTTCATGCCGCTGACCCAGTTGCTGATCGACTGGCTCGGCTGGCGGCCGGCCCTCGTCGTGCTGGGCGTGGTCACCCTCACCGTCTGCGGCGGCATCCACTGGTTCATGCTGACGCCCTCCGACCGGCCGGAGGCACCGCCTGCGCCGGCGGCGGAGACCGAAGACCGCTCGCCGCTGCGCCGCGCGATCCGGACGCCGGCCTTCTGGGGCCTGCTGATCGCCCTCTCCAGCTATGGCGCCGCCCAGACCGCACTGATCTTCCACCTGGTGCCGTTGCTGAACGAGAGACAGATGGATACCGCGACCGTGGTCGCGATCCTCACCATCATTGGTCCCATGCAGGTACTGGGACGCGTGCTGGTCGTCGCCTTCGGCAAGAACCTGTCGGCGCGCACCATCGGCAGCTTCTCGCTGCTGGTGCAGCCGCTGGCGATGCTGGTGCTGATCTGGCTGCCGCCGACGGCGGTCTGGGCCGGATTGGCCATCGCGGTCTATGGCGCCGTCAACGGCGTGACCACGATCGTTCGCGGCACTATCATCCAGGAGGTGCTGGGGCGTGCCGGCTACGGCGTCATCAGCGGTGCGATCAGCTTCCCGGCGACCATCCTGCGCGCGCTGGCGCCGGTGGTCGCGGCGCTGGTCTTCGATCTCGCCGGCGACTACGACCGCGTGCTCTGGCTGATCTTCGCCGTCTACTTCGCCGCCGCCCTCGCCTTCCTGGTCGCGGTCCTCTGGCGGCCGCGCACCGGGACTTGAACGCGGGCGCCGATTCAGCCACTTCTCAAGATGTACATCGATAGGGCTTCAGCCATGGCCGACCGTCCGCTGATCGGGATCACGCTCGACTATCAGGAGAGCGGCACGTTCTCCAAGCGCCCGCACTACGCCGTCCGTACCATCTATTTCGCCGCGGTCGAGGCGGCGGGCGGCCTGCCGATCGCCATCCCGCACCTCGCCGACCGGCTGCCGGACTACTTCAAGATGCTCGACGGGCTGGTGATCCCGGGCGGGACCCACGCCTCGCCCGAATCCTGGTATGTCGACCTGCACGAGCCGGCACCCTACGAGGAGACGCCCCGGGCCGCCTTCGACATCGCCGTGGTCGAGGGGGCGCTCGCCCGCGACCTGCCTCTGCTCGGCATCTGCGCCGGCATGCAGGAACTCGCCTGCGTCGCCGGCGCCAAGATGACCCGGAACGTCCACAAGCACCACAAGACCGCCATCGACCATCTCCGCGGCAAGCCGGCGGAGGAGTACGCTCATGACGTGACGGTCGAGCCCGGCACCCGCCTCGCCTCGATCGTCGGCGCCGGCAGGCTCGAGGTGAACACCGCGCATCAGGAAGCCGTGGTCTCGGTCCCCCATGGGATGACGATCTCCGCCCGCTCGCCGGACGGCGTCATCGAGGCGATCGAACTGCCGAAGCAGAAATTCGCGCTCGGCGTCCAATGGCACCCCGAGTTCTTCCTCGGCGCCGGCAACCCGCATCTGAAGGTGTTCGAGGCCCTGGTCTCCGCCGCGAAAGGCTAATCCCCCCGCGCTCGACAAACGCAGAGATCAACCGCGAGCAACCGAACAATTGACGATCAGGGGGCAGGACTGCTCCGCTCGAATGAGTACGCAGCCAACCGAGCGCATCACTATCGATAAGATTGATCAATCGAAGCCCTTGGCTGAGTGGAAGCCGCAGCTGGCAGACCTCGGTCGCCGTCGGCACTTGAGCTACACCATGGATTTCGACACCCGAGCCTACTTGCTCGAAGAGCCCAAGGATGGCTGGACGGACGAGGCGCGAAGCCTCCATTTCAAGAATCGAGAGCGTCTAAGGGGCGGACTTGAGCGCGAGTTTGGATCGGATCGCCTAGACAAAAAGATCGAGAATTTCGCCGCGATCGGATCCAAGCCGTTTTCGATCCTCTCGTATCACAATCAATTCTTCGATCAGGTGCGTCGCGCCTTCGTTATCGGGGCATACTACCCTGCGCTCGTCGGTGCGTGCGCGCTTGGCGAGAGAGTTCTAAATCATCTCGTCCTAGACCTGCGCGCTTTCTACAAAAACACGCCTGAATACAAACGGATCTATCGTAAGGAATCGTTCGACAATTGGCAGATTCCGATCGATGCGCTGGAGGCGTGGAACGTCTTACTGCCTAAAGCTGTCGCTGAATTCCGAGCGCTCATGAATCTGCGACATCGATCAGTACACTTTAATGCTGGTACGCACGCCACTTTGCGCGAAGATGCGCTCGCCGCGATCCATCACATGCGCGAAATTATCGATCAGCAGTTTGCCACCTTCGCCAATCGACCCTGGTTCATCTTGGGGACAAGAGGTCACGTCTTCATCAAGCGAGAGTGGGAAGAACACCCTTTCATCAAGACCTACTACTTGCCCAATTGCCCGTTCGTCGGCCCATACTTTGTCATCTCCTTCGATCAGGGCCTGACATTCCACGACCGCTCCGACTACGGCGATGGCGAGTGGACAGACGAGGAGTTTGCCGCAGTGTTCGAAGCCAGATCACCTGAGCAACTCGCCAAAACCGACTAGGCGTTGCTCACCTTACTTCGACGCCGTCTCGTAGCCGACCTTGAAGGCGCTCATCTCGAAACCCTGGACCTCGCTCCGGATCGCCATCGGCCGGACCACCTGGAACATGTAGGCCATCGGCCCTTGCTGCATGTTCTTCAGCTGGATCTCGCGATAGAGCGCGCGTCGCTTGTCGAGGTCGCGTTCCACCAGCGCCTTCAGCCCGAGTTCGTTCATCGCCTTGTCCTGCCAGGCCGCGCGCCAGCTCGGATACTGGGCCAACTTCGCCTCCGGCCGGTTGTCCGGGTTCATCACGTGACGCGAGACCATGTTGTGCGGGTCCGGCGAGCGCACACCCCAGTTGATCAGCATCATCTGGTACTCGCGCGCCCGCGCCTTGGTGAAGACCTGCGCCGGCGCCATCTGCTCGAGCTCCAGCGTGACGCCGGCCTTGGCGGCATTCGCCTGCACGTGCTGGGCGAGATCCGGATAGGGGGTGACCGACATCACCAGCATCTTCCGCGTCAGGTTCGCCTGCCCCGCCTCGGCCAGCAGCGCACGCGCCTTGGCGATGTCGAGGGTGAAGGGCTGGCCTTCCTTCTCGTCGAGCGCACCGAAAGCGCCGATCGGCACCACGCTGGCTCTCGGCACGCCCTGATAGGCCATCACCGTCTTCCCGAGTCCGTCATAGTCGACGAGGTAGCGGAACGCCATGCGCACCCGCGGATCGGCGAAGGCCGGATCCGTGGTGTTGAACATCAGGTGGATGTAGCCGTGCATCGCCGTCTTCTCGATCCGGATGTCCTTCCGGCCTTCGAGGGCCTTCAGGTCGTCGGAGTTCAGCAGGCGGGCGACGTCGATGTCGCCCTTCTCGATCAGCAGGCGCTGGGCGGCGGACTCGGGTACGTGACGGATGATCACGCGCGGGATCGCCGGCTTGGCGCCGTAATAGACGTCGTTGCGCTCGAGCGTGACGGCCTCGTTGGCGGTCCAGCTCCGCACTTTGTAGGGGCCGACACAGGCGGAGTTGGTCTTGAACCAGTTGTTGCCGAGGTCGTCTCCCTTGGCGTTCTTCTCGCCCTGCTCGCGATCGAGGATCACCGAGACGTTGGACGAAAAGACGCCGTAGAGAAGGAGCTGCAGCGGATAAGGCTCGGCCAGGGTCACCTCGAGGGTCCGAGGCCCGGTCGCGCGGATGGTCTTCTCGGCGTTCTCCTTGGTGAAGCCCCATTCGGTCAGATTGGCGGCATTGCCGAAATTGAGCTTCAGCACCCGCTGCATCGACCAGGCGAGGTCCTCGGCGGTTGCCGGACGACCGCTCGGGAACTTGAGGTCGGGCCGGAGCGTAATGGTGATCGTGCGCCCGTCGGCAGAGGCCGACCAGCTTTCAGCCATCTTCGGCCGGAACTGCGCGACGTCCTTGTAGTCCAGGGTGACCAGCGTGTCGCAGACGTTCCCCATGATGTCGCCGCCGTTGACCTCGGCGATCTGGGCGGGATCGAGCGTGATGATCGCATCCAGGTTCCAGGCCATTACCAATGCGTCTTTGGGCGTCGCCGCCAGCGACGGCTGACATGCGACCGCGAGAGCCAGACCGAACGACGCAAGAGCGACACGCATGGAACCTCCTCCGGGGGCAGACCATCGATCTTAGCCCGATATCCCTCGCCGGGAGTAAGGTGCCAGATCCTGGAAAGGATCTTATGGCGGCTGCACGTACCAGACGCTGGCTTCGGATCTTCCTCTGGGCGCTTGGCATCGTGCTGCTGGCGCCGCTGCTGGTGCTCGCGGTCTATCGCTTCGTGCCGCCGCCGGGGACCCCGCTGATGCTGATCCGCTCGGCCGAGGGTGAGAATCTGCGCTACCGCTGGATCCCGCTGAGGGCGATGGCACCCACGCTTCCGCAACTGGTCGTCGCCGCCGAGGACAACCTGTTCTGCCGGCACTGGGGCTTCGACCTCAAGGCGCTCGAAGAGCAGGTGAGCAGCGCGCTCGACGGCGAGGAGACTCGCGGCGCCAGCACCATCAGCATGCAGGTGGCGAAGAACCTGTTCCTCTGGCCCGGCCGCAGCTTCGTCCGGAAGGGCCTGGAAGCCTGGCTCACTCCCTATGTCGAGCTGATGCTGCCGAAGCGGCGCATCCTCGAGATCTACCTGAACATCGCCGAATGGGGTCCGGGCCTCTACGGAGCCGAGGCGGCGGCGCAGGCGCATTTCAAGGTGCCCGCATCGCGGCTGACCCCGCAGCAGGCGTCCCAGCTCGCCGCGGTCCTCCCTAACCCACGGCGCTGGTCGGCGGCCTCTCCCAACGCCTACATCCAGGGCCGGGCGCAGACCTACCGCCAGCGCGTGCCCCAGCTGGGGGCCGAGTATCTCGGCTGCTGGTAAGGAGCCCTGGAAACCGCCGCGGCGGTATGCCACGATTTCCGCGAACCCGGCAGCAATCCGGGACACCAAGCATCGATCCAGGAGGAAGACCCATGAGCGATACCCGTATCGCGTCGCGTCGGAGGCCGGTGGTCCTGGCGTCGGCGCTGACTCTTCTGCTCGGCCTCGCCGCCGGTGCGCTCGGCCTCGCGCCGGCGCAAGCGGCGCCGCACCAGGTGCGCATCTCCACCGCGGCGGTGCCCGGCGATTACCACATGGAGATGTGGTACGTGTTCAAGGAGTGGCTCGAGCGTTCGGCCCCCGGCGAGTTCGCCGTCGAGATCCACCATTCCGGCACCCTCTTCAAGCAGGGCACTGAGCCCGCGGCGATGATGCGCGGCAATCTCGAGATGACCTCGCCCTCGATCCAGGACGTCGTCAAGCTAGTGCCCGAGTACAACCTGCTGACGGCGGGCTATCTGCTGCGCGATCTTGCGCACCAGAAGGCGGTCTACACGGGCCCGATCGGCAAGGACCTCTACGCCAAGATCTCCGCCAACATGAAGATGACGGTGCTGTCCTATTACTACAATGGCACCCGCCAGCTGAACCTGAGGCAGGCGCGCGAGGTGAAGACGCCGGCCGATCTCAAGGGCCTGAAGCTGCGCATGCCGGGCTCGAAGGAATGGCTGTTCCTCGGCCAGGCGCTGGGCGGCGAGCCGACCCCGCTTGCCTTCAACGAGATCTACCTGGCGCTCCAGACCGGCACCATCGACGGCCAGGACAACCCGCTGCCGACCAACGAGAAGGCGAAGTTCTACGAGGTCACCAAGCAGATCGTATTGACCGACCACATGATCGACACGGTCTTCATCGCCGTCTCCGACATCCTCTGGAACAAGCTGACGCCGATCCAGAAGGAGAAGATGCAGGACGCGGCGCGGGCCGCGTCCGAGTTCAACGACATCAACAAGATCCGCGACGAGCGCGTGCTGGTCGACTTCTTCAAGTCGAAGGGCCTGACCGTGACCGTGCCGGACAAGGAGGCGTTCCGCACCGCCGTGCAGAAGGCCTATCTCGCCTCCGAATTCGCCAAGGAATGGCCGGCGGGATTGCTGGACAAGGTGAACGCGACCGGCCGCTGACCGATCGATGACCGGTCTTCCCGACGACTACGGGCTCGCGGAACGGCCGCGAGCTCAGGGTATCGCGGGCCATCTGGAACGGGCCGCCGAGCTTGTCTCGGCGGCCCTTTTCTCGGCCCTGTTCGCCGTCTTCGCCGTCCAGGTCTTCACCCGCTACGTGATCGGCAAGCCGGCGGGCTGGACGCTGGAGCTGACCCTCGTCCTCTTCCTCTGGATCACCTTCTGGAACGCGGCCCTCCTCCTCCGGGAACGCGACCACGTCTCCTTCGACCTCATCTACATGGAAGTGGC
>CAMDFP010000256.1 GCA_945897335.1 Asaia bogorensis | reverse complement strand
GTCTGTGACGACCTCTCCGACCGCACGCGTAAGCCGTTCGAGTCCTGCCTTAAGGACGCCGGTCTCTCCATGACCCAAGTCGATGAGCTCGTGCTCGTCGGCGGCATGACCCGCATGCCGAAGGTCATCGAGACGGTGAAGCAGTTCTTCGGCAAGGAGCCCCACAAGGGCGTCAACCCGGATGAGGTCGTCGCGATCGGCGCCGCCATCCAGGGCGGCGTGCTGAAGGGCGACGTCAAGGACGTGCTGCTGCTCGACGTGACCCCGCTGTCGCTCGGCATCGAGACGCTGGGCGGCGTGTTCACCCGCCTCATCGACCGGAACACCACCATCCCGACCAAGAAGGGCCAGGTGTTCTCGACCGCCGAGGACGGACAGACCGCGGTCACCATCCGCGTCTTCCAGGGCGAGCGCGAGATGGCGTCGGACAACAAGATGCTGGGTCAGTTCGACCTGCTCGGGATTCCGCCGGCGCCGCGCGGCGTGCCGCAGATCGAGGTCACCTTCGACATCGACGCCAACGGCATCGTCAACGTCTCGGCCAAGGACAAGGCCACGGGCAAGGAGCAGCAGATCCGCATCCAGGCCTCGGGCGGACTCTCGGATGCTGACATCGACCGCATGGTGAAGGAGGCCGAGGCGAACGCGGCTGACGACAAGAAGCGGCGCGAGCTGGTCGACGCCAAGAACCACGCCGAGGCGATGATCCACTCGACCGAGAAGAACCTGGCCGAGCATGGAGCGAAGCTGGGCGCGCCTGAGAAGAAGGCGATCGAGGACGCCATCGCCGATCTGAAGGCGGTGAAGGACGGCGACGACGCGGCCGGGATCAAGGCCAAGTCCGACGCGCTGACCCAGGCCGCGATGAAGATGGGCGAGGCGATCTACAAGGCCCAGCAGGAAAGCGGTGCCGCGCCCGGCGGCCCCGACATGGGTCCTGGCGGCGGTCCGGCCGACGGCGAGCCTCAGGCCAAGTCGGGCGAGAAGGTCGTCGACGCCGACTTCGAAGAGGTCAAGGACTCCGACAAGAAGAAGTCGGCCTAAGACGGCAAGCTCCAACTGAAATCGGGGATCGGGGGCGAGAGTCGGGACAGATGCAGCAATGCGCCTTCTCCGACGCTCGTCCCTGATGCCTCGGGCCTAGCCTCCAGCCATGTCCAAGCAGGATTACTACGAGACTCTCGGCGTCGAGCGCGGCGCCGACGGAGAGGCGCTGAAGCGCGCATACCGCAAGCTCGCCATGCAATGGCATCCGGACCGCAATCCCAACAACCCGGAAGCCGAGCACAAGTTCAAGGAACTCAGCGAAGCCTATGAGGTCCTGAAGGACGACCAGAAGCGTGCCGCCTATGACCGCTTCGGCCATGCCGCCTTCGAGAACGGCGGACGTCCCGGCCAGGGCCAGGGCGGTTTCTCCTTCGACTTCGGCGGCGGCTTCGCCGACATCTTCGACGAGATGTTCGGCGAGTTCATGGGCGGCCGCCGCGGCGGCCAGGCCCAGGGCCGCGGCGCCGACCTTCGCTACAACATGGAGATCACGCTCGAGGAAGCCTTCGCCGGAAAGCAGGCGAAGATCCGCGTGCCGTCTTCGATCAGCTGCGAGGAATGCCAGGGCACCGGCGGCGAGAAGGGCGCCAAGCCCGCCGCCTGCAAGACCTGCCAGGGCCACGGCAAGGTTCGCTCGCAATCCGGATTCTTCACCATCGAGCGCACCTGCCCCTCCTGCGGCGGCGCCGGCAAAGTGATCGAGAAGGCGTGCAAGTCCTGCGGCGGCGCCGGCCGCGTGCAGCGCGAGCGCACGCTGCAGGTCAACATTCCGTCGGGCGTCGAGGACGGCACCCGCATCCGGCTCGCCGGCGAGGGCGAAGCGGGATTGCGCGGCGCGCCGCCGGGCGATCTCTACATCTTCCTCTCGCTCCAGCCGCACCGCCTGTTCCAGCGCCGCGACGCCGCCAACATCCATTGCCGGGCGCCGATCCCGATGACCAAGGCGGCGCTCGGCGGCACCATCGAGGTGCCGACCATCGACGGCAGCCGCACCAAGGTTCAGGTGCCGGCCGGAACCCAGTCCGGCGCGCAGTTCCGCTTGAAGGGCAAGGGCATGAGCGTGCTCAGAAGCCCGCAGCGCGGCGACATGTATGTCGAGGTGATGGTCGAGACGCCGATGAACCTGACCAAGAAGCAGAAGGAGCTTCTGGGCGAGTTCGAGGCCGCCGGCACCGCCGAGAAGACCAGCCCCGAGTCGGCCGGATTCTTCGCCAAGGTCAAGGAACTCTGGACCGACCTGAAGAGCTGACGTTCGGAACCCTCTCCCGCGCAGCGGGGGAGGGTAGGGTGGGGGCCGAGCGCAGCGAGATCGGAAGGCCCACTGCACGCAGTGTTCAATCGCCGCGGACACAGAGGGCGTGAGATCGTCGCCGCGCCTTGGCGTCCCTTTCCAACTTTCGCAACAAATCGTTCAAGCAACCCTCGCTTTGCTCGGTCCCCCACCCCGGCCCTCCCCCGCGCCAACGCGCGGGAGAGGGGGTTCGAAGGTCAGGCCGCCCTTTCGGATGTACGAGGTCGAGATCGTCGACTATCACTCAGGATGAAAGCATGACCCCTGTCGCACATCCCGGGCGCCTTCTGAAGCGCGAGCTCTCAGCACGCGGGCTGAGCGCCAACAAGCTGGCGATCGCGCTCGGCGTTCCATCCGGCCGCATCACCGACATTCTCAATGCGCGCCGCTCGATCACCGCGGACACGGCCGTCCGCCTCGGTCGCTTCTTCGGCAGCCGGCCGGAGTTCTGGCTCGACCTGCAGAGCCAATACGACATCGCCGTCGTCGAGCGCGAACACGGCCGGGAGATCGCCAAGCGCGTTCACCCGGCCAGTGCGGCTTAGAAGCAGGGGCCTCTACTCGCTCCGCTCCGCCGAGTCCCAGTGGTCGTAGATCGTGTTGATCCACAGGATGGCGAGCATCACCGCCGGGATGAACAGGTAGGCGACCGAGCCCAAGTTGGAGTCGCGCACGATCTTCGCGTAGTACGAGATCGATCCGAACAACAGATAGAGCACGCTGGTCATCAGCACCGTGAGCGCCCAGGCGGAGAGGCGCCGGTACGGAGCCGTTCGCTCGCGCGGGAACGCAAACTTGACGATGATCGCGACGGCGGCCAGCAGCGCCAGCGCGGTGACGATCAGCGTGTAGTTGCCGATCTGCGCCGGGGTCTCGCGGATGAGCGCATAGAAGCCGTAGGCGGCCATGAGGTCGGCGGTCAGGCAGCCGGCCAGCACGAGCCGGTAGCGGCGCTCATGCGCCGGCACCGGCGTGACGAAGACGAATCCCCGATACGAGATCAGCGCGAGATAGGCCAGGAACGCGGCCACGATGAAGAGCATGCCGCGACTCTAACGATGGGTCATTTCCGACAGCGAGGCGATCTGCCGGCCCTCGGCCGAGAAATTCGAGGGCTCGAGCCAGGCCTCCAGCCGCCGGCCGATCGTCGGCCAGTCGCTGTCGATGATCGCATGCAGAGCGGTATCGCAGTTGCTGCCCTTCAGCCAGCGGTGGCGGCGCAGCACGCCTTCGAGGGTGAAGCCGAAGCGCCGGGCCGCCCTGAGGGACGCTTGGTTCGCCACGTTGCAGCGCCATTCCACCCGCCGGTATTCCAGCGTCGCGAAGAGGTGGCGGAGCGCCAGGTACACCGCCTCGGTGCCCCCGGCCGTCCGCTGCAGCCCCGGCCCGTAGACCAGCCCGAGCTCGGCCGTGCCCATCGCCGGCAGGATGCTGATGATGAAGAGCAGCCCGGCAATCTCCTCCCCCTCACCGGTGTTGTCGAAGATCGCGAACAGGGCCTGGTCCGGCCGCTCCAGCCTGGCCTCCAGCCACGCGGCGAATTCGGACTCCTCGGCGAAGGGCCCGGTCGGCGTGCCTGCCCACAGCTCCGCATGCCGCCCGATCCCTTGCCAGAGCAGCGGTCCATGCCATTCGCGCTCGACCCGCACCAGATCGACGAGCCGGCCCGGCAACGACGACGCGTCGACCCCGGGACGGGGGAGCTCTGGCGCCGGCATTTCGAGCCTAGGATTTCGGCGGGTCGAAGGAATAGCTCGGCTGGAAGCTGAAGGCCGGGCGGCCGGTCTTCTTCAGCTCGAGGAAGCCGGTCCAGGCGGCGAGAAACTTGTCAGCGTCGGCCTCGTCGTGGAAGCGCACCAGGCAGCCGACCACCTCGCCATTGACCTTGAGCGGACCCTTCAGGCTGGCGCGGCCCTCCAGACCGAGGATCTCCAGGGCCTTGATCACCAGCCCAGGGCTGGGTTCGGTGCCGTCGAAGGTGATTTCCCTGACGATCATGCCGGCAGTCTACGCGGCCGGCGCGTCCGCCTCAAACGGGTCGCCCGACCGGCGACAGCGGCGCCGCCCCCTCGGCCGGCTGGACTCGGACGTCGATCTCGGCGAGGCGCCGATAGACCAGGAGCCGGCGGCGATGCGGCCACCAGTCGTAGAGATAGATCTCGAGCGGCCGCCAGAGGGCGACCCAGCCGGCGATCAGCAGGCCCTCGGCCAGTACCGACTCGACCGCACCGCTTCCGAAGGAGAGGGCGAGCTGGCGCAGCAGCAGGCAGGCGCCGAGGAAGAGGAGGCCGATGCCCAGGCTGTCGCGGCCGCGGCGGAGCTCGAGGCGGAGGTCGCGGGCGGTGATCTGGGCCTGGAAGGCGAAGAAGTTGCGGATGGCGGCCCCGAGCTCCCGCGCCTCCGCGGTCGCCGCCTCGGCCTGCGGGAGTTGCAGGACCAGCCGGGCCGGCCGCGGCCCCAGCTCGCGGAGCGCGCCGACGATGTAGTCCTCGGCGTCCCGGTCGAGGTCCTTCCGGTGGAAGGGCGAGGGATCGAAGACGTTGAAGAGTTGCGCCAGGCTGTTCAGCCGGAGCTCGATCAGGGCGGTGCCCTGGTCGGTACGGTAGGGGAGCGGGTCGAGGTCAGCCATGGCCGAGGTCCGCCCCGGCCGGCCGGGCGCCGAGGTGACGGTAGACCGTCTCTATCTCACTCTGATAGCCGGGCAGCCGGCCCTCCTCTCGGCCGAACCAGACCAGGCCGACGGGGTCGGGAGCGAGCACGATCCTGGTCCAGCGATCGCGGGGCCGGCGCTCCAGGCGGCGGCGGCAGCCGGCGACGAACAGTCGTGAAAGAAGTACCGCGTCGTCCAAGCCCGCGTCCCGCCAGCGAAATTCCGGGTATGACCCGGACATACGCTACTCGGCCGGAACGGCGCTGACCACCGGCGGCTGGTCATACTCGGGCACGCCGAGGGCCTGACGCTCCCTCACCATGGCCTGGACGATGGCCCGGCCCTCGCCTTCGAGGAACTCGATCTGGGCTCTCGACTGGGCCAGCATGTAACGTAGGGCGAAGCGCTGTCCCTCGGCCAGATGGACACGGGAGTAGCTTTGGAGGACCGACTGGATTCCCCGGGATTCGGCCAGTTTCTCGTCGGTAAGCCTGCGGAGTTCCGCCACCGGGAGCAGGTGGGCGAAGAACATCGCCACCAGGAATTCCGAGCGCAGCGTGTCCCGCCCGCGGGCCTTGGAAAGGGCCAGCGAGAGGCGGGAGCGGCCGGTTTCGGTGATCCGGTAGCGCTTGCGGTCGGGGAAGCGCGCATCGCCCGCGGCAAGTACGACCGCCTCCTCGTCTTCGACCAGCCGGGACAGCGCCGGATAGATCGAGCCGAAGCTGGCGTTGTAGAAGGAGCCGAACACGTCCTCCAGCGTCTGCTTGATCTCGTAGCCGGAGGCGTCTTCGAGAGAGAGGACGCCGAGACAGAGGGTGCGAACATCCATGTCAAAACCCATATCCCGATTCGATATATCATGCCATCTGTCGAAATCGGTGTCAAGAAAAACAGTGTCTTGCACCGTTTTTCGGAACCCAGATCCGAGAAAAATCCGCCAACAAAGTGCTTTTAAATTAACTCGATTTTTATCCACAGATCGGCAGGACGGCGCTACTCCGGTCTTACCGGAGACCTCCCTCGCCACTCCCGGGACGGGTCTGCCATACTTCGGCTCTGGTCAGGGCCTCAACGGTCCGGGCCGGCGAAAAGTTTCTGCCTTTCAAGGGGACGGTCATGAGCGAGGTCGCAATCGGAATCGTCGGCGCTGCCGGGCGGATGGGACAGATGCTGATCCGCCAGATCGGCGAGACCGAGGGGGCCCGGGTGGTGGCAGCGGCCGAGGCGCCGAACGGGGCCGCGGTCGGCAAGGACGCGGGCGAGATCGCCGGGCTTGGCCGGCTCGGGGTCCCGATCTCGGGCGCTGCCGAGACGGTGTTCGATACGGCCCAGGTGGTGATCGACTTCACCGCCCCGAAGGCCAGCGTCGCCCACGCCGAGCTGGCGGCCGCCCGCGGGGTGGCGATGGTGCTGGGCACCACCGGCCTCTCGGCCGAGGAAGGGGCCCGCATCCGGGCGGCGGCGAAGGCCGCCCCGATCATGTGGGCCGACAATATGAGCGTCGGGGTGACGCTCCTGGCGGAGCTGGTCGAGCAGGTCGCCCGCACGCTCGACCCGGCCTACGACATCGAGATCGTCGAGATGCACCACCGCCACAAGGTCGACGCCCCGTCCGGGACGGCGCTGCTTCTGGGCCGGGCCGCCGCCGCCGGGCGCAAGGTCGACCTCGCCAAGGTCTCCGCCCGCGGCCGCGACGGCATCACCGGCGCCCGCAAGGCCGGCGACATCGGCTTCGCCTCGCTCCGCGGCGGCGACGTGGTCGGCGACCACATGGTGGTCTTCGCCGGGGCCGGCGAGCGGATCGAGCTCGGCCACCGCGCGGCCAGCCGCCAGCTCTTCGCCCAGGGCGCCGTCCGCGCCGCCCTCTGGGTCGCCGGCCGCAGTCCCGGTCTGTACTCGATGAAGGACGTGCTGGGGCTCACCACATAGAAAAGGAGTCCCCTCGCTCTTCCCACCGTGCTGGATTGCTGGCAGGGGCGGGGCGCGGGTGCTGCTGGAGGCGGGCGCCTCCTTCTCGGCCGAGCCCGGCGGCATGATCCGCGCCGACATTCCGCTCGAGCTGATCTTGCGCGCGCCGCCGGTCAGCCTTGCGGGGCCCGCCAGCGCCTGAGCGCGTCTCGGAGCGCGTCGGCCACTTCCAGGCGCTCGGACGGGGGCAGGAAGCGGCCGATGACCAGGCTCCGGCCATGGGTCGAGAGCATCAGCAGGCTTTCGGGCTCGGGCGGATCGTCGAGGACGACCCGGATCCAGTTGGGCTGGAAGCTCCAATGCTCCTTCCGGCCGTCCACCGCATGGCGGTCGACGGTCAGCTCGGTCTCCGAGAGCCGGACCCGCTCGGC
>CAMDFP010000255.1 GCA_945897335.1 Asaia bogorensis | reverse complement strand
GGCTCAGGGTCTCGTCGATCGTCAGCTCGCAAAAGCACTGAGCACGGCGGAGCTGAACTTCGCCGCCAAGATCGAGGATCAAGTCGTTCGTGCTCTCACCGCAGCGAGTATCGTCGCGGGCATGCCGAGCGTGCAGAAGGCCGTGGCCGCCCAGGACCGCGCCGCGCTCGCCGCCGAGTTCGTGCCACAGTTCAAGCTAATGAACGCGCAGTTCGGGGTCCAGCAGATGCAGTTCCATCTGCCGCCGGCGACCTCGTTCCTTCGCGTTCACCGTCCCGACCGCTTCGGCGACGACCTCAGTGCGATCCGGCCCGCCGTCGTTGAAAGCAACGCCAACCGCAAGCCCGTCAGCGGCCTGGAGATGGGGCGGGAAGGTCTCGGCCTTCGCGGCGTCGTCCCGATTGCCTTCGAAGACCTCCACGTCGGCACTGTGGAGATCGGGCTCTCCTTCGACGTCGATCTGTTCAACGCCTTCAAGCGGCAGTCGGGCGTCGATGTCGCCCTGTATCTTCAGAATGGTGCCGAACTCTCCTACTTCGCCGGCAGCACGCCCAGCTTCCTCGGCCTTGATCTCGATCTCCTCGCGACCGCGGCCAAGGGAACGGGGATCATCGAGAAGGTCCAGCTGGACGAAACGCCGCATGCAGTCCTGGTCACGCCTGTACTGGACTTTTCGAGGCGGCCGATCGGCATCAGCGTCAAGGCGATCGATCGGAGCGACTACGACGCGACGCTGCTTCGCGCCTGGCAGGTCTCGGCTGTGCTCGCCGGCATCGTGCTGGTCTTCTCCATAGTCGTGGTGTGGGTCATCAACCGCACGATCGGACGCCCGCTTTCAACGATGACCGGCGTCATGCAGAGGATGTCCGAGGGTGATCTCGGCTCGACCTTCGATGCCGGCAGCCGGCGGGACGAGATCGGAGCGCTGGCGAAGGTTCTGCACCGCTTCCGCCGGGCTTTACTCGAGAACAAGGAGATGGACGGCGAGCAGAGGGCGATGTTGGTCCGCCTTTCGGAGACGGCGACGCGGGTCGCGGAGTCGGTCGATGCGATCCGCGCGGCGGCGAGCGAGATCTCGCAAGGCAGCAACGACCTTGCGACACGGACGGAGCGGCAGGCCTCGGCCCTGCAGCAGACCGTGGCGACGATGAGCGAGATTTCCGAGAACGTCTCGACCAACGCCGGGAACTCCGAGCAGGCGCAGGCACTTGCCGCCGACGCGCTCGCCCGCGCAGAAAGCGGAAACGGCGCGGTCGCCAGCGTGGTCCAGGCGATGACCAGCATCGAGACCTCGTCGTCGCGGATCGCCGACATCATCCGGGTGATGGAGGAGATCTCGTTCCAGACCAAGCTGCTGGCGCTGAACGCCGCCGTCGAGGCGGCGCGGGCGGGCGAATCCGGCAAGGGCTTCGCCGTGGTGGCGCAGGAGGTCCGCGCGCTCGCCGACCGCTCACGCCAGGCCTCGCAGCAGATCCGGGACCTGATCGCCCAGAGCTCGCGGGAGGTCGGCCAGGGCGTGAAGCTGGCGGGCGGCGCCGGCGAGGCGCTCAGCAGCATCATCGAGATCGTCCGCCGGGTCGCCGAGATCGCGCCCGAGATCGCCGCCGGCAGCCGCGAACAGGCCCGCAGCATCGCCGAGATCAACAAGGCGCTGAACGATCTCGACGCGGCGACGCAGCAGAACGCGGCGCTGGTCGAGGAGAGCTCGGCGGCGGCGGCCTCGCTCGCCGACCAGGCCGGCCAGCTGGTCACCGTCGCGGCGGGCTTCCGTGGTGGCGACGACAATGCTGGCGGAGACGGGGCGGCCAGTGATAAAGAGAGCCGTCGACTTCATGGTTTAGCCTCGCGAGGTTGACGAGGCCGGCGCGGGTGCAGCTACACCCCGCCGGCCACCCCCGCCGATGCCACAATTGATGCCTCAACCGCCTATTTCACGGGCGGAAGCACACGGTCATGGATGGTCTTGGCGAGAGCCGGTTCGAGCTTCAGCAAGCGGCCGAGTTCGCCGAGATACAGCCGCTCGGCGAGGCCATTCGGATTCACGGCCATCACCGAGATGGCATAGATCTCGGCGGCCTCTTCCGGACTGGCAGCGGATGCCGCGACTTCGCGCGCGCCTCTGGGCTCGTTGATCTCGGCGAGAAGGAAGGACCGTTCCTCGTCATTCAGCCCGAGCGCGTCGATCTGGCTGAAGATGCGGTCGGTCTCTGAGCCGTCGATCTGGCCATCGGCCTTGGCGGCGCCGATCATCGCGCGGATCAGCTTCAGGCTCAGGCTTTCGGTCGCTGCCGTGTCGTCGGTCTGCGGCAGGAAATGGGCATCCTGCAGCGGCGTCACGTCGGTCCCGCTTGCACCCCAGGGACCGGCGAGGCGGTCCTGCGCCGGCGCGGAGGACGGTCCGGTGATGCTACCCGCGACCGTCGTCGCCCCCGGCTGCTGCGCGTCGCGGTAACGCTGGTAGGCGGAATAGGCGAGCCCAGCGACCGCGGCGGCTCCTCCGAGCTTCAATGCCGTACCGGCGATCTTCTGGCCCGTCTTGCCCGTCATCGCGCCGGCCAGACCGCCGATCAGGAGGCCGCCCGCCAATGACTTGCCATCGAAGGGCTTGCCGTCGATCGCCTGGCCGGCGCCCAGGATCTGGCCGAGAATCTTGTCGATGTTGATCAAGAGGGTCCCCTGAAGGCGATGGCGGAGCACCGTTATTTGGCGCTCACCTGCGGCATATCAAGATGCCCGCCGGCAACGCGGATCGGCTATGGCCGATCGGTTTGACGGCCTCGGAACCGATCGGATGAACGCTCCTCACCTGGAAGCCGCGCTCAGGTGATTCGGGACGACTAGCGGAAGAGCCGCTGGCCCGCCGTTCGCGGGGACGGAATGGCGGAGAGGGTGGGATTCGAAC
Organism: Asaia bogorensis; assembly: GCA_945897335.1. GTDB lineage: Bacteria > Pseudomonadota > Alphaproteobacteria > SHVZ01 > SHVZ01 > SHVZ01. The sequence continues at coordinate 4,492 of CAMDFP010000255.1, read as the reverse complement.
CCACGGTACCATTGCTGGTACAACGGTTTTCGAGACCGTCCCGATCGACCACTCTGGCACCTCTCCGTCGGGAGGGCGGATGTACCCGCCCTTAAGCCCGGATTCAAGGTGGTTCTTCGGCCGAGTCCCGGAAATCCAGCAATTTCCGGTGCCTAGGACCCGGCGGGAACGGTCGTTGACTTGGCCTCGGTCCTGGCTATTATCCGGCGGCCGCGCGGGCGGGGTCCGTCCGCGAGCGGTGATTTATTGGCGTGGGGTCAAGCCCTCGCCCTCGCAGGACGAAGCCCATGTACGCAGTGATCCAGACCGGCGGCAAGCAATACAAGGTCGCCAAGGACGATACGCTCACCATCGAGAAGCTGGTCGCCGAGGCCGGCGCGACGGTCGAGTTCACCGAAGTCCTGGCGGTCGGCGAAGGCGCCGGCGCCAAGTTCGGCAGCCCCCGGGTCGCTGGCGCGAAGGTCGTCGCCACCGTGGTCAAGCATGACCGCGGCGACAAGGTCATCATCTTCAAGAAGCGCCGCCGCAAGAATTCGCGCCGCAAGAACGGCCACCGCCAGGACCTGACGGTGGTCAAGATCACCGACATCGTGGCCGCCTGATCGGCGCCCGGGACTTAAGGAGAGTCAGATGGCACATAAGAAAGCCGGCGGCAGCTCGCGCAACGGCCGCGATTCCGAAGGCCGCCGCCTCGGCGTGAAGAAGTACGGCGGCGAGAGCGTCATCGCCGGCAACATCCTGGTGCGCCAGCGCGGCACCACCTATCACCCCGGCACCAATGTCGGCATGGGCCGCGACCACACGCTGTTCGCGCTCGTCGACGGCCAGGTGAAGTTCGAGGACAAGGCCGGCAAGCGCACCTACATCGCCGTGGTCCCGCCGAGCGCCTGAGCCGCTCGAACGACCCTTCCTTAAAAGACGTCGACGGGGGAATGGGTCGCCATTCCCCCGTTCGCATTTCAGGGTCGTTCTTCAGATGAAATTCCTCGACCAGTGCAAGATCTACCTCAGGAGCGGTGACGGCGGCGCCGGCTGCTGCTCGTTCAGGCGCGAGAAATACATCGAGTTCGGCGGCCCCGACGGCGGCAATGGCGGGCGCGGCGGCGACATCATTTTCGAATGCGTCGACGGCCTCAACACGCTGATCGACTACCGCTACCAGCAGCACTTCAAGGCACGGAAGGGCGACCACGGCCAGGGCCGGCAGAAGACCGGCGCGGACGCCGAGGACATCATCCTGAAGGTCCCCGCCGGAACCCAGGTGATCGACGACGAGACCGGCGACGTGCTGCTCGACATGATCAAGCCCGGCCAGCGCCAGCGCCTGCTGAAGGGCGGCGACGGCGGCTTCGGCAATCTCCACTTCAAATCCTCGACCAACCGCGCCCCCCGCCGCTTCGACCAGGGCTGGCCGGGCGAGGAGCGCTGGGTCTGGCTCCGCCTCAAGCTCATCGCCGACGCCGGCCTGGTCGGTCTTCCCAACGCCGGCAAGTCGACCTTCCTCGCCGCCGTCAGCCGGGCGAAGCCGAAGATCGCCGACTACCCCTTCACCACGCTGGTCCCGCAGCTCGGCGTCGTCCGCCTCGGCGGCGAGAAGGACGCGCGCGAGTTCGTCGTCGCCGACCTGCCCGGCCTGATCGAGGGCGCGCATGAGGGCACCGGGCTCGGCGATCGCTTCCTGGGTCATGTCGAGCGCTGCAACGTCGTCCTCCACCTGGTCGACGGCACGGAGGAGGACCCGGTCGCCTCGTACAAGACCATCCGGAAGGAGCTGAAGGCCTATGGCGCGGGCCTGGCCGAGAAGCCTGAAGTGGTCGGCCTCAACAAGATCGACGCGCTCGACGCGGACGCGATCAAGGCCAAGCTCGCGGCGCTGAAGCGTGCCGCCCGCCGGAAGGGCGCCAAGGTCACCGTGCTGCCGCTCTCGGGCGCCGCCGGCATGGGCGTCGATGCGGTGCTGGAAGCGCTTTGGAGCGAGATCGCGGCCAGGCGGTCGCCGGTGGAGGAGGACGCGGCGTGAGCCGGTCGCTGGCGTCCGCCAGGCGTCTCGTCGTCAAGATCGGCTCGGCCCTCTTGGTCGAACAGGGCGCCGGCACGCTGAAGCGCGCCTGGCTGGAAGCGCTGGCCGACGACGTCGCCGCCCTCAAGGCCGATGGCGTCGAGGTGGTTCTCGTCTCCTCCGGCGCGATCGCGCTCGGCCGCCGTCATCTCAAGCTGCCGCCTGGCGCCCTGGCGCTCGAGCAGAAGCAGGCCGCCGCCGCCACCGGGCAGATCCGCCTGGCGCATGCCTGGCAGGAGGCGCTGGCCCGCCACGGCATCACCTGCGCCCAGATCCTGGTGACGCTGGAGGATACCGAGGAACGCCGCCGCCACCTGAACGCCCGCGCCACCATCGCCACATTGCTGGCCTTGGGTGCCGTGCCGGTCATCAACGAGAACGACACGGTGGCCACGTCCGAGATCCGCTTCGGCGACAACGACCGCCTCGCCGCCCGCGTGGCGCAGATGATCTCCGCCGACACGCTGGTGCTGCTCTCCGACATCGACGGGCTCTATACCGCCGATCCGCGCACCGACACGAAGGCGACGCATATCGGCGAGGTCGGGCGCATCACCGGCGAGATCGAGGGCATGGCCGGCGAGGCGCCGGCCGGATACTCCTCGGGCGGCATGGTGACCAAGATCGCCGCCGCCAAGATCGCCCAGGGCGCCGGCTGCCGGATGGCGATCGCCGACGGCAAGCGCATGCACCCGCTGGCAGCGCTCGCCGACGGTGCGAAGTGCACTTGGTTCAAGCCCGACCTGCAACCGAAGACGGCACGGAAACGCTGGATCGCCGGATCGGTGAAACCCGTCGGCTGGGTCAAGGTCGATCCCGGCGCCGCCCGCGCGCTGGGCCGCGGCAAGAGCCTGCTTCCCGCCGGCATCGTCGAGATCGGCGGCCGCTTCGAGCGCGGCGACCCGATCGAAGTGCGCGACCCCGACGGCGCCGTGCTGGCCCGCGGCCTCTCCGCCTATTCGGCCGAGGACGCGCGCCGCATCAAAGGGCACAAGAGCGGGGACATCGAGGCCATCCTCGGCTACCGTGGCCGCGACGAGATGATCCACCGCGACGATCTGGTGCTGGAGTAGACGTGAGCGCGCGATTGACCGACCGCGACGAGGTCGCCGAGGTCATGGACCGCCTGGGGCGGGACGCGCGGGAGGCCGCGCGTGTGCTCGCTCTGGCATCTTCCGACGCCAAGAACCGCGCACTCATCGCCGCCGCCGCCGCGATCCGCGCCAGCGCCGAGAAGATCCTGGAGGCGAACGCTAGCGACCTCGCCGAAGCGAAGGCCGGCGGCGCTGCCTCCGCCTTCCTCGACCGGCTGGCGCTGGACGAGAAGCGCGTCGGGTCGATCGCGAAGAGCGTCGAGGACATCGCGCGCCTTCCCGATCCGGTGGGCGCCGTCGACAAGGCGTGGAGCCAGCCGAACGGGCTTCGCTTCGCCCGCGTCCGGGTGCCGCTGGGCGTCATCGGCATCATCTTCGAATCCCGGCCCAACGTGACCGCGGATGCCGGCGCGCTCTGCCTCAAGTCCGGCAACGCCGCGATCCTGCGAGCCGGTTCCGAGAGCTTCCAGTCGGCGACCGCGATCGCGGCCTGCCTCACCGAAGGCCTGCGGACCGCCGGGTTGCCGGAAGCGACGGTGCAACTGGTGCCAACCAGGGACCGTGCCGCCGTCGGCCGCATGCTCGCGATGGCCGGCGTCATCGACGTGATCGTGCCGCGCGGCGGCAAGTCGCTGATCGCCCGCGTCCAGGCCGAGAGCCGGGTGCCGGTGATCGCGCATCTGGACGGGCTCTGCCACACCTATGTCGATCACGCCGCCGATCTCGCCATGGCCCGCGCCGTCGTCCTCAACGCCAAGATGCGGCGCACCGGCGTCTGCGGCGCGACCGAGACCCTGCTGGTCGACCGCCGCTGTGCCGCGACGCATCTGAAGCCGATCCTGGACGACCTGATCGAGGCCGGCTGCGAGATCCGGGGCTGCGCCGAGACCCGCGCGCTGGACCCGCGCGCCAGGCCCGCAGCCGAGGCCGACTGGTCGACCGAGTATCTCGACGCCATCCTGTCGGTGCGCGTCGTCGACGGCGTCGAGGCGGCGATCGAGCACATCGCCCGCTACGGCTCCCAGCACACCGATGCCATCGTCACCGCCGACGAGGCCGCCGCCGAGCGCTTCCTCGCGCAGGTCGACTCGGCGATCGTTCTCTGGAACGCCTCCACCCAATACGCCGACGGCGGCGAATTCGGCTTCGGCGCCGAGATCGGCATCTCGACCGGCAAGCTGCATGCCCGTGGCCCCGTCGGCGCCGAGCACCTGACCAGCTGGAAATACGTCGTCCGCGGCGACGGGCAGGCACGGCCCTGATGACAACGGAGTCTGTGGCCCCACCCCCACCCCAACCCTCCCCCATCAAGGGGGAGGGGGTACAAGTCGTGCCCCCT
>CAMDFP010000254.1 GCA_945897335.1 Asaia bogorensis | reverse complement strand
CAGGCGGTGCCCGTCACCTTCGGTCTCAAGGCCGCCGGCTGGCTGGATGCGTTGCGTCGAGTGCGCGCAAGGATCGACGTCGATCTCAAGGCGGCCAGCGTGCTTCAGTTCGGCGGCGCGTCGGGCACATTGGCATCACTCGGCAATGACGGCCTCAAGGTCGCGGACGCGCTCGGCATCCGGCTCGGCCTCATGGTGCCGGATCTCCCCTGGCATGCGCATCGCGATCGCCTGGCGGCGCTGGCTGCTTCTCTCGGCATCGCCTCCGGGACACTGGGCAAGATCGCCCGCGACCTCGCGCTGATGGGCCAGACTGAAATCGGCGAGGCCTACGAAGCACCGGCGGCGGGACGCGGCGGCTCCTCGACCATGCCGCATAAGCGCAACCCGATCTCCGCCTCGGTGGCGCTGGCGGCGGCGGCGCGGACGCCGGGACTGGTCGCGACATTCCTCGGCGCCATGGCTCAGGAGCATGAGCGCGGCCTCGGCGGCTGGCAGGCTGAGTGGGAGACGCTGCCCGAGCTGGTGCGCGTCACCGCCGGCGCCGCGCGCTCGGTCGCGGATGCGCTCTCCGGACTCCTCGTCGATCCCGACCGCATGCGCGCCAACCTGGACGCGACCGGCGGGCTGGTGCTGGCCGAGGCGGTGTCGGCGGCGCTGGCCAAACCGCTCGGCAAGGCCAAGGCGCATGAGCTGATCGAGGCGGCGTGCAAGCGGGCAGTCGCCGACGGACGTCCGCTCGCCGAAATCCTCAAGGCCGATGCCGAGGTGTCCAAGCATCTCAAGGTCGGCGACATCGAACGACTGCTCACGCCCGACAACTATCTCGGCGCGTCGGCGGCCTTCGTCGAGCGCGTGCTGTCGAAGGGGACATGGAATGGATGAGAAGGAGCGCCAGGCCGCCGGCATGGCCGTGCGCCGGAAGGTGCTGGGCAATGCCCATGTCGATCGCTCGATCGCCAAGGCGAACGACCTCACGGCCGATTTCCAGGACCTGATCACCCGCTATGCCTGGGGTGAGATCTGGACCCGTCCCGGCCTCGATATCCGCACGCGCCGCATCCTGGTGATCGGCACGCTGATCGCGCTGTCGCGCTGGGACGAGTTCCGCATGCATGCGAAGGCCGCCCTGGTCGAAGGCGGGCTCACCGCCGCCGACATCAAGGAGATCGTGCTGCAGCAGGCGATCTATTGCGGCGTGCCCGCGGCGAACACCGCCTTCCACATGCTGGACGAGCTGGTGAAGGAAATCGGCTAGCGCTGCGCCAGCGCGATCGGCCAGGGCGTGGTGGGGTGCGCCATGCCCGCGTTGTGGTCGGCCTGGTGCTGCACGGCGTTGGGCACGGCGAACTGCACCGGATAGACGGTGTCGGCGATCCGCGAGATCGGGAAGGCGCGGGCAAAGGCCGCCAGCCTGTCAGTATAGGCCTCGGTCAGCGCGCGCGCATAGGCGATGAACGCGTCCGCTGTCGGCTCCCGGCCAGGCATGATGCCTTCCGCCAGCGACGCCATCGCCGCGAGATAGGCCGGCCCGCCGGTCAGGCCCGGCATCGCGTGGAGCCGTGTGCCGCGATAGTCGCGGTTCGCCGGTTCGACTAGGCGTGGCTGGTAGCGGGCGAGGTCCTCGAGATCGATCGCAGACCCGTCGGTCGCCAGATCGCCGGCGATGTGCTGGGCGATGTCGCCCTCGTAGAAATTGCGCGGGCCGGCATTGGCGAGCCGACGGAGCGTCTCGGTCAATGTCGGGTTCTTCAGGCGAAGCCCGGTCCCGGCAGCCGGCACCTTTCCCTCCGGCAGGAAGAAGTCGCGGGTCTGCGGGCATGTCGCGAGGGAGGCACCTTCGACGCCGACGGTCAGCGCGGTGAACCAGTCGACCGGGAGGCCGGCCGCCGCCAGTTCGATCGCCGGCGCCACCAGTTCGCGCCAGGGGGGTGCGGCCGAAGCGCTCGGCGGCGAATCCCAGACCCGCAACGGCGCCGGGAACGCAGATCGACTCGTATCCTGAGATGTTGCGGTCGCCTTCGATCCGCGGCCACTGGAAGAGACCGGCGTCGTTGCCCGACGCTAGCAGGTAGCGCGCCGGATCGAGGCCGCGGGCGGAGACCATGGAGAAGTCGGGGGCGTGCACCTGGCCGTCGCCTGCCATGCGCGCCAGCATCAGGCCGCCGCCGCCGAGCCCGCTCAGCCAGTTGCCGAAGTCGCTGGAGGTGATCTCGACCTTGAGCCCGACGCCACGCAGCATCTGCTGGATCGCGACGACGATGCGCTGGTCGAAGACGGGCGAGGTGAAAAGGGTGAAGGTGCCGGTGGCCGGCGCGCCGACTTCCTTGAGGAGCGCCTTCGCCTTGTTCGGGTCGTAGACCGGGCCTTTGAAGCCCTCGCTGTAGCCGACATGGACCGGGGACAGCATGGTTGCGACCGGCTTGTCGTAGCCGCCCATCAACCCGTCGATGATGCCCTGGCGGTCATTGCCGTGCCGTCATGGAACTTGATGTCGCTCCGGAGCGTGAACTCGATCGTCTTGTCGTCGATCGCCTTCCACGATGTCGCGACCTGCGGGATGATCTTGCCGTCGTCGTCGCGCGTCACGACGTTGGCGAAGATGTTGCGATAGACCCAGTAGCTGTCCGGGTTCCACTGGACACGCGGGTCCAGCGAGGCTGGCTCGCTGGCGAGATCGACGACCAGCATGTCCTTGGCAGCGTCCGCTTGTCCGGCCATAAGAACCGCCGCGAGCGCGGCAGTCCCGAGCCACACCGACCTTCAAGCCATGTTCAGCCTCCCTCTATTGGACGCCGGCCCCCCGCCGGCGCGGTGAAGTCAGCGATACGCGTCCTCGCCACGCTCACTCGCCGGATCCGGCGAAGGGGCGAGGAGGACGGCGGTCTTGAGCGCGGTCTCGACGATGACGCGGGAGAGGTGCCGCACCTCCTCTCGCATCTGGGCTTCGGCGGCGGCGGCGTCGCCGGCGCGGATCGCGTCGAGCAGCGGCCGGTGATCGTGGCGGAGTTCGTCTGCGTTCTGGCGGAGAAGGCCGGTGTAGCGGATCACCCGCTCGGTCTCTTCCCACAGGGGCTCGAAAGCGCGGCCGAGGCGGCGATTGCCGCCGGCCAGCACGATCGCCAGGTGGAACTGCCGATGGGCCTGAAGATACGTGGCCTCGCTCGCCGCATCGCCGGCGACGAAGCCGGCACCGCAGACCGCGTCCAGATGCTCGAGCCGGCTGATCTCGACCTTGCCGACGGCAGCACGGGCGGCGGCAGGCTCGATCATCTGGCGAAGCTCGAAGACCTCGGTGATGTCGCGCATGGCAACCGGCTTTACCCGGTATCCCCGGCGGGGAAGGGCGCGCAGCCAGTCGCGCTCGGCAAGCCTGGTCAGCGCCATCCGGATCGGCGCCTTGCCGAGACCGTAGCGTTCGGCGAGCTCGCCCTCGGTCACCCCGGCGCCGGGAAGCAGGCGGCAGCGACGATGTCGGCCTTCAGCATCTCGAAGGCTATGTCGCTTTGGCGGGTGTCGCTGTCGGCGGGGATGGATCTGGAAACGTCGAGCATCGGATGTTCCGGGCAACTTCGGGATGTCGGGAGGAATTCGAGTATGCCAGGCCTAAAATGTCAATTCATGGATTTGAGATGTTAGTTGCTTTCCTCTGGCTGTGACTCGGGGGCGGGCGCAGACTTCATTCAACTTCAGGGGAGGGCGGTCCATGCGCCAACGCATCAGGCTCACGGTCAACGGCAAGCCGGCGACCCTCGACGCCGATCCCGACATGCCGCTGCTCTATGCTCTGCGTGGCGATCTCGGCCTGAAGAATCCGCATTTCGGCTGCGGCCTCGCGCAATGCGGGGCCTGCACCGTGCATATCGACGGCGTCGCCAGCCGCTCCTGCGGCACGCCGGTCTCGCTGGCCGAGGGGCGCGAGGTGACGACGCTGGACGGGCTCGGCACCGCCGACAAGCCGCACCCGGTGCAGCAGGCCTTCATCCAGGAAGACGTGCCTCAATGCGGCTACTGTACCAGCGGCTGGGTGATGACGGCGGCGGCATTCCTGGAAGAGAACAAGGCGCCGACCGACGCCGAAATCCGGGAGGCGCTCGCCGGCCTAAAATGCCGCTGCGGCACGCACATGTCGATCCTGCGCGCGGTGAAGCGCGCGGCACTGCTGATGGCCGAGCGGAGGCGCACATGACCGCCGCGCTCAGGCTCGACCGCCGCGGCCTCTTGAAGGCAGCCGGCGCGCTGGTCGTCTCCTTCGCCGTTCCGGAGATCGCGGGCGATGCGCTTGCCGCCGATCTGCGGCCGGGCAAGCCGCCGCTGCATCCGGAAGAGCTCGATTCCTGGCTGGCGGTGGCGCCCGACGGCACCGTCACCGCCTTCTTCGGCAAGATGGACATGGGGCAGGGCGTCGACGTTGCCATCGCCCAGATCGTCGCCGAAGAACTGGACGTGCCGCTGGCCCGCGTCGTCGTGATCATGGGCGACACCGCGCTGACCCTGAACCAGGGGGGAGCCAGCGGCAGCACCGGCGTCCAGCGCGGCGGCATTCCGCTGCGCAACGCGGCGGCGGAGGTGAGGCGCCTGCTGTTCGACCAGGCAGCGAAGCGGCTGGACGTGCCGCGCGAGAAGCTGACGGTCGCCGAAGGCGTCATCTCGGTCGAGGGCGATGCGACGAAGCGGGTCAGCTACGCCGATCTGGTCGGCGGCAAGAGCTTCGAGTCCAAGCTCACCTGGAACAAGCAATATGGCAACGACCTGACGGTCAGCGGCGAGGCCAAGCCGAAGGACCCGAAGCAGTATCGCCTGGTCGGCACCTCGCCTGCGCGCCGCGACGTGCCGCCGAAGGTGCTGGGCACGCTCGACTTCGTCACCGACATCACCGTGCCGAACATGCTGCATGGCCGGGTCGTGCGCCCGCCCGTCGCAGGTGCCGTGCCGACGGGTGTCGACGAGGCGTCGATCGCGAGATTCGCCGGGGCGAAGGTCGTCCGCGTGAAGGACCTCGTCGCCGTCGTCGCCGAGACCGAATGGGACGCGATCCAGGCGTCCGAGGCGCTGAAGGTGCAATGGTCGGATGCGGCGCCGCCGTTTCCGGCGACCGAGGCGATCTACGATCACATCCGCCAGGCGAAGGTGGTGACGCGCCAGGCGCCGGTGAACCAGGGGCCGGTCGAGGCGGCGTTCGCCGGGGCCGCGCGAGTCATCGAGGCCGAGTACGAATGGCCGTTTCAGTCGCATGCCAGCATAGGCCCGGCCTGCGCCGTGGTCGATGCGAAACCCGACAGCGCGACACTGTGGACCGGATCGCAGAAGCCGCATTTCGCCCGCGACGGCGTTGCCCGCATCCTCGGCCTCAAGCCCGAGCAGGTGCGCGGCATCTGGGTTCCGGGGCCGGGCTCCTATGGCCGGAACGACGCCGGTGACGCCGCGGCCGAGGCGGCGGTTATGTCGGAGGCGACCGGGCGTCCGGTGCGGGTCCAGGGCATGCGGGCCGACGGCCATGGCTGGGACCCGAAGGCGCCGGCCTCGATCCATCGCGCCCGCGCCGGTTTCGACAAGGACGGCAAGGTGGTCGCCTATTCCTTCGAGTCGAAGGGCTTCTCGCGCCTCGACATGAGCGCCAACGAGAGCTCACCCAACGACACGCTGGCGGGGATGCTGGTCGGCCATCCGCCGAAGCCGACGGCGGCCTTCGGCGTGCCGGCGGAGTCCTACGAGTTCGCGGCCAAGCGCATGGCCTGGGAGACGATCGCGCCGCTGCTCGATCGCGCCTCGCCGCTGCGCACCTCGCATCTTCGCGATCCCGTCGGGCCGCAGATCCACTTCGCCAGCGAGTCCTTCATGGACGAGATGGCGGTGGCGGCCGGCGCCGATCCGGTCGAGTTCCGGCTCCGTCACCTGAAGGCGCCCCGCGACGTCGCGGTGATCAAGGCCGCGGCCGAGCGCGCCGGTTGGCAGACGCGCCCGTCGCCTGCGGGGCGGCAGACGGGGGATACGCTGCGTGGCCGCGGCATCGCCTATGCGCAGCGCGCGGGCACCGTGGTCGCGGTGATCTCCGAGATCGAGGTCGACCGGCGGACGGGGCGGATCTGGCCCAGGCGCTTCGTCGTCGCCCATGACTGCGGGTTGATCGTGAATCCGGAGACGCTGAAGCGGGTGATCGAGGGCAACATCGTCCAGACCACGAGCCGGACCTTGTTCGAGGAGGTGACCTTCGATCGGAACGGCGTCACCAGCCTGGATTGGCTGGGCTACCCGATCCTCGAGATCGGCGACGCGCCGGAGTCGATCGACGTCGTCCTGATCGACCGCCCGGAGATCGCGCCGTCAGGCGCCGGCGAAGGCTCGACGAGGCCGGTCGCCGGTGCTCTCGCCAACGCGCTGTTCGACGCCACCGGCATCCGCATCCGCCGCGCGCCGCTGACGCCAGACCGGGTCAAGGCAGCGCTGGCGCAGCTGGGCCAGCTTTGAGTCCCTAGCAACCCAGCTTCTCCGCGAGCTCTTCCATGCTGTCGCATGAGAAGTCCCAGGCGCCGCCGGGGGCGAGGTCGGTCGTCTGCTTCGGTCCGTATTCGGTCGGCCGGAGGATGAAGGCGGTGCGAAGGCCCAGCTTCGACGCGGCGGCGAGGTCGCCATTATGGGCGGCGACCATCATCACGCGTGACGGGTCGAGGTCGAGGAGGCGGGCGGCGCCGAGATAGACCTTGGACTCGGGCTTGTAGCCTTGGAACAGCTCGCCCGAGAGGATCAGGTCCCAGGGAAGCCCGGCGCGCTTGGCCATGCGCGCCAGCAGCGCCACGCCGCCATTGGAGAGCGGCGCCAGCAGGAAGCGCGATTTCAGGCGGCGCAGGCCCGGCACCGTGTCCGGCCAGGGATCGAGCCGGTGCCAGACGCGGTTGAGGCGATCCATCGTCGCTTCATCGAGGCCGCCGAGGCCGAAGCGAGGCGCGATCTTGTTCAACGTCTCGCGGTGGAGCGTATCCAGCAGGGTGAAGGCCCGCCGTCCGGCGCGGATCTCCTCCATCGAGGGGTCGTAGTTGGCCCGCCACGCATCGGCGAGGCCGGCGCCGTCGACCGGGCGACCGAGCTCGCGGCTCCAGCGCTCCGCCTCGCGGATGATGGTGCCGCGCCAGTCGACGCAGGTGCCGAAGACGTCGAAGACCAGTGCGTCAACATCCATGGCCGTCTCCTTCTGACCCCATCCGAAAGTCGAGGGTCGCTCGGGCTCTCTTGTCCGGTTATCCTACAAGCCAAAGAAACGTCTAATCCAAAAGATAGGGGGCGGGGCGGTGTATCTGGGCACGCAGGTCAAGGCCCGCGACGACAGCGACTATCGGGTTTGGTCCCAGCTCGGCATCCGCCATGTCTGCGCCGATCCCGACGGCAATCCGCATCATTGGTCGGCCGACATCCTCGCCCGCCACCGCGAGAAGATCGAGAGCTTCGGCCTCGTCCTCGACATGGTGCAGCTGCCGATGAACT
>CAMDFP010000253.1 GCA_945897335.1 Asaia bogorensis | reverse complement strand
CAGGCGGACCTGTTCGAGCCGTTCCACCGCCTCGGGCAGGAGCATGCCGGGATCGACGGCACCGGCATAGGGTTGTCGATCTGCAAGCGCTTGACCGAAGCCATGGGCGGCGAGATCGGCTTCGTCAGCGAACCCGGCGTCGGCAGTACCTTCTGGATCGAGCTTCCGTGCGACGTCGACTCGGGCGACGTCGTGCCGATCGCGCCGGCTGAGCAGGCCCTGCGCGCGCCGGCCGAGCGGGCCCTGCGCGCGCCGGCGAATGCCGCAACGGGCTATTCGTTGCTCTACGTCGAAGACATCCCGGCCAATGTGCGCCTGATGACGACGCTGATCCAGACGCTGCCGCATGTGAGGCTGCTGACCGCGGCGACGCCCGGCCAGGGTCTCGACCTTGCGCGCACGCACCGGCCGGACCTCATCGTCCTCGACCTCAATCTGCCGGGGATGAGCGGCTACGAGATTCTCGCGTATCTCAAGGCGATGCCGGGGCTCAGCGACACCCCGGTGCTGGCGCTCACCGCCGCCGCGACCCCGAGCGACGTCAGGCGGGGCCTCGCCGCGGGCTTCTTCCGCTATCTGACGAAGCCGTTCGACGTGATTCAGTTCCTGGACGCGCTCGGCGAATGCATCCCGCTGACGGCCGAGGACGAGAATCGGCGGCGGGCGACGTGATCCTGCGATCCGCCGGTGCAGATCACTCCGCCGCCAGGTGGTCGGCCGGCACGTAGGCGATCACCCCGGTCATCTTCTGGCGCGCGCAAACGGCAGCGCGAAGAGAGCGAGGATCGTCAGTGCGGCAACCATCGCCCAGGCCTCGTTGATCGCCTGGACCAGAGCCAGGCGCTCGACCATCGGCTGCACCATCGCCTGCAGGTCCGGGCCGATCGGGCCCGGCGGGCGCGCCAGGAACATCTCCAGCGGCAAGCCTGCGGCCTTCGCCGTCTCGACGTCGCCGGCTGCCAGCCGGTCGGTGATCGCCCGCGCATGCACCGGCGAGCGGCCGTAGATCACCGTGTCGATCAGCGCGATGCCGATGGCGCCGCCGAGGTTCCGCATCAGGTTGAACAGCCCGCTCGCATCCGGCACCTCGGCCGGCGCGAGATGACCGAGCGCAAGCCGGGTCGGCGGCAAGAGGCAGAACATCATCGCGGCGCCGCGCAGGACCTGCGGCATCACCATGTCGGCGAAGTCGGTCTCGCTCGTGTCGAAGGCGCTCAAGGCCAGGCCGATGGCGAACAGCAGGAAGCCGCCTCCCGCCAGAATCCGGGCGTCGAGTCGGCGCTCCAGCGCCACGGCCACGGGGGCGACGAGAAGCTGGGCCACGCCGGTGACGAGCATGATCTTGCCGATCTCGAGCGCCGAGTGGTCGCGGACGAAGCCCAGGAACACCGGCATCAGGTAGACCGAGCCGAACAGGCCGATACCGAGCGTGAAGCTGAGCAGGCAGCCGATGGCGAAGCGGCGGTCGGCGAACCGGCGGAGGTCGACGACGGGATGGTCGGCGCCGAGCGTGCGACGGACGAAGATCGCCGCCGAGACGAGGCTGAGCCCGAGCAGGCCCAGCACCAGCGGCGATCGCCAGTCATCCGGCGGCGCCTCCTTCAAGGCGATCTCCAGCGCCGCGAGCGCGATCGCCATCAGCGAGAGCGAGCCGGCGTCGAGGGTTCGCGCCTCCGAAAGATCGGGCTTGTCCGCGGGCAGGAGGCGCGTCGCCGCCGCTGCCGCCAGAATGCCGGGGACCACGTTGACCAGGAACAGCCAGTGCCACGAATAGGTATCGGTGATCCAGCCGCCGACGACCGGCCCGAGCGTGGGCGCCAGCACCGCCAGCACGCCGCCGATGGTGGTGGCGAGGCCTTGCCGGCCGGCCGGGAACAAGAGGAAGACCGCGGAGAACACCGCCGGGATGAGCGTGCCGCCGGCGAAGCCCTGCAGCACGCGCCAGGCGATCAGCTGGCCGAAGCCGTCGCTGGCGGCGCAGCCGAGCGAGGCCAAGGTGAACAGCGAAAGCGCGATGACGAACAGCCATCGCATCGAGAGCAGGCGGGTGAGGAATCCCGTCAGCGGGATCGCGATCACCTCGGCGATCAGATAGGCCGTCTGCACCCAGCTGATCTGCTCCGGCCCGATGCCGATCGCCCTTTGGATCGCCGGCAGGGACGTGGCGACGATCTGGATGTCGAGGATCGCCATGAACATGCCGACGCACATCATGGCGAACCCGGCCCAGGTCGCTGCGGTGGCGGTCACCACGTCGACCCGGGTCCCCGCGTCCAGCGCCGGTTACGTCCTTGCCGCCAGGTGATCGGCCAGCACGTAGGAAATCACCTCGGTCACCTTCTTCCCCGTGGGCACGTGCAGGAACTCGTTCGGCCCATGCGCATTCGAGTGCGGCCCGAGCACGCCGGTGACCACGAACTGCGAGGCCGGGAACTTCTCGCCCAGCATCGCCATGAACGGGATGCTGCCGCCTTCGCCCATATAGGCGGGTGGTGCGCCGAAGGCGGCGGTCGACCCGCGGGCCAGTGACTTCTCCAGCCACGGCGCCAGCTTGGGCGCGTTCCAGCCGGTGCCGGCCTTGTCGGAAGTGAACGTCACCTTGGCACCGTAGGGCGGGTCCTTCTCCAGCAGCGTCTTCACGATCGTCTGCGCCTCGGTCGCATCCATCGTCGGCGGCAGCCTGAGGCTGAGCTTGGCGGTCGAGTAGGGACGCAGCACGTTGCCGGCGTTCTGCGGCGTCGGGAAGCCGTCCATGCCGGTGGTCGAGAGGGCCGGCCGCCAGGTGCGGTTCAGCACCAGCTCGGTCAGATCATCGGTCACCGGCGTCATGCCTTCGGGGAAGGGGAACTTAGCATAGACCTCCTTGCCCAGCGCCGCAGCCGCGACCTTCGCCTGGGCGACGCGCTCGGGCGGGACCTGGGCATAGAGCGCATCCGGCTTGATCGCGCCCGAGTCCTCGTCCTCAAGGCGCGAGATCAGCTTCCGCATCAGGCGGAAGCTCGACGGCACGATGCCCGACGCGTCGCCGGAATGGACGCCCTCCTCCAGCACGCGGACGGTGAGCTCGCCTGCGATCATGCCGCGGAGCGAGGTGGTTACCCAGAGCTGGTCGTAGTTGCCGCAGCCGGAATCGAGGCAGACGACCAGCGCCGGCGAGCCGATGCGGTCCTTCAGGTGGTCGACGTAGTGGGGCAGGTCGTAGCTGCCGGATTCCTCGCAGGCCTCGATCAGGATGACGCAGCGCGCATGCTTCACGCCCTGGTCGCGCAGCGCCCCGATCGCGGTCAGCGCGCCGAACATGGCATAGCCGTCATCCGCGCCGCCGCGGCCGTAGAGCTTGTCGCCCTTCATCAAGGGGATCCACGGCCCGAAGCCCTCGAACCAGCCGGTCATCTCCGGCTGCTTGTCGAGATGGCCGTAGAGGAGGACCGTCTCCGTCCCTTCGCCCGGCACCTCGATCAGGATCAGCGGCGTGCGTCCCGGCAGCCGCACCACTTCCAGCGTGGCGCCGGGCATGGTCGCGATCTTCTTCTTGGCCCAGCCCTCGAACATGGCCACGGCCTGGTCCATGTAGCCGTGCTCCTGCCACTTCGGATCGAAGGACGGCGATTTGTTCGGGATCTTGATGTACTCGACCAGAGTGGGAACGATCTCCTCGTCCCAGGCCTTGGCCACGAATGTGCTCAAGCGTGCCGCATCGACCATGGTGTGGGTGACCTTCGTTGAATGGAGCGGGCAAGGGTACAGCGGGCGTCGTTTCGTTCAAACCATTCCGCGCTGACGCGCGGCCCCCACCCCAACCCTCCCCCGTCCGCTACGCGGCCGGGAGAGGGAGCCCGAGGCGCCCTCATGTCCCCTCTCCCGTGCGCAGCGCGGGGGAGGGTTAGGGTGGGGGCCGCGCGTCAGCGCGGTTCTGCTAGTCTCGCCGCATGTCCTCCGACATCCTCATCCGCCAGGCCGAGCCCGAGGACGGGCCGGCCCTGGTCGCAGCCATGGCGGCAAGGGCGTCGACCGGCTTCGCCTGAGCAAGCTGATCGACTGAGACGGCTTCAGCCGAGGATCTCGGCGACCTTGGTGACCAGCTTGTCGGCGGTGAACGGCTTCTCCAGCGAGCCCTGGACGCCCTGGGTCTTGGCCGAGGTCATGCCCTTCAGCTCCGACGGATCGAGGAAGCCGGAGATGACCAGGATCTTCGCGTCCGGCGACGATCCCCTGATGGCGTTGACCAGGTCGACGCCGCCCATGCCCGGCATGTTGATGTCGGTGACGATCAGGTCGAAGGGCGCGGCGGCCAGCGCCAGGAGCGCGCGCTCGCCGTCCGCGGCCTGGGTGACGGCGTGGCCGGCGCGCTCCAGCGCGGAGCGCATCACCGTCCGCATCATCGTATTGTCGTCGACCACCAGTATCCGCGCCACCCTGTCGCCTCTCCTCCGCGGTTGGGCCTCGGGACTAGGGCCAAGCGGCGGCCCTGTCCAGATGCCATCGTTCACGAGTGCGCGGGATAAACGGACGATTCTTCGGGTCTCTCCCCAAGGTTGTGGGAGGCCGCCCGCTCGCGATCAGGCGTCTTGCTGTATCCAGAGCGAGCGCCGGCTCAGTCGGGCTCAAGGCCCCGCCGACGGCCTGGCCCCTCCAGGCTGCACCAGGTCCCAGCGGTTGCCGTAGAGATCCTCGAACACCACGACCGTGCCATAGGCTTCGTGCCGCGGCTCCTCGATGAACTTCACACCCTTGGCCTTGTAGGCCGCGTGGTCGCGCTGGAAGTCGTCGGTGTGCAGGAACAGGAAGACGCGCCCGCCGGTCTGGTTGCCGACCCGCGATTGCTGATCGGCATTCGCCGCCTTCGCCAGCAGGAACGCGGCCCCGGTCGAGCCCGGCGGGCGCACGCGCACGAAGCGCTTGCCGCGGCCCATGTCGGTATCCTCGATCAGATCGAAGCCGAGCGTGCCGGTGTAGTAGGCGATGGCCTCGTCGTAGTCGCGGACGAGGAGGGCGAGGGCGGCGAGATGCTGGGGCATCGGTGCTCCGAAGTCGTGTGGCTCAGGCGAGGCTGCCCGGATCGAGGGTGAAAAGCTCCTGGGCGCGGCCGACGCCGCGGAGAGCGAAGCGGCCGACCGAGACCAGGGTCGAGCGTTCGGGTTCCGGCGTCGCGGCGGTGAAGTCGGCGGACATGACGACGTTGCGGTCGACGGAGCGGCACATCGAGACGATGCGGCTGACTTCGTTTACCGCCGGTCCGACCACGGTGAAGTCGAGACGATCCTCGCTGCCGATATTGCCGTAGAACACCTCGCCGATATGCAGGCCGAGATAGACCGAGGTGACCGGCTGGCCCGCGGCGGCCCGGCGCTCGTTCAGCGCCGCGAGTCCGCGCCGGAGCGCCGCCTCCGCCTTGAGCGCCGAGCGGCAGGCCTCGGCCGGGTCGCCGGCCTTGAAGATCGCCAGCGTGCCGTCGCCGATCAGCTTGAGTACGTCGCCGCCGGCCTCGTGCACGGCCGAGACGACGAGATGCGCATAGTCGTTGAGGAGCGGGATGATCTCGTCCGGCCGGGCGGCGTCGCTGATCGTCGTATAGCCGCGGAGGTCGGAGAACCAGAGGACGGCATCGATCCGCTCGGCGACGCCGCGGGCGATGGTGCCGCCGAGCACGCGCCGGCCGGCGTCGCGGCCGAGATAGACCTCTGCCAGCGTGGCGGCGATCCGGCCCATCGATATGCACTTGATCGCGAGCGCCAGGCTCGGCACCAGCCGCCGGAGGGCCGCGAGGTCGGCGTCGGTGAATCCTCCGGCCCGTCGCGTCCCCCAGAGCGAATAGAGGCAGTCCATCTCGCCGATGCTGCCGGTCGCGGCAAACCGGGGGACGAGGGCGAACGCGTCCGTATAGCCGTGCCCCTTCAGCGTCGCGAAGGGCTCCAGGGCCGGCAGCGGCTCCTCGGTAAGTCTCTGGCGGAACTCGCTGAGGCCTCGGGTGAGCATGTGGTGGAAGACGTTCCGCTGCCACGAGGCGGCGGCCTCGCCCTCGCTGGTGCGGCCGTACTCGATGAAAGCGGTCTCCTCGACGCCGTCATTGCGCCAGCGGACGGCGCGGCCCTCGAAGGTCGGATGCAGCGTGTCGATGATGGCGACGCCGCGCGAGAGGTCGAGGCCGGCCCGGTTGGCACGCTCGCAGAGCCCGTGCAGCAGCTCGGTCTCCGAGACGCCGGCGAGGCCGTGCTCGACCAGCCAGCCGCCGATCGCGTCGAGATCCGTCACATCCATCGGACTATCCTACGTGACTCTTGGCCTTTTGCGTCCGCTTCGGCGAGAATGGCGCCATTCGACCATCCGCTCACACGCCTCCCCGGAGTCATCCAATGGAATACCGCCCGCTCGGCAAGAGCGGCCTGAAGGTCGCGCCGCTCTGCCTCGGCACCATGATGTTCGGCGGGCCGACCGACGAGCGCGATTCGCACGGGATCATCGGCCGTGCCCGCGACCAGGGCTTCAACTTCCTCGATACCGCCGACGTCTACAACGAGGGCCGCTCGGAGGAGGTGGTCGGCCGCGCGATCGCCAAGGACCGCGACTACTGGGTGCTGGCAACCAAGCTCTCGAACCCGATGGGCAAGAGCCCCAACGACAAGGGCCTGTCGCGCCGCTACGTGATCCAGGCCTGCGAGGCCAGCCTGAAGCGGCTCGGCACCGACTACATCGACCTCTACTATATGCATAAGGAAGACCACTCGACGCCGCTGGCCGAGACGGTGATGGCGATGGGCGATCTCATGCGCCAGGGCAAGATCCGCTACTTCGCCGTCTCCAATTTCCGTTCCTGGCGCATGGCCGAGGTGGTGAACATCTGCGACCGGCTCGGCATCCAGCGGCCGGCGGCGAGCCAGCCCTACTACAACGCCTTCAACCGCATGCCCGAGGTCGAGCATCTGCCGGCCTGCGCCTTCTACGGGCTCGGCGTGGTCCCCTACAGCCCGCTCGCCCGCGGCGTCTTGACCGGCAAGTACAAGCCCGACGCCGATCCGACCGAAGGCTCGCGCGCGTCCCGCCAGGACCGCCGCATGATGCAGACGGAATGGCGACGGGAAAGCCTGGTGATGGCCCAGGACGTGGTGGCGCATGCGAAGAAGCAGGGGGTGACGCCCGGCCAGTTCGCCACGGCCTGGGTGCTGGCCAATCCGCTGGTGACCTCGCCGATCGCCGGCCCCCGCACAATGGACCAGTGGGAGGATTACGTCAGCGCGCTCTCCTACAAGTTCACCAAGGAGGACGAGGCCCTGATCGACGGCATGGTCGCCACCGGCCACCCCTCCACCCCCGGCTACAACGACCCGGCCTACCCGATCGAGGGCCGCCCGACGAAGTTCGGCGGATAGCGTGTCTCGTGGCTCCCCCCACCCTAACCCTCCCCCACAGAGGGGGGAGGGGGCACGGAGCGCCTCGTATCCCCTCCCCCCTCGGGGGGGGAGGGGTAGGGTGGGGGGAGCCCCGAGACACGCTATCCGCCGAACTTCGTCGGGCGGCCCTCG
>CAMDFP010000252.1 GCA_945897335.1 Asaia bogorensis | reverse complement strand
CTGATGGCGCCCAACCTGGTGCCGGCCCTCCTGGCCGCCCATGGCGTCGAGGGCGATGAGGCCAAGGCCTTCCGCACCGCGCTCGACGGCAAGGACCTGGGCGCCGTCGAGCGTCTCGGTGGTCCGTCGGAGGTGATCGGGCGGTTGCTGGCCGCGTCCGGCCCGATCGCGCCGGGTCTCGCGGCTCTCGATGCGATCGAGCTTCCGCCGGAAGCCAGGTCCCATGTGACGTCGCTGAAGACCGTCGCCCGCCTGGTGAAGGCGGCCGATCCTGGCCTCACGCTCACCGTGGATGCGGTCGAGAACCGCGGCTTCGCCTATCACACCGGCGTCAGCTTCTCGCTGTTCGTGCGCGGCGTACGCGGCGAACTCGGCCGCGGCGGACGCTACCGCGCCGGCGAGACCGGCGAGGCGGCGACCGGCCTCACCTTCTACATGGACACGGTGATCCGTGCCCTTCCGGCGGCGGCGGTCGGCCGCAAGGTCTTCCTGCCGCACGGCGCTGGGCCCGAGGTCGGGCGACGCTTGCGCGAGCAGGGTTGGGTCACCGTCGCCGGCCTGGCGCCAGCGGCCGACATCGCCGCCGAGGCGAGGCGGCTCGGCTGCTCGCATCTCGCCGGCAGTGACGGCAACATCAAGGACATCGAGCGCGCGGCATGACCAACGTTGTGGTGGTCGGCGCCCAATGGGGCGACGAAGGCAAGGGCAAGATCGTCGACTGGCTGTCGGAGCGGGCCGACGTCGTCGTCCGTTTCCAGGGCGGCCACAACGCCGGCCATACGCTGGTCATCGGCAACACGACCTACAAGCTGAGCCTTCTGCCTTCCGGCGTGGTTCGCGGAAAGATGTCGATCCTGGGCGCGGGTGTCGTCCTCGATCCCTGGCACCTGTTGAAGGAGATCGGCATCCTGAAGGGGCAGGGGGTCGAGGTCAGCCCCGCCACGCTTCGCATCGCCGAGAACTGCACGCTGATCCTGCCGGTCCACAGCGTGCTCGACCTGGCGCGCGAGGAAGCGCGCGGCGACGCCAAGATCGGCACCACCGGCCGCGGTATCGGCCCGGCCTATGAGGACAAGGTCGGCCGCCGTGCCATCCGCCTCTGCGACCTCGCCGATCCGGCGACGCTGCCGGAGAAGGTCCGCCAGCTTCTGCAGCATCACAACTCTCTCTTGAAGGGCCTGGGCAAGGAACCGTTCGACGGCGACAAGCTGGTGGCCGACCTGATCGAGATCGCGCCCAAGGTGCTGCCCTTCGCCGAGGCGGTGTGGCAGCGGCTCGACGACCTCCGCCGTTCCGGCAGCCGCCTTTTGTTCGAAGGTGCCCAGGGCACCATGCTCGACGTGGACAACGGGACATACCCCTACGTCACCTCGTCCAACACCGTGGCGGCGCAGGCCGCGACCGGCTCGGGCCTCGCGCCTCGCGCCATCGGCTATGTGCTGGGCATCACCAAGGCCTACACGACCCGGGTCGGCTCCGGCCCGTTCCCGACCGAGCTGCATGACGAGATCGGCAAGCGCATCGGCGAGGTCGGCCGCGAATTCGGCACCGTCACCGGCCGGCCGCGCCGCTGCGGCTGGTTCGATGCGGTCCTGGTGCGCCAGTCGATCCGCATCGGCGGCATCGACGGCATTGCGCTCACCAAGCTCGACGTGCTCGACGGGCTGAAGCAGCTCAAGGTCTGCACCGGCTATACGCTGGACGGCGCGCGGCTGGACCACCTGCCGCACGGCGCCTCGGTGCAGGCGCGGATCAAGCCCGTCTTCGAGACCTTCGAGGGCTGGTCGGAATCGACCCGCGGCGCCCGTTCCTGGGCCCACCTGCCGGCGACAGCGGTGAAATATGTCCGCCGCATCGAGGAGCTGATCGGCTGCCCGGTGGCGCTGCTGTCGACCAGCCCCGAGCGCGAGGACACCATACTGGTGCGCGATCCGTTCACCGATTGACCCGGCCCTCGTCCCGGCCGCATAAATGACCGGGTGGGATTCGACAGGCGATTCGGCCTGACATCCCGCCCTCCCGCCCCGATTCGGGGCGCGCGAGGAGGTCGATGGCGGAAGCGGACACCAACGTCAGTGCGGCAAGCGGCGTAGCCGTCACGCTCGACGGTCGCTTCGACATCTTCCCCTCGAGCCCGCTGCCCCAATACGACTCGCCGTCGGCGAAGGCGTATCTCGCCCAGTCCAAGCGCGACGCCGACGACCAGCTGGTCGCGATGCTGCTCGACTGGAAGCTGCCGCCGCAGGTCGACGTCATGACGACGCTCCGCAACTTCGCGCCGACCGGCATGACCCGGGTGATGGAGTGGGGCATCGTGCCCTGGGCGCCGGAGAACCGCCGGCTGATGGTGGTGGTGATGGAGCGGCCGGGCGGCGACCGGGTGATGGCCGGCCCGAAGGCGACGTTCCAGCCCTTCGACGAGCAGCAGATCATCAAGGGCGTGCTGATGCCGGTGATCCCGGTGATCCGCGACCTCCAGGCCCGCGGCCAGACCCATCGCAACATCCGGCCGACCAACCTGTTCTTCACCGACGGCCAGAACCACAGCGTGATGCTGGGCGACTGCTTCACCTCGCCGCCGGCCTTCCATCAGCCGGCCTGGGTCGAGCCGATCGAAAGCCACATGTGCGACCCGTCGGCCCGCGGCCGCGGCCGCCTCTATGACGACATCTACTCTCTCGGTGCCACCATCCTGGCGCTCGCCATCGGCCGGAACCCGGTTCCCGACGCCGACCCGCACCAGCTTCTCCTCAACAAGATCAACTACGGCTCCTATGCGGCGCTGGCCGCCCAGCACCGCGTCTCCATGCCGATCGCCGAGCTGCTTCGCGGCCTTCTGTCGGACGACCTGAAGGAGCGCTGGACGATCCGCGAGATCGAGCTGTGGATGGGTGGCCGTCGTCTCTCGCCGAAGCAGCCGAAGCTGCCGAAGCGCGCCACCCGCCCCTTCGAGCTGGCCGGCCGCGAATATTTCAACACCCGCGCGCTTGCGGTCGGCTTCTCGCTCGAATGGCGCAGCTCGGCGCCGGCGATCCGCGGGCCAGCCTTCGAGATGTGGCTGAAGCGGAGCCTGAGTGAGGAGAGCGCGGTCGAGCGGCTGACCAAGCTGGTCGGCTCGGCTGCGACCAAGGAGAGCGGCACCGGCGACAGCGAGCGGCTGGCGGCCAGGGCCTCGATCGCCCTCGACGGTCCGGCGCCGCTGCGCTTCAAGGGCCTGGCGCTGATGCTCGACGGAATCGGCGACCTGGTGGCGACCAGCCTCGACAATCCCGAGCGGCGACAGATCCTGGCCGAGCTGTTCCAGGCGCGCCTGGCGCCGATCTGGCTCGCCGGCCAGACCGAGCCCCGGTCGGACAGTGCCCGCTGGCAGCAGGCCTTCGAGCGGCTGCCCCAGTTCATCAGCTCGGGCACGGCCGGCTACGGCATCGAGCGCTGCCTCTACGAGCTGAACCCGCATCTGCCCTGCCTCAGCCCGATCGTCGAGCGCTTCTATGTGACCAACATGGCCGAGTTGATCTGGGCGCTGAACGACTATGCGCGCAATCCCGGCCTGGCGCCGAAGCTGGTCGACCGTCACATCGCCGCCTTCTGCGCCGTCCGCTGCAAGCAGATGAGCGACCAGTGGCTGCGACCGCTGGGCGACAACGAGCAGTCGAGTTCCTACAAGATCGGCATCCTGAAAATCATGGCGCTGGTCCAGCAAGTGAGCAAGCTCGAGCAGGCGCCGGACCTGACCAAGGTGCTGGCGGAGATGCTGCGGCCGGTGGTCGAGTCCTTCAATAACCTGAAACAGCGCAAGAAGATGCACGCCGATTTGGAGGCTGCCGGAAAGACCGGGAAGACCTCCGAGCTGCTGGCGCTGTTCAACGACATGCAGGTCCTCGACCGCGACGAGAAGGCCTATCACGCCGCCCAGGCGAACTACCACCGGACGGCGTCCCAGATCTCGCTGCTGCACATCGATGCCGGCAACGCCGATCATCATGCCAGGGAGATGGGCGAGCAGGTGGCCGCGATCGCTTCGGGCTCGATCGCGACCTTGATCGCCTCGATCGTTTTCCTCTTCTACTTCATCTGATCCGGACAGGATGTCCGACTTTCCCGCCATGCCCAGAAGCGCGCAGTCGGTCGCCTCCAAGGTGATCGGCGGCGTCATCGTCGTCGGCGTCTGCGTCTGGGTGCTGCCGACGGTTCTGGTGCTGGTGATCGGGATGGTTCCGACCATCGTCGCCTTCTTCACCGACAGGCGGCGTGAAAAATATGCCGCCTTCTGCGTCGGCGCGATGAACCTGCTGGGGGTGCTGCCGGTGGCGCTCGGCATGTGGACCCGGGACCACAGCATGGACTCGGCGATGCGGAACGTCACCAACGTCTTCAACTGGTTCATGATGTACGGCGCCGCCGCGATCGGCTGGGGGCTCTACTCGATCACGCCGGCGATCGTCGCTTTCGTCCTGCGCGTCCAGATCGAGCGCCGGATCTCGAAGATGCAGGGCTATCAGCAGGAGCTGATCGACGAGTGGGGCGAGGGCGTGACCGAAAGCGCCAAGAACGCCGAGGACAAGCAGGCGGCGGCTGAGAGGTAGCTCTGATCGGCGTCGCGATTTCATCAGGGAGCAGGCCGAAGCCTGCCCCCTGGTGGTGTCGTCCGGTCAGGCCGCCGGTTGCGGCCGCGGCTTGGCGACCGCCTGGGCCTGGGCCCCGGCGATGCGGGAGGCGGCGATCTTCATCGCCTTCTGCAGCTTTTCGAAGGCCCGGACCTCGATCTGGCGCACCCGCTCGCGGCTGATGCCGTATTCCTGGCTCAGGTCCTCGAGAGTCGCCGGCTCGTCCTGGAGCCGGCGGCGGGTGAGGATGTGGCGCTCGCGCTCGTTCAGGCCCTTCATCGCCTCCTTTAGAAGCCGCATGCGCTGGGTCGACTCCTCGCGCTGGCCGAGCTCCGCCTCCTGGTTGTCGCGATCGTCGACCAGCCAGTCCTGCCACTCGCCTTCGCCTTCGGCGCGGAGCGGCGCGTTCAGCGAATGGTCGGGGGCGGCGAGGCGACGGTTCATGCTGACGACGTCGTCCTCGGGCACGCCCAGGCGGTCGGCAATCACCTTCACCTGCTCGGGCGAAAGGTCGCCTTCGTCGATCGCCTGGATCTGTCCCTTGATCTTGCGAAGGTTGAAGAACAGCTTCTTCTGGGCGGCGGTGGTGCCCATTTTCACCAGCGACCAGGAGTGCAGGATGTATTCCTGGATCGCGGCACGGATCCACCACATGGCATATGTGGCCAGGCGGAAGCCGCGCTCCGGCTCGAAGCGCTTGACCGCCTGCATCATGCCGACATTGCCTTCACTGATGAGCTCGCCCAGCGGCAAGCCATAGCCGCGATAGCCCATGGCGATCTTGGCGACCAGGCGCAGGTGGCTCGTCACCAGCCGATGGGCGGATTCGGTGTCCCCATGCTCGCGCCACGCCTTGGCGAGCATGTACTCCTCCTGCGGCTCCAGCATCGGGAATTTGCGGATCTCCTGGAGATAGCGCGAGAGGTTGCCCTCTGCGCTCATCACCGGGACCGAAGGAGCGCTGACGCTGCTCATGTGACGACCTCCGTTCGCGTGTGGTCCAAAGGACCGGACGACCTCCCCCTCCCCTGGGCTGGCGCCCGACCCCAGACGCCGGCCCCTGTCGGGCGCCGGCCGATGGTCTTGGCACTCTCCGAAGACGAGTGCCAACGACCCAGATATTCCTTCAACCTTCCCGCTTTGTCAAGAATGTCCCAGCGGGTGGCTAAGTTATTGTTTTGATTGAACATTGCCGACCACTGATAGTAACTCTTTGATATCGCTGTAAATTTCTCGTACGAACCGATGCTCGCGGCCGGTGGCAGGGTGAGTAAACCCGAGCCGATAGGCGTCCAGAGCCTGCCGGGGAAAGTCGGCAAGGACGGCCGGGGCGCCAGCGCGGCGACGGCCATAGGCGGGGTCGCCGACCAGCGGATGACCGATATGGGCAAGGTGCACCCGGATCTGATGCGTTCGTCCGGTTTCCAGCCGGCAGTCGACCAGGCTGGCGACCGTGCCCAGGATCCGTGCCTCCAGCTTGTAGTGAGTTCGCGCCGCCTTGCCGCCAGAGGTAACCACCGCCATCTTCTTCCGGTTCCGCGGGTTACGTCCGATGTTGCCCTCGATCCGGCCCTCGGCCGGACGCGGCACCCCCCAGACCACTGCCTTGTAGGCCCGATCGACCGTGCGGTCGGCGAATTGCCGGGCAAGGCCGGTCAAGACGGGCTCGGTCTTGGCGGCGACCATCAGGCCCGAAGTGTCCTTGTCCAGCCGGTGGACGATCCCCGGTCGTCGCTCGCCGCCGATGCCGGCAAGGCTCTGGCCGCAATGGGCGATCAGCGCATTCACCAGCGTGCCGTCCGGATTGCCGGGGGCGGGGTGGACGACCAGGCCGGGCGGTTTGTCGATCACGATCAGATACTCGTCCTCGAAGACGACTTTCAGCGCCATCGGTTGCGGCGCGGGCGTAGCGTCGGTAGGCTCGGCAAGGATGATGGCGAAAATTTGGCCCGCCCTGGCCTTGTCCGAGGCCTTTGCCGGAGCTCCCTCGATCGTGACCTGTCCCGCCTCGACCAGAGCCTTGATTCGGCTTCGCGAAAGCTCCGGCAACCGTCGTGCCAGCGCGCGGTCGATGCGTTCGCCGGCCTCGATCGGCTCGAACGTGCCGGCGAGAACGCGGTCCTGACCCTCGATGCCTGAACGCGCGCTCAAATTCGCGGTGGTCGGGATGGGCGTCCTGATCGTGATCGGCTTGGTGGTCATCTTCGTCACCATCGCCAAGCGGATGGGCGCCGGCAAGGGGCCGGACGACGCAGCGGCGGCCGTGGCGCCGATTGCCGCGCCGGTGACGCCCTTCGGCGACACCGTCATCACCATTCCCCGCGGCGGGCGCATGGTGGATTTCCGCAGCGACGGCAACCGGATCCTGATCCATGTGAAGCCGCCCGGGCTTGAGGAGATCATCCACGTGATCGACCTCGCGACCGGCAAGCCGCTCGGCACCGTCACCGTCGCCCCTCCCAGAACTCCGTAACGAACGGTTCCCCGCACATGAACTTCGCTTCCGACAATCTGGCGGGCGCGCTGCCCGAGGTGATGGACGCGGTCGCCGGCGCCGCCCGAGGCGCGCTCTCGGCCTATGGCTCGGACGAGCTCACCGCCCGCATGGAAAAGCGCGTCGCCGAGGTGTTCGAGCGCGACGTCGCGGTCTTCCTGGTCGCCACCGGCTCGGCGGCGAATGCGCTGGCGCTCTCGATGCTGTCGCCGCCCTTCGGGCGCATCTTCGTCCATCCGGCGGCGCATTCGCAGACCGACGAATGCGGCGCGCCCGAGTTCTACACCGGCGGCGCCAAGCTTCATCCGGTCGAAGGCAGGCACGGCAAGATCGCGCCGGCCGATCTCGAAGCCGCCATCGCCAGCGTCGGCAAGGACCCGCACTGGGCCCCGCCGACGGCGATGAGCGTGACCCAGGTGACCGAGGCCGGCACCGTCTACTCCGCATCCGAGCTGGG
>CAMDFP010000251.1 GCA_945897335.1 Asaia bogorensis | reverse complement strand
TGGGACGGCGGCTACATGGGCAATCCGGCCATGTTCCCGCTGCTCTACCAGTGCAAGGCGAACGACATCATGCTGGTCGAGATCAACCCGATCCGCATCGACGAGGTACCGCAGACCGCGCGCGGCATCGTCGACCGCATGAATTCGATCAGCTTCAACGCGACGATGATGCGCGAGATGCGGACCATCGCCTTCGTCACCCAGATGCTGGAGCAGCACCGGCTGACCGGGCGTTCTCATCTCCGGCGCATCTACTTCCACATGATGCAGGCCGAGAAAGAGATGTCCGCCTACGGCGCCTCTTCCAAGTTCAACTGCCACCGGGACTTCATCGAGATCCTGTTCCAGCTCGGCGTCCGTACCGCCGACACCTGGCTCGAGCAGAACTACGACAAGCTCGGCACCGAGTCTTCGATCGACCTTCAGAAGCTTTTCTTCTGACCATGCTGCCAACCGACCGCAAAATTGTCCCCGACGTCATCAAGGAGCCCCAGGACCTGGCGACGGTCGGCCCTGACGTGACCGTGGCCGAAGTCGCGGCGATGATGGCGAAGCGCCGCATCGGCGCCATCCTGGTCATGGAGAAAGGCAAGCTCGCCGGCATCTTCACCGAGCGCGACGCACTTGTCCGCGTTCTCGCCAAGGGCAAGAGCGCGACCAAGACCAAGGTCGCCGACGTCATGACCCGGAACCCCGACACCATCGCACCGACGGAATCCGTCCAGACCGCCCTCGATCTGATGGCGGAGCGCGGCTATCGCCACCTGCCCGTCATCGACGATGGCAAGCTCTACGGCATCATCTCGATCCGTGACCTCTATCGCAGCGTCAAGCACCAGATGGAGGAAGACATCCTCCTGCTGGCCGAGATGCTGATCCAAAGCTGATGTGCCGCCATGCGCGAGAAGTACTTCCGATTCACCATCCAGTCGGGCTCGGCCAAGGTCTTCAATTGCCATAAGGTCACCCAGGCGATCGACCGGGCAGCGGCGAAGGAAGGCGTGCCGCCGAAGCACCTATTCACCTGCATCGGCCTCAACAAGGCGGTGATCATCAAGGTGGTGGATCCGGGCCAGGCCCGGGAGAAGGCGCCGCCGAGCCGTGTGCTCACCCGCGCGATCAAGACCAAGGTGCATTTCTCCTACGACGACGAGGACATCACCAAGGGCGGGGCCGCCATCCAGTTCGACCATCACGAGCGCGAGCAGGCGCTGGCCGAACTCGCCGGCCTGAACCGCGCACAGGCACCCGAGGCATTCCAGCGCGACATGGGCATCCTGGAAGCGATGGCGAAGCTGCCGTCGCTCGATCCCTTCCTCCTGAAGGACCGGCTCGCGGCCCACGTCAACGAGGTCGATCCCAGCTACTTCGCCATCTCGCCCTCGGAGTGGGAACGGATCTCGCGCCGCATCCGCGAGAAGATCCGGCCGATGGTGTTGATGGCCGCATCCGGCCAGGGCGACGTCGAGGCCAAGGTCAAGTTGCTGCTGGACAAGCTCTGGGATTCCACGGGCCTGGAAGAGTTCGCGCCGTTCTTCAAGGCGATGAACCTGCCGGTCGACAAGACCGCCGAGATCATGCAGGCGTGGAAGGGCATCACCTTCTACGAGATCGAGTACGGCGAGTTGACGCCCAAGGTCCAGGAGTTCGGGCGCTGGCTGAAGGACGGCTCGGTACCGATCGATACCATCCACCGGACCGACCGCGCCACGATCGACAAGCTGCGCGAATCCGTGCGCCGCAAGACCAAGCAGAATCTGGCGGAGATCACCCAGACCCTCGCCGAATACCAGGACAGCTACGACGAGCTCTTCGTTCGCCGCAAAGGCGCGCAGAAGTTCGGCGGCTTCCTCGGCCAGGCGAGCCGGCACTTCAACAACCTCGGCGCCACCCTGAACGAGGTGAGCCATGCGATCCTGGTCTGGAACGAGATGTCGTCCCGGCACAAGAACCGCCAAATGAAGGGCGCCAACCTGATCGAGATGTTCGAGGTGCTGGACGACATCTTCGGGCCGCGGGAAGGTTGATCATGCCTGGTGTCTGGCTCTTCCCTTGACGCCGAGTGACGCGACCCCGATCGATGAAGAGGCACAACGCGCGCTAGGCCTTGCTCGACTGAGAAGCGGCGATTTCCCCGGTGCCGAGCGCACCCTGAAGGGGATGCTCGCGCTCTCGCCACAATCCGACGCAGCCCTGCGCGCCTGGTGCGAGCTGCTGGCTGCTGCACAGACATGGTCGCGCCTCGTCGACTGGGCGGAACGGAGCATTTTCGTCACGCCGCACCCCGCGGGTCGGTATCAGCTCGCTTTCGGCCTTCTTCGCCTGGGCGCCTATGAAGAGGGGCTCTCAGTGCTACGGCGGCTTCTCGCCGACCTCCCGGCCGAAGCCTTGCCATGGATGCTTCTCGCCGAAGGCGAAGAGAGCGGTGGAAGGTCGGACGCCTCGGGTCTCGCATATCGACGTGGGCTTGCGATCGCTGCGGACAACCCGGACGTCCTCCGCACAGTGGCGTCATTCTTCGTTCGGACCGGCGCATCGTCGGACTTGCTGGCGATCGCTCGGCGTTGGCCGGATCACAACGAAGCCTCCAACAGGCTCATGCAGGCTGGCCTGCTCGCAGCACGCAGCGGGCGCCTTGAGGAAGCGATCACCGCGATGAGATGTCACGCGGCACTCTTTCCTGGGCTCGGTGCCGCCTACGGTCTCCTGGGCGAGGCATCGCGCGAAGTCGACGCCGACACCGCTCTGACCTGGGCGCAGCGATTCGTCGCTACGGATCCGGCCGCCCCCGAGGCTCATGGCACGCTCGCACTAGCCTACCGCGTCGTCCATCGTCTGGTTTCGACCAGGAGCGCACTAAAGCGTGCGCTCACGATCAATCCCTCGTACCTCGCGGCCCTGGTCAACCTGTCGCAACTGCAGATGATGGACACTCGTCCAGACGAGGCTGAACGGCTTGCCCGGCGCGCATTCGCGGTCGAGCCACCTATGCCCATCGTCCATTGGAATCTGGGTCAGATTCTCCTGGGACAGGGCAAACCCGATCCTGGCCTGTATCACGAAGAATACCGTCTGCACGACGCCAACGACCCGTCGAAGGTAAAGACTCGAATTCTCAGGCCGCGCTGGGACGGCAAGCCTCTCGACGGTCAGTCTCTGCTGATCTGGGCGGAACGAGGGATCGGCGACCAGTTCTACTACGCCCGATGGATGGCGGTGATTCCGAAGAATATCGGCCGGGTCATCGTCGAATGCGATGAGCGCCTCGTCACACTTTACCAGCGATCCTTTCCGCACTTGCATATCGCCGCCTCGCGACCGACCGTTGAAGAGATGAGCGCCGAACCGATCGACCTTCAGATCCCGGTGGGCAGCCTGCCGCTGGTCTACATTCGCGAGACCAGCGAGGCCATCGAGGCCATGCGCCGCGGAGCTCCCTGGCCGCCGCAACCATTCTTCAAGGCAGATCCGGGCCGCGTTGACATCTGGGACTCTGACCTGTCAGCTCGACCCGGAAGGCTCCGCGTGGGCATTTCCTGGCGCAGCGGCGTGCTTTCACCGACGCGGAACCTCTACTATCTGTCGGTCGAGGACATTCTGGCGATGTTTCGCGGACTGCCGGTCACGGTCGTGAACGCCCAGTACAGCGCAACAGAGCCTGAACTCGATCGCCTTCGGGCCGGGCTGGACGACCTGTATCTGCCGTCGATCGACCTCAAGAACGACCTCGACGATGTTTCCGCGCTTCTGAAATCCTGCGATCTCGTCGTCGCGCCGGGAGTCGCGGTCTCGAACCTGGCTGCCGGCCTAGGCGTGCCGACGTGGTGCTGCACAGTCGGCCACGACTGGATGACCCCCAATTTCGACCGCCACCCGCTCTTCCTGAACTTTCGCTGCTTCAGTCGAGGGCTCGCGGACGGCTGGCCGGACGTCGCGGCGCGCGTGCGTGCAGCGCTCGTCGCGCATCTGCAGGAGCCCGGACCGCGCACCTCCAGGGTGCCGCATCTGCCATCGCTGCGGCGATGACGCCAAGCCGCGCCCTCCCATACGACCCTCGCCACAAATAATTTACTTGCATAGCGGGTCACTAGGCCCCATGTACCTCGCCGACGCCAATCGCACGTGCCCAAGGCCCCTGGCGACAGGGATCAAGCAACGACGTGTCGCGTCTCTTTCGGTCGAGCCGGTCGACAGTGGGCCGGCGTCCCTAAGGGAAGTGGATACGATGTTCGGTCATGAGCTTGCGTCTCCTCTGAGCTTCGAGCGGTAAGGAACGACCGGCAGGCCCGTTAAGGCCGCGCCTGACGTCATTCGCTCGTTTCAACTGCAATCGCGCATCCCGAGCCGGGCAAAACCCGGGCCGGGCAGCGCATCGCCGTCAGCCGCCCCGGACCTCGTCCCGGGCGCAGAGGAGCCGTTTCATGACCACAAAGCACGTCGCGTTCGCGGGTCGTCTCGTCATCCTCGGCTTCGGCTCGATCGGCCAGGGGGTCCTGCCGCTGATCCTCCGGCACATCGACATGCCGCGCGAGAACATCGTGATCGTGACCGCCGAGGAGCGCGGTCGCGAAGTAGCCGCCGAGCTCGACGTCCGCTTCGTGGTGGAGCCGGTCACCCGCGACAACTACCGCGCCGTTCTTGGCGGCCTGCTGCGTTCCGGCGACTTCCTGCTCAATCTGTCCGTTGACGTCTCCTCAGTGGCGCTGATCGAGCTCGCCCACGAGCAGGGTGCGCTCTACCTCGACACCTGCATCGAGCCCTGGGCCGGCGGCTACACCGATCCAGCCCTCTCCCCCTCGCAGCGCTCCAACTACGCGCTCCGCGAGAGCGCGCTGGCGCTCGCGCCGAAGTTCGCCGGCGGCCCGACGGCCGTCCTCACCCACGGCGCCAATCCCGGCCTCGTCTCCCACTTCGTCAAGGAGGCGCTGCTGAACATCGCCCGCGACACCGGCCTCGAGGTGAGGACGCCCCGCGACCGCATCGGCTGGGCGCTCCTCGCCCGCGACCTTGGCATCAAGGTCATGCACATCGCGGAGCGCGACACCCAGGTTTCCGATGCGTCGAAGCAGCCGGGCGAGTTCGTCAACACCTGGTCGATCGACGGCTTCGTCGGCGAAGGCTCGCAGCCCTCCGAGCTCGGCTGGGGCACGCATGAGCGCCACTTCCCGGACGACGCCAAGCGCCACGGCTTCGGCTGCGATGCCGCCATCTACCTGATGCGGCCAGGTGCCTCGACGCGCGTGCGCAGCTGGACGCCGCTCGAAGGTCCGTTCCACGGCTTCCTGGTGACGCACAACGAAGCGATCTCGATCGCCGACTACTACTCGCTGGTCGATGGCGGCACCGTGCGCTACCGGCCGACCGTCCACTATGCCTACCACCCATGCGACGACGCGGTGCTGTCGCTGCACGAGCTGGCCGGCAAGAACTGGACGATCCAGGCCAGCAAGCGGTTGATGATGGCGGAGATCGCCAGCGGCATCGACGAGCTTGGCGTGCTGCTCATGGGCCATGCTAAGGGCGCTTACTGGTTCGGCTCGCGCCTGTCGATCGGCGAGGCCCGGAAGCTCGCGCCCTACAACAACGCGACAAGCCTGCAGGTCACCGCGGCCGTGCTGGCCGGCATGGTCTGGGCGATCGAGAACCCGACGGCGGGCGTGGTCGAGGCCGACAGCCTGGACCATGCGCGGATCCTGGAGGTCGCACGGCCGTATCTCGGCGAGATGGTCGGTGCCTATTCCGACTGGACCCCGCTCGAGGGTCGCGAAGCGCTGTTCCCGGAGGCGCTGGATTCCTCCGATCCCTGGCAGTTCAAGAATTTCCGCGTCGCCTGACGACTGCGCAAGAAGGAGCACCCTGACGATGACCAAGAAGATCGCCAAGTTCCTCGCCGAGCAGCGTCCGGCGACCCCCTGCCTGGTCCTCGACCTCGACCTGGTCGCGGACAACTACAGGAAGCTGCGCCAGGCGGTACCCCAGGCCGGCATCTACTACGCCGTGAAGGCCAATCCGGCGCCGGAGATCCTGGCGTTGCTGGCCGGCATGGGCTCGTGCTTCGACACCGCCAGCGTCAACGAGATCGACATGGCGCTGTCGACGGGTGCCACCGCCGACCGCATCTCCTATGGCAACACGATCAAGAAGAAGGCCGACATCGCCGCCGCCTATGCGAGGGGCGTTCGCCTCTATGCCTTCGATTCCGCGGCCGAGCTCGCCAAGATCGCCGAGGCGGCGCCGGGAAGCCGCGTCTTCTGCCGCATCCTGACCTCCGGCGCCAACGCCGAATGGCCGCTGTCGCGGAAGTTCGGCTGCGACGTGCAGATGGCGAAGGAGCTACTGCTGGAGGCATCCAAGCGCGACGTCGTCCCCTATGGCGTCTCCTTCCATGTCGGATCGCAGCAGCGGGATCCCGGTCAGTGGGACACCGCGGTCGCCGAGGCTGCGTGGCTGTTCAGCGAGCTCGAGCAGCAGAACGTGCAGCTGACCATGCTGAACATCGGCGGCGGCTTCCCGACCCGCTATCGGAAGTCGATCCCGACCATGGGCGCCTATGGCGACGCCATCGAGGAGTCGCTGCGCCGGCACTTCGGCAACCGCATCCCCGACATCATCGTCGAGCCGGGCCGCCAGATGGTCGGCAATGCCGGCGTCATCCAGACCGAGGTCGTGCTGATCTCGAAGAAGTCGGATGCCGACAAGAAGAGCTGGGTCTATCTCGACATCGGCAAGTTCGGCGGCCTCGCCGAGACCATGGACGAGGCGATCCAGTATCCGATCGTCTCCGATCGCAAGGGACAGCCGGTGCCGGTGATCCTGGCAGGTCCCACCTGCGACTCGGCCGACATCCTCTACGAGAAGGCAGACTACCGCCTGCCGGCTGACCTGGAGATCGGCGACAAGCTCGAGATCCGGGCGACCGGCGCCTACACAACGACCTACGCGTCCGTCGCCTTCAACGGCTTCGAGCCGTTGAAGTGCCACTGCGTCTGAAGGGGGTGTCATGAGATGGTCACTCTCCACGTAGAGCGGCCCGAGCACGCGCCTGCGATCGAGCGTTTGCTCGACCAGGCATTCGGTCCGGCCCGCTGGCACAAGACCTGCCAGCGCCTTCGCGACGGCCAGGATCCCCTCCGGGATCTGAGCCTGGTCGCCTTGGACGGAGACGAGCTGGCAGGCACCGTGCGCCTGTGGCCGGTGCGGCTCGGACTCGGTCGGCAGGGACTGATGCTCGGGCCGCTCGCGGTCGATGACCGGAAGCGTGGGCAGGGCATCGGCACGAAGCTGATGGAAGCGGCGATGGCGAAGATCGAGGCCGCCGGCGAGGCGTCGGTGTTCCTGGTCGGCGACCCGGACTACTACCGGCGCTTCGGCTTCCGCCCGGATGCGACCACCGGGCTGCACCTGCCCGGCCCGGTCGAGCGCCCACGGTTCCTCGGCCGCGAGTTCCGGCCGGGGGCTTTGTCCGGCGCCAGAGGGCTGGTGCAGCCGCTGGCAGCGTAATTCTTGCTCCCTCTCCCGCGCGAGCGCGGGGGAGGAAAGCGCGACGCCGAAGGCGTCGTCGCGTCGGGGTGG
>CAMDFP010000250.1 GCA_945897335.1 Asaia bogorensis | reverse complement strand
GTACAAGTCGTGCCCCCTCCCCCCTCCGTGGGGGAGGGTTGGGGTGGGGGGCTGTAGAGAAACTCGATCCCGATGCGCCGGCTCCGCATCGGCCTCCTCGGCGGCTCCTTCAACCCGGCTCATGCCGGCCACCTGCATATCAGCAAGCTGGCGCTGCAGCGGCTCGGGCTCGACTATGTCTGGTGGCTGGTCTCGCCGCAGAATCCGCTGAAGCCGGTCGCCGGCATGGCTCCCCTGCCCGAGCGCCTGAGGGGCGCCGCCGCCGTCGCCGGCCGCCACCCCCGCCTTCGGGTCAGCGCCATCGAGGCGAGGCTGGGGACCCGCTACACCGTGGACACGCTGGCGGCGCTCCGTCGGCACTTCCCGGCGACTCGCTTCGTCTGGCTGATGGGGGCCGACAACCTCGCCCAGGTAGTGCGCTGGCGGCAATGGTCACGGATCTTTCACCTGGTTGCCATTGCGGTGTTCGATAGAGGTTCCTATTCTATGAGGGCGTTGGCCGGTAAGGCCGCCAAGCGGTTCCGCCGCTTCCGGGTCAGCCCGGATGGGGCACGCAGCCTGGCTTCGAGATCCTTGCCGGCCTGGGCGTTCCTGCCGACGCCCCTCGATGCGACCTCCGCCACGGCCATCCGCGCGGAACGCAAAAAGGGAAGGAAGCAGGGGCAAGTCACTTAACGGCCGGAGGTCGCGACGCTCATCATCTTGAGATTCGGGTCGGCCTCGGTCATGCGATGGAGGGCCCGCACATAGCACGACGCAAGAAGACCCCGACCGTCACCGAGCAGATGCTCAAGGCGGTCGAGACGGTTCTCGACAACGACCAGGCGATGGAGCCGGTCGTGATCGACCTGAGCGGCAAAGCCTCTTATGCCGACTACATGATCATCGCCTCCGGCCGCAACGCGCGGCATCTCGGCGCGATGACCCAGCACCTAGAAGAGCAGATGAAAGCCGCCGGCTCGCCCAAGGTCAGGGTCGAGGGCAAGTCCCATGGCGACTGGGTGCTGATCGACGGCGGCGACGTGATCGTCCACCTCTTCCGCCCGGAAATCCGCAAGCAATACGCGCTCGAGAAGATGTGGGGCATGGAGCTGCCGCCGGAGACCGCGGCCACGCTCGTCGCCGTCAACGCATGACCTAAAGCGCGTGCGCCTCCTCGTCGTCGCCGTCGGGCGCGCGCGCGCCGGGCCTGAACGCGCGCTGTGGGAGGAGTTTTCCGGCCGCCTGACCCCGCCGATCCAGCTGGTCGAGGTCGAGTCCAAACGCCCAGGCCCCGGCCTCAAGGATCGCGAGGCCGAGCTGCTGCTGAAGGCGATTCCCGAAGATGCGACCCTGGTCGCCCTCGACGTGCGGGGCAAGACCATCTCCTCGGAAGCCTTTGCGAAACTGATCGCCGGCTGGCGCGACGGCGGCACCGGCACGCTGGCCTTCGTCATCGGCGGCGCCGACGGGTTGGCCGACAGCGTCAGGAAACGCGCCCGCCTGCTGCTCTCTCTCGGAGCCATGACCTGGCCGCACATGCTGGTGCGCGGGCTTCTGGCCGAGCAGCTCTACCGGGCCGATCGCATCCTTGCCGGTCACCCGTATCATCGCGCGTGAAATACCCGCTTGACAGATTACCATATAAGGATGTCTTTATGTGCATCCGCGCGGACGATCCCGCCCGCGTTTCCGATTGCCCTGATCTCCCACGAAGGACCGACCCATGACTGCCGCCGTGAAGGCCAAGTTCGACGATTACAAGGTGAAGGACATCTCGCTGGCCGAATGGGGTCGCAAGGAGATCCGCATCGCCGAGACCGAGATGCCGGGCCTGATGGCGACCCGCGCCGAGTATGGCAAGGCGCAGCCGCTGAAGGGTGCCCGCATCGTGGGATCTCTGCACATGACCATCCAGACCGCGGTGCTGATCGAGACGCTGACCGCGCTCGGCGCCGAGATCCGCTGGTCGTCGTGCAACATCTTCTCGACCCAGGACCAGGCCGCCGCCGCCATCGCCGCTGCCGGCATCCCGGTCTTCGCCTGGAAGGGCGAGACCGAGGAGGAATACTGGTGGTGCCTGGAGCAGACCATCACCGGCCCCGGCGGCTGGAAGCCGAACATGATCCTGGATGACGGCGGCGACCTTACGCTGGTCATGCACGAGAAGTACCCGGCGCTCCTTAAGGACGTTCGCGGCATTTCGGAGGAGACCACCACCGGCGTCCGGCGGCTCAAGGAGATGGCCGAGAAGGGAACGCTCGCCGTCCCCGCCTTCAACGTGAACGACTCCGTCACCAAGTCGAAATTCGACAATCTCTACGGCTGCCGCGAGAGCCTGGTCGACGGCATCCGCCGCGCGACCGACGTCATGCTGTCGGGCAAGGTCGCGGTTGTCTGCGGCTATGGCGACGTCGGCAAGGGCTCGGCCGCCAGCTTGCGCGCCGGCGGCGCCCGCGTCGTCGTCACCGAGATCGACCCGATCTGCGCGCTGCAGGCGGCGATGGAAGGCTACCAGGTCGTGACCATGGACGACGTGGCCGCGACCGGCGACATCTTCGTCACCGCCACCGGCTCGGTCGACGTCATCACGCTGGACCACATGCGCCAGATGAAGGACCGCGCCATCGTCTGCAACATCGGCCACTTCGACTCAGAGATCCAGATCGGCCAGCTGCAGAACTACAAGTGGGAAGAGGTGAAGCCGCAGGTCGACGAAGTCGTCTTCCCCGACGGCAAGCGCCTGATCGTGCTGGCCAAGGGCCGCCTGGTGAACCTGGGATGCGCCACCGGCCATCCGAGCTTCGTCATGAGCGCGTCGTTCACCAACCAGGTGCTGGCGCAGATCGAGCTCTACACCAATCCCGGCAAGTACCAGCGCCAGGTCTATGTGCTGCCCAAGCACCTGGACGAGAAGGTGGCCCTTCTGCACCTCGCCAAGGTCGGCGCCAAGCTGACCAAGCTGTCGGCGAAGCAGGCGGAGTATCTCGGCGTCGCCGACACTGGCCCGTTCAAGCCCGACAGCTACCGCTACTAGCCTACCCGAAAGCCCAGAGCTGATGGCCGGCGGCCCCTTCGAGTACCTGCTCGTCGGGGCCGTCGTCGTTTTGATCATCGCTCTGATGATCGTCGTTCTCTCCAGCCGCCGGCGAATGGCGGCGACCGCGGCCGAGGCGGCCGGTCTCGCCACCGCGGTCGCCGAAGCCTCGGACGGCCTTCTGCTCTGGACCGACGATCCGTCGACCGCCCGGCTCTCTCGGTCGCTGGCCCGCCAGCTGCGCTGCGAGGAGACCGCCGGCGTCGAGGCCTTCCTCTCCCGTCTTTCGGAGACCGACCGGGCCGAGCTCGGCGCCGCTTTTCGCCGGCTCTCCGGCGAGGGCACGGCCATCGACCGGCGGGTGCGCGAGCCCGATGGCCGCATCTGGCGGGTGATCGCCGAGCGCGCACAGACGGCACGTGGCAGCGGCAGCTGCTTCGCCTGGATCCGCGACGTCACCGCCGCCGAGCGCACCGAAGAGGAACGGGCCTCGGTGCAGGCGAGCCTGGATGCCCGGGATGCGATGCTGGAGCGCCTGCCGGTGCCGGTCTGGCACCGGAAACCCGGCAGCCTCGACCTCGGCTACCAGAACCGCGCCGCCCGCGAGATCTTCGGCGAGGGTGGGCCGGACGAGCGGGTCGGCCGGGGCTTGGCCCAGCGTGCCCAGCGTTCCGGCGGCGAGCAGACCGAAAGCACCAGCGTCGTCGTCGGCGGGCGCCGCCGCCTGGTCGAGGTGGTCGAGGCGCCGGGCGCCGAGGATGCGGTCGTCGGCCATGCCCGCGACGTGACCCAGCTGGCCGAGACCCAGGACGATCTCGCCCGCCATGTCGCCGCCCATGGCGAAATGCTGCAGAAGCTGACCACGGCGATCGCCATCTATGGCCGCGACAAGCGCCTCAAGCTGTTCAACACCGCCTTCGTCGAGCTCTGGCAGCTCGACCGCCGCTGGCTCGCGACCGAGCCCGATCTCTCGGCCGTGCTCGAGCTGCTGCGCCAGCGCCGGCGCCTGCCGGAATACGCCGACTTCGCCCAGGCCAAGCGGCAATGGCTGCAGCTGTTCACCGGGCTGATCGACCCGGTCGAGGAATTCCTGCACCTGCCCGACGGCCGCACCATCCGCCAGACGGTCTCGCCGCATCCCCAGGGCGGGCTGCTCTTCGTCTTCGAGGACGTCTCCGACCGCATCGCGATCGAGCGCTCCTACAACACGCTGATCGCGGTCCAGCGCGAGACCCTCGACAGCCTGGGCGAGGCGATCGCTGCCTTTTCCGGCGACGGCCGGCTGCAGCTCTCCAACCCCGCCTTCGCGCGGCTATGGGCGCTGGACGATCCTTTCCTCGCCCAGAAGCCGCATCTGAACGAAGTCGGCCGCCGCATCCGCGAGCTGGTGCCGGCCGCCGCCGGGGTCGCCGGCCTGGAGCTGGCCGAAAGCACGCGCACGCATGCGACGGGCCGCATCGACCGGCTGGACGGCAGCGTGCTGGACTTCGCGCGCGTCGCGCTGCCCGACGGGGCCACGCTGCTGATCTACCAGGACGTGACCGATACGCTCCGCGTCGAACGTGCGCTGCGCGACCGCAACGAGGCGCTGGAGACCGCCGACCGCCTGAAGAGCGAGTTCATCGCCAATGTCTCCTACGAGCTCCGGACGCCGCTGAACGCCATCGCCGGCTTCGCCCAGATGCTGACCGACCAGTATTTCGGCACGCTCAACGAACGTCAGCTCGACCACGCCCGCTCGATCATCACCGCATCGGACCGGCTGATGACGCTGATCAACGACATACTCGACCTCTCCTCGATCGAAGCGGGCTACCTGGTCCTGGACCCGGGCCCCGTCGACGTCGATGCCCTGCTGCGCCAGGTGATGGACTTGACGCACGAGATTGTCCGCAGCCGCCATCTCGTCATCTCGATCGACTGCTCTCCGGGCATCGGCTCGGTCACCGGCGACGAGCGGCGGCTGAAGCAGGCCCTGATCAACCTGGTCTCCAACTCAGGCAAGTTCACGCCGAAGGGCGGCCGCATACTACTCTCGGCTCGCCGCGAGGAAGGCCGCCTGGTGCTGGCGGTCGCCGACACCGGCATCGGCATCGAGCGCGAACGCCAGGCCGGCCTGTTCGCGCCTTTCGCCCGCGCCGCCTCGAGCCAGTCCCAGGCCGGCCCGGGCCTTGGGCTTGTCCTGGTCCGCCGGCTGATCGAGCTTCATGGCGGGAAGGTCGAGCTCGACTCCGAGCCCGGCGCGGGCACGACGGTACGGCTGCTGCTGCCGGGCTGACGGCTCAGGCAGCGGGCACGCCCTGGGTGGTCGAGTATTCGAAGTGGAAGACCTCGCCCGGATAGACCAGCGCGCGGATCGCGTGCGCCGCCGCCGCCGCCTCGGCGAAGCCCGAGAGGATCAGCTTCAGCTTGCCGGGATATTGCGCCACGTCGCCGATGGCGAAGATGCCGGACTCGCTGGTCTCGCAGGTCGACGGCTGCACCTCGATCTGGCCCTTCTGCAGCTTCAGGCCCCATTCGGCGATCGGCCCGAGATTCATCGAGAGCCCGAAGAAGGGCAGCAGCGCGTCGCAGGCGAGCGCGCGCTCTGCCCCGTCGAGGGTAGAGACGATCACATGGCTGATCTGCCCGTTCGCGCCTTCCAGCCCCTTCAGCTGATAGGGCACCACCAGCTCGATCTTGCCGGCATCGGCCAGCGCCTTGAGCCGGGCCTCGCTCTCGGGCGCGGCCCGGAACTTCGGGCGTCGATGCACCACCATCGTCTGCGCAGCGACTTCCGAGAGCGACAGCGCCCAGTCGACGGCGGAATCGCCGCCGCCGGCGATGACGATGCGTTTTCCGCGGAAGTCTTCCCGCCGCTTCACCAGGTAGTGGACGCTGGTCCCTTCATAGGCCTCGATGCCGGCGAGCGGAGGGCGGTTGGGACCGAAGGCGCCGACGCCGGCGGCGACGATCACCGCCTTGGCCTCGATCTCGCTTCCGCCGGCGAGGCCCAGCACGAAGCCGCCCTCGGCGCGGGTCAGCGTCACCACCTGCTGGCCGAGATGATACGTCGGATTGAACGGCGCCGCCTGCTCGGCCAGCTTGTCGACCAGCACCTGGGCATCGATGCGCGGATGGCCGGGGATGTCGTAGATCGGCTTCTCCGGATAGAGGGCGGCACATTGCCCGCCCAGCATGTCGAGAGCGTCGATGACATGGGTCTTCACCTTCACCATGCCGCATTCGAACACGGCGAAGAGGCCGACGGGGCCGGCGCCGATGATGGCGACATCGGTCTGAGGACGCGGATCTGACATGCACGCTCGCGAGGAAGAGGGGAATCGGGGCTAACATGGCGAGGGCGGCCCGAGGAGGCAACCCTGGCGTCGGCGCCGCCTCAGATCGCCTTCGCCCACGCCTCGAGCCCGTCCCGCGTCTTCTCGAACACCTCGATGCCACGGCGGAGCACGCGGGTCTTCCAGTCGTCGGTCTCGACGTAGAAGCGGGCGCGGAACTGCTTCTGGATCGCACGCGCCTCGGGCGAGGTGGGATCGCCGCGGAGGTGGTGCCAGTTCGCCGCCCTGACCAGGTCGAAGGAGAGCTCGTTGGTGTCGGACGAGCCGTATTCCAGCGCCACCGTCCGCACCTTCGCGCCGGGCACCCGGTCGGCGACGATGTCGTAGGGCCAGCGCGCATGGGTCGGGATCAGCGGATCGTGGCCGGCGACGTGGACCTCGCCATACCATTCGCGAAGCCAGGCCAGGCCCGGCGACCCCTCCTGCGCATAGCTCATGATCAGCCCCTCGCCGGAGGGGCCGTAGCCGGTGTGGATGTCGAGGGTCGCCACCGCCTTCGCCTTCGACAGCCAGCCGTCGATGACGCGGTCGACGACGCGCTTCGACCAGGTCGGCCCGCGGCCGTGATAGGTCAGGCTCTTCGGGTGCTTGTGCTGGCCGGCCCGCATGATCCGCATCAGCTCGCGCTCGCCGTTCTGCTGGACGAAGGAGGCGAGCCGGCGGTCGGCCTCCTCGCGCTCGGGCCCGCTCCAGGCGGCCGGGGTCAGGAACTCGGCGATGGCGTCGAAGCCCGGGTTCTCCGCATAGGGCGGGTCGCAATAGAGCAGGTTGCGGAAGAGGTCGACGTTGTCCTCGTTCTCGCGCCGGTTCCAGGCGAGGCCCCAGGGGTTGATCATGTGGACGAAGACCAGGCTGGTGTCGGCCGGCAGGCGGATCTCGCCCGGGTTCGAGAGCAGGTGGCACATGATGCCGCCGCCGGCATAGCCCTCGATGCCATGCGTGCCCGAGACCACCATCAGCGACTTCCGTGCTTCCGGCGGCCCGACCTCGGCCAGCAGGGTGGCGAGGCTCTCGCCGTCCGGCCCCTTCAGCGGGTGGGTGAAGATGACGGGCGAGACGCCGGCCTTGCGGCAGGCGGCGGCGAACTTCTCGTCGGCCTCGGCGGGCGTGGCGGAGAAGTGGCGGGGATCGAGGGAGGGCATCAGAGGCTCTTCGGAAAGGAAGGATCACCCCCACCCTACCCTCCCCCATCAAGGGGGAGGGTGATGATTTGATCCCCTCCCCCCGTCGTGGGGGAGGGTAGGGTGGGGGGTCGTGACACAGGCTCCGT
>CAMDFP010000249.1 GCA_945897335.1 Asaia bogorensis | reverse complement strand
GAGTCGCAGATCCTCGTGACCGGCATCAAGGTCATCGACCTGCTGGCACCCTATGCCAAGGGCGGCAAGATCGGCCTGTTCGGCGGTGCCGGGGTCGGCAAGACCGTGACGATCATGGAGCTGATCAACAACGTCGCGAAGGCGCACGGCGGCTACTCGGTATTCGCCGGCGTCGGCGAGCGCACCCGCGAGGGCAACGACCTCTATCACGAGATGATCGAGTCGGGCGTCATCAAGCTCGACGGCCCGGGCTCGAAGGTGGCGCTGGTGTACGGCCAGATGAATGAGCCGCCGGGTGCTCGCGCCCGAGTCGGCCTGACCGGCCTCACCCTCGCCGAGTACTTCCGCGACGAAGAGGGCCAGGACGTGCTCCTCTTCATCGACAACATCTTCCGCTTCACCCAGGCAGGCTCCGAGGTGTCGGCGCTGCTCGGCCGCATCCCGTCGGCGGTGGGCTATCAGCCGACGCTGGCGACCGACATGGGCACGCTGCAGGAGCGCATCACCTCGACCAAGAAGGGCTCGATCACCTCGGTGCAGGCCATCTACGTGCCCGCCGACGACTTGACCGACCCCGCGCCTGCCACCTCGTTCGCGCACTTGGATGCGACCACCGTGCTGTCTCGCCAGATCGCCGAGCTCGGCATTTTCCCGGCGGTCGATCCGCTCGACTCGACGTCCCGCATTCTCGACCCCCGCGTCGTCGGCGACGATCACTACAAGGTCGCCCGCGACGTGCAGCGCGTGCTGCAGACCTACAAATCGCTTCAGGACATCATCGCGATCCTGGGCATGGACGAGCTCTCCGAAGAGGACAAGCTCACCGTCGCCCGCGCTCGCAAGATCCAGCGCTTCCTCTCCCAGCCCTTCCATGTCGCCGAGGTCTTCACCGGCACGCCGGGCGTGCTGGTCAGCCTCGAAGACACCATCAAGGGCTTCAAGGGGATCGTCGCCGGTGACTATGACGACCTGCCCGAGGCGGCCTTCTACATGGTCGGCACGATCGAAGAGGCAGTCGCCAAGGCCAAGAAGATG
Source organism: Asaia bogorensis (assembly GCA_945897335.1). GTDB lineage: Bacteria > Pseudomonadota > Alphaproteobacteria > SHVZ01 > SHVZ01 > SHVZ01. The sequence continues at coordinate 6,650 of CAMDFP010000249.1, read as the reverse complement.
GCGGCCGAGGTCGCCTGATCATGGCCGAGACCACCCAGTTCGAGCTGGTCACGCCGGAGCGCCTGCTTCTTTCGGAGCAGGTCGAGATGGTGGTGGTGCCGGGAAGCGAAGGCCTGTTCGGCGTGCTTCCCCGGCACGCGCCGTTCCTCTCGACGCTCAAGCCCGGCGTGCTCGAGGTCTATGAGGGCGGCAAGGTCAAGGAACGGATCTTCGTCGCCGGAGGCTTCGCCGAGGTGACGCCCGAGCGCCTGACGGTCCTTGCCGAGCGGGCGGTGCTGGTCGCCGACATCGACCGCGCCGCGGTCGAGACCCGGATCAAGGCGCTCAAGGACGATCTCGCCGCCGCCAAGTCCGATGCCGAGCGGGCCCAGATCGCCGAAGCCATCGAAGCCGCCGACGCGGAGCTGAAGGCCGCGGCCTAAGCACCCGTTTTCCCTGATTTTTAACGAGGGCCGCCTTGCTCCGGTAAGGGCGGCCCTTCATATTTCCGCCATGTCACGCTGGACCCTCGACGACATTCCCTGGGAACGGTTCGAGCCGTCCAAGGTCGACGCCGACCTGCTCGCCGTTGCCAAGGCGGCGAGCCTGGTCGAGCGCAACGGCGGCGACTACGCCACATATCTCTGCAACGTCTTCGCCGATGATCCCGAGATGCAGGCGGCCGCCCGCACCTGGGGCGCGGAAGAGATCCAGCACGGCATGGCGCTCGGCCGCTGGGCCTGTCTCGCCGATCCCGGCTTCGACTTCGACGGCGCCTTCGCCCGCTTCGCCGAGGTGATCAAGCTGCCGCTCGATGCAGCCGATTCCGTCCGCGGCAGCCGGGCCGGCGAGCTGGTCGCACGGTGCATGGTCGAAGTCGGCACCAGCTCCTACTACACCGCGCTCGCCGACCAGGCGGAGGAGCCGGTGTTCCAGGCTATCTGCCGCAAGATCGCCGCCGACGAGCTCCGCCACTACAAGCTTTTCTATTCCCATCTCGACCGCTACGTCGCCCGCGAGGGGCTAGGTTTCTGGGGGCGCCTCAGGGTCGCCGCCGGCCGCATAACCGAGTCGGAGGACGACGAGCTGGCGTTCGCCTGGCATGCCGCCAACGAGAACGGCACCTACGACCACGATCATTCGAACCGCGCTTATGCGCGCCGTGCCTATGCGGTCTATCGCCGCCCTCATGTCGAGCGCGGCCTCGCCATGGCGTTCAAGGCGATCGGTCTCGAACCGCAGGGTCGGCTCCACCGTGTCGCGACATCGTTCGCCTGGATCTACATGCAGGCCCGCGTCCGCCGTCTCGCCCGCGCCGCCGCATGAATCCGAGGAGTCCCAGATGAAGGTCACCGCGCTCGAGACGGTCCAGGTCCCGGACCGCCGAAATCTCCTCTGGGTCCGCGTCCACACCGATGAAGGCCTGATCGGCCTCGGCGAGAGCTTCCGCGGTGCCGATACGGTCGCTGCATATCTCCACGACCAGGTCGCGCCCTATCTCCTCGGCGCCGACCCGCTGGCGATCGAGCGCCACTCGCGTCACCTGCTGCAGAACTATCTGGGCTATGGCAGCACCTCGGCCGAGGTGCGCGCTGCCTCCGCCATCGACATCGCGCTGTGGGATCTGTTCGGCAAGGTGACCGGCCAGCCGATCCACCAGCTTCTCGGTGGCTTGAGCCGCGAGAAGATCCGCGCCTACAACACCTGCGCCGGCTACAGCTACAACGCCAAGGGCGCGACGCGCACCGAGTATGTGCCGTGGGAGCCAGCGCCGACGCCGAACGGCCCTTACGACGACCAGATGAACTTCGTCCATCGGCCCGAGGAGCTGGCGCAGAGCCTGATCGAGGAAGGCTTCCAGGCGATGAAGATCTGGCCGGTCGATCCCTTCGCCGCGCGCACCGGTGGGATCGACATCGCCGCAGCCGACCTCAAGGTGGCGATGGAGCCCTTCGATCGCATCAGGAAGGCCGTCGGCGACAAGATCGAGGTCGCGGCCGAGCTGCATTCGATGTGGGGCCTGACCGCCGCCCTCAAGATCGCGCGCGCGCTGAAACCCTACGAGCCGCTGTGGTCGGAAGACCCGATCAAGATGGACGCGATCCCGGCGCTGGCCGAGTACCGCAGGCTCTCCGGGCTCCCAGTCTGCGCCAGCGAGACCCTGGCGACACGCACGCAGTTCCGCGACCTGCTGGTGCAGGAGGCCGCCGACATCGTCATGCTCGACATCGGCTGGTGTGGCGGCATCTCGGAAGCCCGCAAGATCGGCGCGATGGCGGAAGCCTTCTCGAAGCCGATCACGCCGCATGACTGCACCGGGCCGGTGGTGTTGACGGCGTCGGTGCACATCGCCATGCATCTGCCAAACGCGATCTTCCAGGAGGTCGTCCGGGCCTATCTGGCGACCTGGTACAAGGACCTGGTGACGGTGCTGCCCCGGCTCGAGAAGGGCTTCGTCTACCCGATGACCGGCCCCGGCCTCGGCACCGAACTTCAGCCCGACCTGCTGAAGCGGAAAGACGCGATCATCCAGGTGACGAAGGTCTAGCCGACGTACTCCGGCCGCTCGACCGGGTCGTCGCGGAGCGGGTTCACGATCCGCTCGTTGTCGCTGCGGACGACAAGGAACTCGACCGGCTCGATCCAGGTCGCTTTGCCGCCGCTGCCGACGAAATCAAAGACCGTGGCGCGCCCGTTGCCGGAGCTGACGCGTGCATCGGCCAGCACCTAGGCCCGCACGACCTTGACTCCGTCGCGCCACATCGTGGCTCACACCCGCTCGATCGCCAGCGCGATGCCCTGGCCGACGCCGATGCACATGGTGCAGATGGCGCGCTTGGCGCCTCGCTTCATCAGCTCGTAGGTCGCGGTCGTAGCCAGGCGAGCGCCGCTGGCGCCGAGTGGATGGCCGAGCGCTATGGCGCCGCCGTTCGGATTCACATGGGCAGCGTCGTCGGCAAGGCCGAGCTGGCGGGTGACGGCGAGAGCCTGGGCGGCGAAGGCCTCGTTCAGCTCGATCACGTCGATGTCGCCGATCTTGAGGTCGAGGCGGGCCAGGAGCTTCTGGGTCGCGGGCGCCGGACCCATGCCCATGATCCGGGGCTCGACGCCGGCGGTCGCCATGCCGAGCACGCGGGCACGCGGCGTGAGCCCGTGGCGCTTCACCGCCGCCTCGGAGGCCATCAGAACAGCGCAGGCGCCGTCGTTGACGCCCGATGCATTTCCGGCGGTCACAGTGCCGTCCTTCCGGAACGGCGCCGGCAGCTTCGCCAGGGCTTCGATCGAGGTGGCGCGCGGGTGCTCGTCGCGGGAGACGATGGTCGGGTCGCCCTTCCGTGCCGGAATCGTCACCGCCACGATCTCCTCGGCGAGACGGCCGGACTCGATGGCGGCGGAGGCGCGAGCCTGGCTCCGGAGCGCGAAGGCGTCCTGGTCGGCGCGGCTCACCTGGAACTCGGCCGCGACGTTCTCCGCCGTTTCCGGCATGGAGTCGACGCCGTACTTCTCCTTCATCAGCTTGTTGACGAAGCGCCAGCCGATGGTGGTGTCGTAGATCTCGGCATTCCGCGAGAAGGCTTCCGTCGCCTTGGGCATGACGAAGGGCGAGCGGCTCATGCTCTCGACCCCGCCGGCGATGACCAGATCGACTTCGCCGACCTTGATGGCGCGGGCAGCCGAGCCGACCGCGTCCAGGCCCGAGCCGCAGAGCCGGTTGATGGTGGCGCCCGCCACGGTGGCCGGCAGTCCGGCGAGCAGGAGCGCCATGCGGGCGACGTTGCGGTTGTCTTCGCCGGCCTGGTTGACGCAGCCATAGAGCACCTCGTCGAGGGCCTGCCAGTCGACGCCCGTGTTCCGGGCCATCAATGCCTTCAGGGGGAGGGTGCCGAGGTCGTCGGTGCGGACCGAGGAAAGGGCGCCGCCGAAGCGGCCGATGGGCGTGCGAATAGCATCGCAGATGAAGGCGTCGGCCATGGCGGCGGTCTCCGGGGTCAAGGCAGCGGCGGCGAAGATAGCGCGAGTTCAGGGAGCGGGGTGAAGGGGGATTCGCCGGATCGACCGACGTTCCCCGGATGTTCCAGGCGAGAAACCTTCACTCTTCAGGGAGGGTTGACCCGAACACCTTGACCTGCCTGCCGTTTTGCGGATTCATCCCCAACCCGACGGGGGCGGAAAGCCCCGAGGACGAGGGGGACCCATGATCAATATCGCCCAATTCGGAGCCGGACGGATCGGCGCCATCCATGCCGACAACATGGCTCGGAGCGGGGAGGCGAAGCTCCTCCACGTCGTCGATGTGAACGCCGCCGCCGCGAAGGCGATCGCCGACCGCACCGGCGCCCAGGTCTCCGATGCCAAAGCCGCGCTCGGCGATCCGCGCGTGCAGGCGGTGATCATCGCGTCCTCCACCGACACCCACGCCGATCTGGTCATCCGCGCGGCCAAGGCCGGCAAGGCGATCTTCTGCGAGAAGCCGATCGACCTCTCGCTGAAGCGCGTCGACCAGTGCCTCATCGAAGTCGAGAAGGCGCGGGTGCCGATGTTCGTCGGCTTCAACCGCCGCTTCGACCCGTCCTTCCGCGCGCTTCACAACCGGCTCGCCGAAGGCGAGATCGGCCTGGTCGAGCAGGTGATCATCTCCAGCCGCGATCCCGGCCTGCCGCCGCTCTCCTATCTCAAGGTCTCGGGCGGCCAGTTCCGCGACATGACCATCCACGACTTCGACATGGCACGCTGGCTGCTCGGCGAGGAGCCGGTCGAGGTCTTCGCCACCGGCAGCGCGCTGGTCGACCCGCAGGTCGGCAAGCTCGGCGACGTCGACTCGGCGATGGTGATCATGCGGACGGCCTCGGGCAAGCTCTGCCACATCAACAACAGCCGTCGCGCCACCTACGGCTACGACCAGCGCATCGAGGTGCACGGGTCCAAGGGCCGGCTGATGGCCAGCAACCACGTGCAGACCTCGGTCGAGCTCGCCAACGAGAAGTCGATCTCCACCGACAAGCCGCTCTACTTCTTCCTTGAGCGCTATGCCGAGGCTTACCGGGCCGAGCTCTCGGCGTTCCTGCTGGCGGTCAAGGGCAAGAAGCGGATGCCCGTCGGCGCCGAGGACGGCCGCCAGGCCCTTGTCCTCGCCGAGGCGGCGCTGGCCTCGCTCAAGACCAAGGCGGCGGTGAAGGTCAAGGAACTGGAAAAGAAGTTCAAGAAGTGAAGCTGAGCCTCGCCGGAAAGGTCATCCTCGTCACCGGCGCGACCCAGGGGGTCGGCGAGAGCGTCGCACGTGCCGCCGCCGAGTCCGGCGCGGCGGGCCTGGTGCTCACCGGCCGCAGCCAGGTGCGTGGCGATGCCGTCGCCAAGGACATCTCGAAGATCTGTCCCGCGATCTTCGTCGCCGCCGATCTTGCCGGCCCCGCCGCCACCCGCCGGGTCGTCAGCGAGGGCGCGAAGAAATTCCCGACCATCCATGGGCTGGTCAATGCCGCCGGCCTGACCGACCGCGGCACCATCTTCGACACCTCGGTCGAGCTCTGGGACCTGCTCTATGCGGTCAATGTCCGTGCGCCTTTCATCCTGACCCAGGAGATCGCGACGCGGCTTCGCGACCAGAAGATGCCCGGCAGCATCGTCAACATCATCACCATGTCGAGCCATGGCGGGCAGCCCTTCCTCACCGCCTATTCCTCGTCCAAGGGCGCGCTCGCCACGTTGACCAAGAACACCGCCAATGCGCTCCGCAAGCAGCGCATCCGGGTCAACGGCCTCAACATCGGATGGATGGACACGCCCGGCGAGCACGCGATCAAGAAGCTCGAAGGCCAGCCCGACAACTGGCTGGAGATTGCCGAGAAGAGCCAGCCCTTCGGCCGACTCTTGAAGCCGAAGGACGCTGCCGTGCTGGCGGTGTATCTTCTCTCCGACTCGGCCGAGCTGGTGACCGGCTCGGTGATCGACGTCGACCAGAACGTCATGGGCGCCTACGACTGAAAGTCGGATTTCTCATCGCGTCTCTCGTCGTGATGCTGCTGCTGGCGCTCGCCGGTGCGGCATGGCTCCTGGCCGGTCTCGATTCCGTTGCGATCGGCGTCCATGGCTGGATCGCGCTCATTCTCGGCGTGATCTTCTCGCTCGCCGTCGGCGGCGGGCTGATGGCGCTGGTCTTCATATCGAGCCGGCGCGGTCACGATGAAAAGGTGCACGATGTCCGGCCCGATGATCGTGCCTGAAGAGAAACCCATGGAACGCCCGTCGATCTCTCAACAAGTGACCTGGATCTATACCCACGATCTCCAGGGAACCGCGCGCTTCTATGGCGAGACGCTCGGGCTCGAGCAGGTGCTCGACCAAGGCAGTTGCCGCATCTACAAGACCTCGGCGACCTCCTTCCTCGGCGTCTGCCAGGTCCGCCCGGGCCGTTTCGTCGAGCCCAAGGGCGTGGTGATCACTATGGTCACAAAGGATGTCGACGAGTGGCATGCGCTCCTGAAGGCGCGTGGCGTCACCATCCTGGAAACGCCAGCCTATCATTCGAGCTTCGATGTCTATTGCTTCTTCGCCGCCGATCCCAACGGCTACAAACTTGAGTTCCAGGCCTTTCGAAATCCCGCCTGGAAGATGCCGGACTGAGCCGATCCACGCCGGACGATTGCCGTCAGACGGGCGCGCCGGCACTATCC
>CAMDFP010000248.1 GCA_945897335.1 Asaia bogorensis | reverse complement strand
CCTCGCTGCTCGACCCGGATTTCAAGGACTTTGCCCGGCCGCGGTTGCCGAAGCTCGCCGCCGCGCTCGGCCTGACCGAGTACTCGACCGACCTCAACCGCTTCCTCGACACGCTGTTCCTGCCCGGCTCGCTCGCCCACACGCTGGGCCAGATCGTCTCGAGCGCCGGCCTGAAGCAGCTCAGGATCGCCGAGACCGAGAAATACGCGCACGTCACCTTCTTCTTCAATGGCGGCGAGGAAACCGAGTTTCCCGGCGAGACCCGCATCCTCGTGCCCTCGCCGAAGGTCGCGACATACGACCAGAAGCCCGAGATGTCGGCGCCCGAGGTGACCGACAGGCTGGTGGAGGCGATTCGCGCCGGCACCTTCGACCTGATCGTCGTCAACTACGCCAACACCGACATGGTCGGCCATACCGGTGACATCGCCGCCGCGGTGAAGGCGGTCGAGGCGGTGGATGCCTGCGTCGGCCGGGTCGCCGAGGCGGTCGAGGCGGCCGGCGGCGCGATGCTGGTAACCGCCGATCACGGCAATGCCGAGCAGATGCGGGATCACGAGACCGGGCAGCCGCATACCGCGCATACGCTGAACCTGGTGCCGGCGATGCTGCTCGGCGCCGGCAGCGGCGCCGGGCTCGCCAACGGCAAGCTCGCCGACGTGGCCCCGACCCTGCTGGACGTGATGGGGCTGCCCAAGCCGGCGGAGATGACCGGCCGCTCGCTGCTGCGCCGATCGGCCGAGCATCGTGCGGCGGACTGAGCTACCGCTACTTCTGCTGCTTCTTGCAGGGGTTCCCGCTGCCGGTCTCCGTGCCGAGGACGCCGCTCCGCAGCGCCTCGGCGAGGTCGAGCGCGCGATCGCCGCCGACCGCGAGCGGCTTGCCGATGCGACTCGCCGCGCCGATGCGCTCGCCCGCGAAGTCACCGAGATCCGGGCCGAGCAGATCCAGGCGGCCCGCGCCGCCCAGGCCCATGGACAGGAGGTCCTGCAGATCGACGAGCGCCTGGAGGCGCTGAGGGACGATGAAGGCCGGATGACGGCCGCGCTCGAGCGGCGACGACAGGAGCTCGCCGAGGTGGTGACCGCCCTTCTGCGCCGGGCCAGGGTGCCGCCGGAGGCGCTGCTCGCGCTTCCGCTCAGCCCGCGCGAGACCGTCCAGGGCGCGATCCTGCTGAACGCGGCCCGGCCGGAGATCGAGCGCCAGGCCGACTCGCTCGCCGCCGACCTCTCCCGGCTCGCCGAAACCCGCACGCGGATGCGAGAGCAGCGCGCCCAGCGCGAGACCGCGCTCGCGGCCCTCGAAGCCGAGGAAGACAGGCTGGATCGCCTCCTGAAACGGAAGGCCGTCGTTCTCCAGCGGACCGAGGGCGAGGCCGAACGGCTCGCCCGCCGGATGCAGGAGCTGACCACCGCAGCCCGCGATCTCAAGGATTTGATCGACCGCCTGGAAGCCGAGCGGCGCGCCCGCGAGGACGAGCAGGTCCGTCTCCTCTCCTCTTTCCAGCCGATTCCGAAGCCGCCGCCGCCCGGTCCGATGCCGGCTCCGCCGCCGCCGCAGCCCTCGGTCGCGACCCCGCCGGCCGTGGTGGCCTTACCCCCGCCGGCCGAGCTTACACGCCCATTTGGCGAGGCCCGCGGCCTGGTGGCGACCCCGGTCGCCGGACGCCTTTCTCTCCGCTTCGGCGAGCCCGACGAGCAGAGCCAGCCGGCCAAGGGACTGGTCTACGAGGCCCGCGCCGGCGCTGCCGTAGTTGCGCCATATGACGGGCGCATCCTTTTCGCGGGGCCCTTCAGAGGCTATGGGCTTATATTGATCATCGAACATGGCGAGGGATATCATTCCCTCCTGTCCGGTCTGGGGCGAATTGACGGCGGCGTCGGGCAATGGGTTCTGGCCGGTGAACCGGTTGGGGCCATGAGTCCGGCGACGGAGGGCAATCCCCGGCTGTACCTGGAACTGCGCCGTCAGGGTCACCCGATCAACCCTCAACCCTGGTTGGCTGCTGGCACTGGCAAGGTGAGCGGATGAAGCGTTTTCTCGGCGTCGCGGCGATCGCCTTCGGCGCGACCGCGTTCGCGTTCCTGTCGTCCCCCATCGGGGCTCAACAGAGTACCGGCGCCAATACCAGCGAGACATATCGTCAGCTGAACCTGTTCGGCGAGATCTTCGAGCGCGTGCGCGCCGACTTCGTCGAGAAGCAGACGGACGAGGAGCTGATCGAGGCCGCGATCAACGGCATGCTGACCGCGCTCGATCCGCATTCGGGCTACATGAACGCCAAGACCTTCCGCGACATGCAGGTGCAGACCCGCGGCGAATTCGGCGGGCTCGGCATCGAGGTCACGATGGAGCAGGGCTTCGTCAAGGTGGTCTCGCCCATCGACGACACGCCGGCCGCGCGTGCCGGCCTCAAGCCGGGCGACTTCATCACCCACCTCAACGACGAGCAGATCCAGGGCCTCACCCTGAACGAGGCGGTCGAGAAGATGCGAGGCCCGGTCGGTTCGGCGATCAAGCTGACCATCCGGCGCGAGGGCCGCGAGGCCTTTGACGTCTCGATCAAGCGCGACGTCGTTCGCATCCAGTCGGTGCGCTCCAGGATCGAGGCCGGCAATGTCGGCTACATCCGCATCACCACCTTCAACGAGCAGACCAACGACGGCCTCAAGCGCGCCGTCGAGACGATCAAGAAGGACGCCGGCCAGAAGCTGCAGGGCTACGTTCTAGACCTCCGCAACAACCCGGGCGGCCTGCTCGATCAGGCGGTCAGCGTCTCCGACGCCTTCCTCGACAAGGGCGAGATCGTCTCGACCCGCGGCCGGCGCACCGACGACGCGACCCGCTACAACGCCAAGGCCGGCGACCTCACCGACGGCCTGCCGGTGGTCGTCCTCATCAATGCCGGCTCGGCTTCGGCGTCCGAGATCGTCGCCGGCGCGCTCCAGGACCACCGCCGCGCCATCATTCTCGGCGGCAAGTCCTTCGGCAAAGGCTCGGTGCAGACGATCATTCCGCTGCCCGGAAGCGGCGCCATCCGCCTGACCACGGCGCGCTACTACACGCCGTCAGGCCGCTCGATCCAGGCCAAGGGGATCGAGCCTGACATCGACGTTCCGGCCCAGCGCTTCGAGACGGTCGAGGAAGCCAAGAAGCGCCGGGAGGGCGACCTCAAGGGCGCGTTCAGCAACTCGGGCCAGGGCCGCGTCGAGCCGCGTCCGGGCGCACCGGCGACGCCGGCTCCGGCTCCGTCGGCGGCGCCGCCGGCTCCCGGTGCTCCGGCGGCCGAGGTGCAGCCGCAGGTCTCGGGCGAGGACTACCAGCTCGCTCGCGCCCTCGACCTTCTGCACGGCATCGCCCTCTACCAGCAGCGCGTGGTGAATTGAGCTTCCTTAGCAAGCTGTTCCGACGAAAGAAGGCACCGCCGCCCGAAGCGGCGGAGAGCGAGGATGTTGCGGATGAGCCGGAGGCTTCGGAAACGAAGCGCCGGCGCTTCCGCATCCCGCTGCCGCGGCTGCCGGCGATTCCCCGGCCGAGCGGGCCCGCCGTCGGCACGCTGGTGGTCATCGCCGGCCTGACCGGGCTCGGCGCCTGGCTGGCGCTGCACGGCGACGAGACGGTGAGCCGCCGCGTGGTCCAGGTCCCTCGCGTGATGGTGTCTCTCGACGGGAAGCCGGTCGCAGAAGACCCGCCCGCCGAGACGAAGGAGGCGGCCAAGGAGGCCGCCGCTCCCGCGGCCGAGCCGCCGAAGGAAGGGAAGCCCGCCGCCGGACCGCAGGTCAGCCTGCCGTCGATGGCCGCCAATACTCCGCCGCCACCGCCCGCCTCAGGCGCCGCCTCGCCACCAGCAGCGGCTCCGCCGGCTCCGGCACGCACCGGTCGTTTCGGGCCGCCGGTGTCGCTCAAGAAGGCGCCGGAGCCCGGCATGGTCGAGCAGGGTCCGAAGGGCCCGCTTCCGATCATCGCGGAAGACGGCCGGCAGGCATGGAAGGTCTATAGCCGGCCCTACGACGAGGCCGACAAGCGGCCGCGCGTCGCCATCATCATCACCGATCTCGGACTTTCCGCTGCGGCGTCGACCGCGGCGATCCAGCAGCTGCCCGGCGCCGTGACCCTGGCCTTCACGCCCTATGGCGCCAGGGTGCCGGAACTGGTGGAAGAGGCGCGGGCCGCCGGCCATGAGACGCTGATGGCGGCGCCAAGCGAGCCGCCGGAGTTCCCCCGCAACGATCCCGGCCCCTTCACCCTGCTGGCGTCGCTCAGCACGGCCGAGAATCTCGACCGTCTCGAATATGTGCTGAGCCGGGTTCCGGGCTATGTCGGCGTCGTCACCACCACCGCCGGGCGTTTCTTCGCCAACGAGGAGCAGCTCCAGCCGGTCCTGACCCTGCTCCGCCGCCGCGGCCTCCTCTACGTCGACGGCCGCGGCACGCCGAAGTCGCTGGTCCAGCAGATGTCGGCTGCGGTCGGCCTGCCGCGCGCCTACGGCAACCGCTTCCTCGACCTCGAAGCCTCGCGCGGCGCCATCGATACACGGCTTTCGGAACTCGAGCGGATCGCCAAGGAGAGCGGCATCGCCATCGGCATCGGCCAGCCTTATCCCGTCACCATCGAGCGGGTCGCCCGCTGGACCGAGACGCTCGAGGAGAAGGGCCTGGTGCTGGTGCCGATCACCGCTACGGTCGACCGCCAGCCACAATGACCGGGCCCCAGCCGGGCTATCGCCCCTGCGTCGGCGTGATGCTTCTCGACCGCTCGGGCCGCGTCTTCGTCGGCGAGCGCATCGGCACCCCCGGCGCCTGGCAGATGCCGCAGGGCGGCATCGACGACGGCGAGACGCCCCTGGAAGCCGCCCGGCGCGAGCTCAGGGAGGAGGCCGGTACCGACAAGGCGGAGTTCCTGGCCGAGAGCGCCGGCTGGATTTCCTATGACCTTCCCGACGATCTCCGCGGGCAGCTCTGGCACGGCCGGTTCCGTGGCCAGGCACAGAAGTGGTTCGCCTTCCGCTTCTTAGGCTCGGACGCCGACATCGACCTCGAAACCCACCATCCCGAGTTCGCGCGCTGGCGCTGGTCGGAGATGCGGGAGCTGCCGCTTCACATCGTTCCCTTCAAGCGGCAGGTCTATGAGCAGGTGGTTGCCGAGTTCGCCCATCTCGCCGATGGCGCTTGAGACCCCGCGGCTGAGCCTCAGGCCGCCGAGGATCGCCGACGCTCCGGCAATGCTGAAATTCTTCGGCGACGCCGAGGCGCAGCGCTATACGCTGCATTTCGAGACCCTCCGGGCCTGTCGCCGCCACATCGCCGCGCATGAGCGCCATCGCCGCCGGGTCGGCTGCGGGCCCTGGCTGGTGACCGAGACGGCCACGGGCGAGACGATCGGCTGGGGCGGGCTTTACGAGGACCCGTTCGACCGCCGCTGGGGAATCGAGGTCGCCTACACCTTCGCCCGGTCGGCCTGGGGCAAGGGCTATGCCGGCGAGCTGGTCGCCCATTGCCTCGCGGTCGCCCGCGACGAGCTCTCGCTCACCGAGCTCGTCGCCTTCTCGCATGTGGACAATATCGGCTCACGGCGCGTGCTCGAGAGGGCCGGCTTCGCCTTCGAGCGCTACCTGCCCGATATGGAGCGCAACTTCTATCGGCGAAGACTCTAGGCGAGCTGCGCTCCCTCTCCCGCGAAGCGGGGGAGGGCTGGGGTGGGGGCGAGCGAAGCGAGGAATAGGTAGCGGAAGCTCGGTGTGGACGACCTCGCGATGCTTCGCATCGCTCGCCCCCACCCTGCCCTCCCCCGGCCTCGCCGGGAGAGGGTTCCGAATGGTCAGGTCGCCTTCGACCACCTGACCTTGGCATCCTTCCGCTTGTCCAGGTCGGGAAGCAGCTCGGTCCCGAGGCCCGGGCCAGTCATCGGATAGGCGTAGCCGTCCTTGAGCGTCGGCATCACCGTGACGATGTCCCTGTACCAGGTCGAGGTGTAGGCGCGGACCGTCTCCTGGATCAGCGCGTTCGGCGCGTTCAGGGCCAGATGGATCGACGAGGCGAGCACGATCGGGCCGACGCAGTCGTGCGGCGCTACCGGCAGGTGATGCGCCTCGGCCATGGTCGCGATCTTCTTCGCTTCCCCGATGCCCCCGACCCAGCCGAGATCGGGCATGATCACACCGGCGGCGTTCCGGGCCATCAGGTCCTTGAAGACGATGCGCCCGGCCAGCGTCTCCGAGGCGCAGATCGGCACGCGCGTGAAGCGCGCCAGCTGCTCGATCGCATCCAGGTTGGTCATCTTGACCGGGTCTTCGAACCAGAACGGCTCGAACTCTTCGAGCGCCGAGAAGATCTTCTTCGCCGTCGGCAGGTTCCACAGCGAGTGGAGCTCGACCATGATGTCCATCTTCCGGCCGACCTGCTTTCGGATCTTGCGGAAAGGCTCGATCGCCTTGTCGAGCTCGGCGGGAGAGATGCTGTTGCCGCCGTTCGCCTCGGCCGCCCAGTCGAAGGGCCAGATCTTCATCGCCGTGACGCCTTCGGAGAGCAGGCTTTCGGCCAGCTCGTCGGCCCGGTTCATGAAGGCGTTGAGATCGTCGTAGGGGCCGGGGGGCTGCTGCGTCATGCCGAACCGGTCTTCGATCTTGCTGGCGGGCTTGCGGCCGTAGTGATAGCCGCCGCAGGTGTTGTAGATGCGGATGCGGTCGCGCGAGAGGCCGCCCAGAAGCTGGTGGATCGGCTGACCGGTGAGCTTGCCGAGGATGTCCCAGAGCGCGATGTCGACGGCGGAGGCGGCACGGATCTCGACGCCGGTCGAGCCGGTGCCGATCGTGTAGTCGTGCGAGATCTGCCGGGAGATCCGGTCGATCCTGAGCGGATCGGCGCCGATGAGCTTCTCCGCCAGGACCTCGTGGATGTAGGAGGCGACCGTGCTGGCGGCATAGAAGGTCTCGCCGAGGCCCACCAGGCCCTGGTCGGTGTGGATGCGCAGCCAGAGCAGGTTCGGGAACTCGCCGAGCTGGACGGTTTCGAACGCGGTGATCTTCATCGGGGGCTCCTGGCACATGATCGGGCGGCGTTAGGAAAGACAAGCGGCCGGCGGCGGCGACAGCTAAACTCGGCCGCCATGAAATATACCCCGACCCGCACCGAATGGGCGGCGACGCCTCCCGCCGACGCCGGCTTCGATTCAGCGAAGCTCGCCGAGGCGATCCAGTTCCATCAGGCGAACGAGTCGCCGTGGCCGCGCGACCTCGCGCTCCACCTGAACAGCGGCCATTTCGAACCGCCGCCGTGGAACGAGATCATCGGCCCGACCCGCGAGCGCGGCGCCCCCAACGGGATCGTTCTGCGCGGCGGGCGCATCGTCGCCGAGTGGGGCGACACCAGGCGTGCCGACATGACCTTCAGCGTCACCAAGAGCTATCTGGCGCTGGTGACCGGCCTTGCCGTCGATGACGGCCTGATCAAGGACATCGACCGGCCGGTCGGCGATCTCGTCAAGGACGGCGGCTTCGATGCCGCGCAGAATCGCCCGATCACCTGGCGCCATCTGCTGGAGCAGACCAGCGAGTGGGAGGGCGAGCTGTTCGGCAAGCCGGACATGGTCGACCGCAACCGCAACCTCGCGACCGAAGGCGCCGGCAAGGCCAAGGGCACCTTCCGCGCCCTCCAGGCGCCGGGCACCCACTGGGAATACAACGACGTCCGCGTCAAC
>CAMDFP010000247.1 GCA_945897335.1 Asaia bogorensis | reverse complement strand
CCTCTTTCTGCATGGCGGCGGCTGGGTCTTCTGCGACCTCGACACCCATGACCGGCTGATGCGGATGCTGGCAGTCGAGACCGGTGCCGCGGTGCTCGGCCTCGACTACCGCCTGGCGCCGGAGCATCCGTTCCCCGCCGGGCACGACGATGCGATGGCAGCGGTCGCCTGGCTCCGCTCCGACGGGCCGTCCCGCAATCTCGATCCCGACAACATCGTCGCTGCGGGCGACTCAGCCGGCGCCAACCTGTCGATGGGTCTGCTGGTAGGACTCCGCGACGGCGGTCACAAGCAGATCAAGGGCGGCGCGCTCTTCTACGGCTGCCTCGCTCCCGACCACGAGACCGACAGCCACAAGCGCTTCGGCAGCGGCGCCTATAATCTCTCGACCGAGCGGATGCGCTGGTTCTGGGAGGCCTGGCTCGGCGGCAACCCGTCCTCGCCCGACACGCGGGCGGCGCCGCTGCTGGCCGATCTCAAAGGCCTGCCGCGCCTTTACGTGAATGCGGCGTCGCTGGACCCGCTGCTGGACGACTCGATCCGGCTGACCGAGAAGCTGCAGGCGGCGAAGGTGCCGTTCAAGTTCGATCTCTACAACGGCGTGATCCACGGCTTCATGAACATGAGCCGCGAGCTCGAGCTCGGCCGGAAGGCGATCGCGGACGCCGGCCGCGGCATCAAGGAGATCTTCGCCGCGTGAAGCTGTTCGACCTTACCGGCAAGGTTGCCGTCGTCACCGGCGGCAGCCGCGGCATCGGCCGCGCCATCTGCCTCGCCATGGCCGAGCACGGTGCCTCGGTCGTCGTCTCCAGCCGCAAGCTCGACGCCTGCGAGGAGGTGGTGGCGGAGATCGAGGCGGCCGGCGGCAAGGCCAGGGCGATCGCCTGCAACATCGGCCACCGCGAGCCGGTCGAAGCCCTGATCGCGGGATCGAAGGCCGCCTTCGGCAAGATCGACATCCTGGTCTGCAATGCCGCGATCAACCCTCATGCCGGGCCGCTGTCGGAGGTCACCGACTCGATCTTCGACAAGGTGATGGCGAGCAACGTCCGCTCCAACCTCTGGCTCGCCAACCTGACGGTGCCGGAGATGGCGGCGCGCGGCGACGGCGCGGTGATCATCATCTCCTCGATCGCCGGCATGCGCGGATCGGGCAGCATCGGCATGTACGGCATCTCCAAGGCCGCCGACTTCCAGCTCGCCCGCCAGCTCGCGGTCGAATGGGGACTGAAGAACATCCGCGTCAACGCCATCGCCCCCGGCCTCGTCCGCACCGACTTCGCCAAGTATCTCTGGGAGAACCCGGAGCTCTACGAGAAGGCGATCTCGGGCTATCCGCTGCGCCGCATCGGCGAGCCCGACGACATCGCCGGCATCGCCGTGTTCCTGGCGAGCAAGGCGGGTGCCTTCGTCACCGGCCAGGTGCTGGTGGCCGATGGCGGCGCTACCATCACCGCCTGGCGCTGACTCAAAGCATCTCTATCTTCTACCGCCCAACCGGGGATCTCTCATGCTCGAACGCCATCCACTGTTTCCCGAGGTCGAGCCCCGGGAGACCGGCAAGCTCGCCGTCGACAACCGCCACACGCTCCATTTCGAGCGGGTCGGCAATGCCAAGGGCGTGCCGGCGCTGTTCCTGCATGGCGGCCCCGGCGGCGGCATCCGGCCGGCGAACCGGCGGACCTACGATCCCGACTTCTTCGACGTGACCTTGTTCGACCAGCGCGGCTGCGGCCGCTCGACCCCGCTCTCCGAGCTCGAGGGCAACAACACCCAGAACCTGATCGAGGACATCGAGAAGCTGCGGAAGCATCTCGGCATCGAGAAGTGGCTGGTGACCGGAGGCTCCTGGGGCAGCTTCCTCTCGCTCGCCTATGCGCAGGCGTATCCGGAGCGCTGCCTCGGCCTGATCGTGCGCGGCATCTTCACCGGCGGCGACGACGAGATCCACTGGTGGTACTACGGCATCCGCAACCTGTTCCCGGAGGCCTGGGAAGCCTTCGCCAACTTCCTGCCGGAGGAGGAGCGCGGCGACCTGCTGGGGGCCTATTACCGGCGCGTGACCTCCGACGATCCCAAGATCAACTTCCCGGCGGCGCATGCTCTAAGAACATATTCCGGCTGGACCCAGTCGTTCCGTTCGACCAAGGAAAGCGTCAACGCTCTCCTGGCACCGGAGATGTGCGTGCCGCTGGCGCGCTTCTTCACGCATTTCTGCGTCAACCGCTTCTTCATGAAGCCGGGCCAGCTGATCGAGAACATGCCGAAGATCCGCCACCTGCCGGGGATCATCGTGCAGGGCCGCTACGACGTCGTGACCCGGGCGGAGATCGCCTATAAGCTGAAGAAGGCCTGGCCCGAGGCGGAGCTGCAGATCGTGGTCGAGGCCGGCCACAACTCGACCGAGCCGGTGCTGGCTGAATCACTGACCGCCGCCTGCGAGCGGATGAAGGCGCGACTTCAGGCCGCTGGCCAAAGGCCGCGCTGATGGCCCTCGATCCGCTGAAGCTCTATCCGGAGATCGAGCCGCGCGAGTCCGGCAAGCTCCAGGTCGACGGCACGCATGCGCTGGCATGGTGGCGGCTCGGCAATCCCAAGGGCGTGCCGGTGGTTTTCCTGCATGGCGGCCCGGGCGGCACGACGCGGCCCTTCTACCGGCGCTTCTACGACCCGGCCTATTACGACATCTGCATGTTCGACCAGCGCGGCGCCGGCCAGTCGACACCGACGGCGGAGCTTAAGGACAACACCACCTGGCACCTGGTCGACGATATCGAGCGGCTGCGCAGGCATTTCGGTGTCGACAGGTGGCTGGTGAGCGGCGGGTCGTGGGGCAGCGTGCTGTCGATGATCTACGGCATCGCGCATCCCGGGCGCTGCCTCGGGTTCGTGATGAACGGCATCACCATGGGGGATCCCGAGAACATCCGCTTCTGGTTCCACGGCATCGGCAACATCTTCCCGGAAGCCTGGGACGAGTTCAGCCGCTTCATCCCGGAGGCCGAACGCGGCGACCTGCTGGCGGCCTACCACAAGCGGGTGATCGATCCGGATCCGGCCGTGCATCTGCCGGCCTCGGTCGCGCTCCGCACATTCTCCGGCCGCACGCAATCCTTCAACGCCACCGACGACATGGTGAAGTCGCTGCTGGCGCCCGAGCTCTGCGTGCCGCTGGCGCGCTTCTTCACCCACTACGTTACCCAGGGTTCCTTCCTGAAGCCGGACCATGTGCGCGACAACCTGCACAAGATCCGCCATCTGCCTTGCGTCCTGGTGCAGGGCCGCTACGACGTGGTGACGCGCCCGCTGCTCGCCTGGCAGCTGCACCAGGCCTGGCCCGAATCCGAGCTGCATTTCGTCAACCAGGCCGGCCACAACACGACGGAATCGCCGATGGCCGAGACCATGTGTGCCGCCTTCGACCGGATGAAGGAACGGCTGAAGATGCGGGGCGTGAAGCCAAAAGACTAAACCCTCTCCCCGAAGGGAGAGGGTTTCGAGAGAGCCTTACGCCGCCGCCCTGAACTCGCCGCTCAGCGCCGCCTCGCCGCCGATGGTGGCGGCGACCGCGTGGACGGTGGCGGCGATGCGGACCACCGCCTGGATCACCTCGGCGGTGACGCCGTGGCTGCGCAGCGTTTTTTCATGTGAGTCGATGCACATGCCGCAGCCGTTGACGGCCGAGACCGCGATCGACCACAGCTCGAAATCGACCTTGTCGACGCCGGGCTTCGCCAGCGCGTTCATCCTGAGCTTGGCCGGCATCGTCCCGTAGTCGGACGCCGAGGCCAGGTGGATGAAGCGGTAGTAGATGTTGGTCATGGCCATGATCGCCGCCGCCGTCTTCGCCGCGTCGAAGGCCTCCGCCGACAGCTTCGGGCCGAACTCGGCCGTTATGGCGGCGATGACGTCCGCGTGGCGGGAAGCGAGGGCCGAGGCGATGAACGCCCCGGCCCGCTGCTGCTCGGTCAGGACCGCTTCCGTCGCCAGGGACGAGAGGTTGAGCCTCAGGTCCTTGGCATAGTCGGGAAGCCGCGACTTGAGCGCTTCAATGCTCATGGTTTAAGCCGCCTTCAGGACGTCGTCGCCCTTCTGCCAGTTGCAGGGGCAGAGTTCGTCGGTCTGGAGGCCGTCCAGCACGCGGACGACCTCCTGCGGGTTGCGGCCGACCGAGAGGTCGTTGACCGAGACGAAGCGAATGACGCCTTCCGGATCGACGATGAAGGTCGCGCGCATCGCCACGCCTTCCTTCTTGTCGAGGATGCCGAGCGTCTGGGAGAGCTCGCGCTTGATGTCGGCCAGCATCGGGAACGGCAGATCCCTCAGGTCGGCGTGGTTGTTGCGCCAGGCCAGGTGCACGAACTCGGAGTCGGTCGAGACGCCGTAGACCACCGCGTCGCGGTCCTTGAACTCGCCCGAGAGCTTCCCGAAGGCGGCGATCTCGGTCGGGCAGACGAAGGTGAAATCTTTCGGCCAGAAGAAGACGATCTTCCACTTGCCGGCATCGCTCGCCTCGGTGAAGTCGGCGAAGGCGGTCTTGATGTCGCGGGAAACGACGCCCTTGAGGGCGAAGGCGGGGAAGGTGTCGCCGACGGTCAGCATGAGAAGTCTCCTTGGGAGGTTTGTTGAGAATTGGAATGCATCTAATATTGGCGTCATGCTTGATCGGTCCAATGAGTTATCTCGTATGGTATGATCGGAAAAGCCGATGGCTAGCCTGCCCACCCTCCGCCAGCTCCAGTACCTGGATGCGCTCGCCCGCGCCGGCCATTTCGGCCGCGCCGCCGAGGCGGTGAACGTGACCCAGTCGACGCTGAGCGCAGGCGTGAAGGACCTTGAGACGGCGCTCGGCGTCACCCTGGTCGATCGCGGCAAGCGCCGGGTGCTGTTCACCCCCGCCGGCGAGGAGGTCTTGAGGCGCGGGCGGCTTCTCCTCGAAGGGGCGGAGGCGATGGTGGAGGCGGCCCAGGCGACGCGGGCGCCGCTGTCGGGCCTCGTCCGCCTCGGCGTCATCCCGACCATCGGCCCGTTCCTGCTGCCGCGGGTCCTGCCGGGCTTACGGCGCGCCTTCCCGAAGCTGAAGCTGGTGCTGGTCGAAGACCAGACGGCGCGGATCGTCGATCAGCTCGAGTCGGGCGCGCTCGACGTGCTACTGCTGGCGCTTCCCTGCGACTGCGGCACCGCCGAGACCATGGATCTGTTCGAGGACGAGTTCCTGGCGACGCTGCCGAAGGCCCATGATCTGGCGAAATCGGCGGCGATCACGCCCGAGCGCCTGGCGGCCGAGCCGCTGCTGCTGCTGGCCGAGGGGCATTGCCTTCGCTCGCACGCGCTCTCGGTCTGCAACCTCGCCGACACCGCGCTCGGGACCGCGGTCGAGGCGACCAGCCTGCATACGCTGGTGCAGATGGTGGATGGCGGGCTCGGGGTTACCTTGATGCCGTGGATGGCGGTCGATGCCGGCATCCTGCGCGGCACCGGCCTCGTCACCCGGCCGCTCGACGTCCATCCGCGCTCGCGCAGCATCGGCCTCGCCTGGCGGCGCGGCACAGGCCGCCGTGACGACTTCGAGCTGCTCGGCCGGACGATCGCCGAGCTTCAGCGCGGGAAGAGCGGCGCCAGCAGCCGGAAGAGCCCGCGCAGCGCCCAGTAGCCGGCGAAGCCGCCGGCGACGAGCGCGGCCATGCCGAGGCCATACCGGAGCCAGGGCATCGTCTCCGCCCAAGGCTGGTGACGGCTCCAGCCGTCGAAGCCGCGCGAGACGGCATAGCCGATGGTCGGCGCGAACAGGAAGGAGAGGAGTGTGGCGATCCGCTGATAGCGGCCGTCGGCGGCGTCGCTAATGACGGGTCTTCATCTGGGCGACGCGACGCTCGACCTCGGCCAGGATCTCGGCCTTCTGGCGGCCGTTGCCGGACATCGCCTGCTGGAAAAGGCGGACCGCCTCGCTCGGCTTCGACGGCAATCCCAGATGCGCGCGCGCCATGCGCTCGGCCGAGTCCAGCACGTCCGGATCCATCTTCCGACGGAGTTCGGCGATCTGCTTCATGATCTGCTGGCGGGCCGAGGCGGTCATGGCGAGCCGAGGAGAGCACAGGGGCCCCCGGGACGCAAGGCAAGGGGTGGTGATAGACTTCGGTCATGAAGTGCTGCGTCTGCGATGCGCCCGCCGTCGCCAGCTTCGGGGTCCAGCCTGGGGCCGTCGCCCGCTATCCGGAAGCCAGGCGCACCTATTACGCCTATGGCGATCACGAACACGACAGGCTGCTGGTCTTCTGCGCCCCGCATTTCGAATCGGCGGCGCTGGGCTGGCCGGGCCTGATCGGCAATCCGGTGCAGCCGGTCCACCGCGCCGCGGCGGCGGGATGGGCGGCGATCGAGGGGGTGCGAAAGCGCCTCCAGGATCCGGCGGTCAGGCTCAAGGTCATGCTGCTCTGGCGCCAGGCATCCCGGCGCTGGGGCATGTCGGCGCCCGAGCCCAAGAAGCGGGCCCAGCGCTACCCGGTCACCCGCCGGCGCATCGAGCTGATTCGCCAGCTGATGGCCGTCCAGCGTGGTGACGCCGTCTCCTAGCCGCTTTCGTTTCGGCGCCTCTTTCGTTGCAGCCCGCCTCGCCTTGGGGCAATCTCGCGGTGGCTCCGGCTCCTCAAACGGGCCGCCCCAATGTGCTTCTCTAAAAACGCTTCGGCTACGTGCCTAACAAGAAGTGACTCTGAGGGAGGGAAGACGCATGCGGACCACGGCTACCGCTAAGCGAAAGGCGGCTCCGGCGCGAGCGCGCGCGCCGGCGAAATCGATGAGCGCGGATCGGCTGCGGGTGCTGGCGAGGCGCTGCCGGGTCGTCTCGGAAGAGACCGCGATGCCCGAGATCAGCCAGGAAATGGTCCACATCGCGGAAGCCCTCGAGGACGAAGCGGACACTCTCGCCGGAAGATAGCGTCCGGCTGTTGCCGGACTTGCTCCGGCGGCGGCTCGAAGGACGCTCTGGAGCCCTAAAAAGTGCAACCTACCGACATCGCCAACCCCGACTACTTCCATAAGGTCGTGGACTGCCAATGGGCCTGCCCGGCCCATACGCCGGTGCCCGAATACATCCGCCTGATCGCCGCCGGCCGCAATGCCGACGCCTACATGGTCAACTGGAAGTCCAACGTCTTCCCGGGGATCCTCGGCCGCACCTGCGACCGCCCTTGCGAGCCGGCCTGCCGGCGTGGGCGGATCGAGGCCGAGCCGGTGGCGATCTGCCGCCTGAAGCGCGTCGCCGCCGACAACAAGGGCGACGTCAGCGGCCTGATGCCGAAGAAGACCACGGTCACCAACGACCGCCGCGTCGCCTTCGTCGGCGCCGGGCCTGCCTCGCTCTCGGTCGTCCGCGACCTGGTGCCGCTGGGATACAGCTGCACCATCTACGACTCGGATCCGAAAGCCGGCGGCATGATCCGCAGCCAGATCCCGCGCTTCCGCCTGCCGGAGCAGGTGATCGACGAAGAGGTCGGCTACATCCTCGGCATGGGCAACATCGAGCTGAAGCTGGGCCAGCGCGTCGACAGCCTGAAGGCGCTGATCGCCGAGGGCTACGACGCGATCTTCGTCGGCTCTGGCGCGCCGCGCGGCCGCGACCTCGACATTCCCGGCCGCAAGGAAGCGGCTGCGAACATCCATATCGGCATCGACTGGCTCTCCAGCGTCTCCTTCGGCCACATCGACAA
>CAMDFP010000246.1 GCA_945897335.1 Asaia bogorensis | reverse complement strand
CGCGACCGGGCAGCAAATCCTTGATCCGATCCCACTGGTCATCACGCAAGCCATAACGTCGCATCGGTCAGCCCCCCCTTCAGGCCGACCTCCTATGAATCACGCATCTCTACTCTTGGGAATCCTCTAATTGAGGACACGCCCTAGTTAGCCCCTTCTGTTACCGGGTTGACTCAGAGTCGGGCGCCAAATGCGGCGACCGCCGCCGGCCGTGTGATAATGGGGGCGACCATCTGCCATTCGCGAGCGAGACGATGACCGACCTGCATGATCTGAGCGCGCTCGAGCTTCTCGATCAGTACCGCCGCAAGACCCTCTCCCCGCTTGACGTCGCCAGGGACGTGGTGTCCTGGATCGAGCGTTGCGAGCCCAAGCTGCACGCGATGTACGCCTTCGATCCCGAAGGCGCGCTTGCCTCGGCGAAGGGCGCCGAAGCCCGATGGCAGAAGGGCGAGCCCGCGGGCGGCCTCGACGGCGTGCCGATCACCATCAAGGAGAACATCGCGACCAAGGGCGTGCCGGTGCCGCTTGGCACGGCGGCGACCGAGCTTAAGCCGGCGGCGGCCGACGCCCCGCCGGCGGCACGCTCGCGCGAAGCCGGCGCAGTCATCCTCGGCAAGACCACGATGCCGGACTACGGCATGCTGTCGTCGGGACTGTCGAGCTTCCACCCGCTGGCTCGCAATCCCTGGGACCTGACGAAGAATCCCGGCGGCTCGAGCGCCGGTGCCGGCGCGGCGGCCGCGGCCGGATACGGCCCGCTCCACATCGGTACCGACATCGGCGGCTCGGTCCGCCTTCCGGCCAGCTGGTGCGGCCTCTTCACCCTCAAGCCGAGCCTCGGGCGCATCCCGATCGACCCGCCCTATATCGGCCGCGTCGCCGGGCCGATGACCCGTACGGTCGCGGACTCGGCGCTGATGATGGTCGAGCTCTCCAAGCCCGATGCACGCGACCATATGAGCCTTCCCTACGAGGCCTATGACTGGCTGAACCTGGATCGCGACGTGAAGGGGCTGCGCTTCGGGCTGATGATGGATGCCGGCTGCGGCCTTCCCGTCGATCCGGAGACGGCGGCCGCGGTCGAGGCCGCCGCCCGCACGCTGGAAGCCGCGGGCGCCATCATCGAGCCGATGAAGCCGTTCTTCACCCGAGAGATGCTGGACGGCGCCGATCATTTCTGGCGCATGCGGGCGCGCATCGACCTGCTGGCGCTGCCGGCGGAGCGCCGCGCCAAGGTGCTGCCCTACATCGCCGGCTGGGCGATGTCCTCGGAAGGGCAGACCGGCGAGGACGTGTTCCGCAATTTCAACCAGTTCATGATCATGCGGGCGGCCGCCAACAATGCCAGCCTCGCCTATGACTACGTGCTGTCGCCGACCTCGCCGGTGGTGGCCTACGCCGCCGAATGGGCGAGCCCGACCAACGATTTCCTGAGGCCGCTCGAGCACATCGCCTTCACCGTCGCATTCAACATGTCGGAGCAACCGGCCGCCTCGATCAACTGCGGCTATACCAAGGCGGGCTTGCCGATCGGGCTTCAGATCGTCGGGCAACGCTTCGACGATCTAGGCGTTCTCCGTGTCTCCCGTGCCTACGAGACGATGCGTCCGGTGCAGAAACCCTGGCCGAGACCGGCCGAATCCCGCTAAGGGAACAGTCATGCTTTATCAGATGCACGAGTTCGCCCGGCTCGCGATGATGCCCTGGCGCGGGGCCGCCCAGGCGACGCGTCTCATCGCCGGCGCTCCCTGGAACCCGATTGCCTATACCCCGTTCGGCCAGCAGATCGCGGCGGCGACAGAGGTGTTCGAGCGCGCGACGCGGCGCTACGGCAAACCGGAATGGGACCTGCCGACGACCGAGATCGACGGCGTGACGGTCGCGGTCGAGACCGTGCCGGTGGTCAAGCGCAGCTACTGCCATCTGCTCCACTTCAAGCGCGAGGTGGAGCTGAAGGACCCGCGGGTGCTGATCGTGGCCCCGCTCTCGGGCCACTACGCGACTCTGCTTCGCGGCACCGTCCAGGCGATGCTGCCTGATCACGAGGTCTACGTCACCGACTGGCGCGACTCCCGCATGATCCCGGTGCAGGCGGATCAGTTCAATCTCAACGACTACATCGACTACGTCATCGACTTCCTGCACTTCCTCGGCCCCAACACCCACGTGATCGCGGTGTGCCAGCCGAGCGTGCCGGTGATCGCCGCGGCCTCGGTCATGTCCGAATGGGGCGACCTCTGCGTGCCCGCCTCGATCACGCTGATGGGCGGGCCGATCGACACCCGCGAGAGCCCGACGGCGGTGAACACGCTGGCCAAGGATCACGGCCTCGACTGGTTCGAGAAGAACGTCGTCACCAAGGTGCCGTCGCCCTATCCGGGCGCCGGCCGCCAAGTCTATCCGGGCTTCATCCAGCTCACCAATTTCATCTCGATGAACCTGGATAAGCACATGGAGTCGTTCAACGAGCTGTTCGACCACCTGGTCCAGGGCGACGAGGAGGAGGCCGACAAGCGCCGTGCCTTCTACGAGGAATACCTGGCGGTGATGGATCTGCCGGCGGAGTTCTATCTGCAGACCATCAAGACGGTGTTCCAGGATCACGACCTTCCCAACGGGAACATGATCCACCGCTGGCACCCGGTGCGCCCCGGCGCCATTAAGCGGTCGGCGATCCTCTGCATCGAAGGCGAGCTCGACGACATCTCCGGCGTCGGCCAGACCAAGGCCGCGCTCGATCTCGCGACAGGCCTGCCGCCCGAGATGAAGAAATACCATCTCCAGCGGAACGTCGGACACTACGGCATCTTCAACGGCGGCCGCTGGCGCCGCGAGATCGCGCCGGTGGTGAAGGCCTTCATCCGCGAGCACGACCACACGCGACGTGCGAGGAAGGCGCGGCTGGTTCCGGTCGCCTAGACGGGCGACGTCGCTCGACGGTCTAGGTCTTCGCCGGGGACTGGGCCGCCATCCGGCGGAACACGTGCTCGGCCCTACGCACCGCCGACACGATCGACTGGCCGACGCTACCGCCGGTGTCGAAGACCCGATGCACCAGCGCCGACCTGATGGCCGCGATGTGCGAGCCCAGGAACTCGATCAGCCGTGCCGAGATGCGGTAAGCACCCGATGCGTAGTGGCGCAACGACCCGGCAATGGCGGAGATCAGGGTGAAGCCTGCCGCGGTAGTGCGCTGGGTGATGTCCGTAGCCGTCGAGTGCATGGCCTTGAGTTCGTCGCCGCTGCCGCCCTCGCGCAACGCCGCATGCTGGTTCTCGAGATTCCTGTGCTGCTGGATCACGGTCGAGACGACCTGCTCGCGCACGCGCGAAAGGTTCGACACGGCCTGCTTCAGATGCTCGCGTGTCAGGAAATCGCGGAACTTGCTCAAGTCGGCTTCGGCAAGCGAGAGCCGGGTGTAGTAGAACACCGTCACGATGGCGTCGTCACCGCCCATGTAGCTCGACGGGTCCTCGACGATCTGCGTCATGCCCGAGCCGCCGAGGCGCCGCTCGACCGTCACCGGCCGCTTCATCGCGCGGCGATCGGGGCCGACATAGGTCGGGCACACCAGGAAGTTCGCGTACGCGCTGCGCAGCTGATCGACGATTGCCAGCACGCGGCCCTGCGTGAAGGGCTTCCTGAGGAAAAGCCTGGTTCCGGCGTCGATCGCGGCAGCAGGGATGGCCGGCTCATCGGTCTCGGACATGAGGACGACGGGCAGGTTCGGCCGCGGGCTCGCGTCGTCGGATCGGACCCAGCGGACAAGTTCGGCACCGCCGGAGTCGATGTCCATGTCGATGAAGGCGAGATCGTAGAAGAGATCCGT
This sequence comes from Asaia bogorensis, assembly GCA_945897335.1. Lineage (GTDB taxonomy): Bacteria > Pseudomonadota > Alphaproteobacteria > SHVZ01 > SHVZ01 > SHVZ01. The sequence continues at coordinate 3,924 of CAMDFP010000246.1, read as the reverse complement.
GGCCGACAGCCGCCGCCGTGCCTCGGCCGCGGAGTCGACGGCAACGATGTCAGCCGCTCTCACCGGAGCCACCGTCCGCCGGATGAACGGCGCCGTGCCCGGCTTGGAGTCGACAACGAGGATGCGAAGCGGCTGAACCATCAGCGAGTGTCGTCCATTGATTCCCTTTTGCGAGGGCTGCTGGCCGGTTAGGCAGCAAACCCGTCAAGGGTGACTGGAGCAATTAAAGGTCTTTTCGAAACGAAAGTACATTGCCTTGTTGTCGATGGTTACGTTGACGTCCCTCACCCGCCCCCGCGATCCTTCGATCAGCGTCATCGTTGGGGGCGGATCGTATGTCCGAGAGTAGCCAGGCCCGGGTTTTTCCGGGTCACCGCTTGTCCGAAGATCAGCCCATGGGCGCGCAGTGGAGGCCCCGTGTCGTCGAGCCGGCGTCGACGAAGGAGCCGGACCTCGCATTGCGCCCGCAGATCGCCTCGCATTTCGCGCTGCTGAACCTCACGGGCGGATCCTCGCCCTGCCTGCGTCGCGCGCCCTCCGCGCGACGCGTCACCAGGCCGACGTCGATGCCGGGCGCGCGTGCGGCTCGGTCCTTCCGATGAACGCTGCCGACATGCCATCGATGGAGCGCGGGACATGCTGAGCGACGACGAACTCCAGTCCGAGATCTCCGACATCGACGCGATGCTCGAACGCCAGAACGCCTGGCTGACGCCGCAATTCCGCTCCGGCCTGCTGGCGGCGCGCGAGACCCTGGTCGGCGTCCTGAAGCGGCGGTGTGCGCCGTGGCCGGCGCTGTTCCAGAGATCAGCGCCACCTCCGATGCCGCCGGGCGAATTCGGCGGCCTCAGGAGCGCCGGCTGATCGCCTGACGGCTACCGCGCCAGCGCGCGGAACGCGGTACGGCCGGCGTAGCGGCCGGAGGCGCCAAGCTCTTCCTCGATGCGGAGCAGCTGATTGTACTTGGCGACGCGGTCGGAGCGGGAGAGCGAGCCGGTCTTGATCTGCCCGCAATTGGTGGCGACCGCGAGGTCGGCGATGGTGGTGTCCTCGGTCTCGCCGGAGCGGTGCGACATGACGGCGCCATAGCCGGCGCGCAGGCTCATCTCGACCGCGTCCAGCGTCTCGGTCAGCGTGCCGATCTGGTTGACCTTGATCAGCACGGCGTTGGTGACGCCCTTCCTGATCCCCTCGGCGATGCGGACCGGGTTGGTGACGAACAGGTCGTCGCCGACCAGTTGCACCTTCGATCCCAGCGCGTCGGTCAGCGCTTTCCAGCCCTGCCAGTCGTCCTCGGCCATGCCGTCCTCGATCGAGACGATCGGGTAGCGCCCGCAGAGCTCCTGGTAGAGCTTCACCATTCCGCCGGCATCCAGCGACTTCTTCTCGCCCACCATCTCGTACTTGCCGCCCTTGAAGAACTCGGTCGAGGCGGAATCGAGGCCGAGCGCGATGTCGTCGCCCGGCTTGTAGCCCGCCTTCTCGATCGCCTTCATGATGAAGGCCAGGGCCGCGTCGGCCGATGCCAGCGACGGCGCGAAGCCGCCCTCGTCGCCGACATTGGTCGCCTCGCCGGCATCCTTCAGCAGGCCCTTCAAGGCCTGGAACACTTCCGCGCCGGCCCGCAGCGCCTCGGCGAAGCTCTTGGCACCGACCGGCAGGATCATGAACTCCTGGAAGTCGAGCGGATTGTCGGCATGCGCGCCGCCGTTGATGACGTTCATCATCGGCACCGGCAGCGTGCGGGCATGGGTGCCGCCGACATGGCGGTAGAGCGGGATCTCGATATCGGCGGCAGCCGCCTTGGCGACCGCGAGGCTGACGCCGAGCAGCGCGTTCGCACCCAACCGCGACTTGGTCGGCGTGCCGTCCAGCGCGACCATCGTGCGGTCGATCTTGATCTGCTCGGAGGCCTCGAAGCCGGACAGCGCATCGAAGATCTCGCCGGTAACGGCGTCGACCGCCTTGGTCACGCCCTTGCCGCCGTAGCGCTTCTTGTCGCCGTCCCGGAGTTCGAGCGCCTCGTGGCTGCCGGTCGAGGCGCCGGATGGCACGGCGGCACGGCCGACGACGCCGGATTCCAGCACGACGTCGACCTCGACGGTCGGATTGCCGCGGCTGTCCAGGATCTCACGGGCCTTGATGTCGACGATGGCGGTCATGGGGCGCTCACTTTGTGGGAGGCGACAGATAGCGGCGGCGGCCCCTCCTTGGCAAGGCCGGGGCAGCTGTGCATCTTGGCCCGCCCATGAGCCCCGCCAAACCCCTCCTTTGCCTCGGCATCGTCACCTGGGACATGCTGTTCAGGCTGGACGAGATCCCGACCAAGGGGATCAAGGTCCCGGCCAAGGACTGCGTCGAGGTCGGCGGCGGCATGTCGGCCTCGGCCGCGGTCGCGATCTCGCGCCTCGGCGGCAAGGTGCATTTCTGGGGGCGCTGCGGCGACGACGCCACCGGCGACCGCATCGCCGACGACCTCCGGGCCGAGGGCGTCGACGTCTCCAACCTGAGGCGCGTCGCCGACAAGCGCTCTCCCGTCTCGGCCATCCTGATCGACCGCCACGGCGAGCGACTGGTGGTGCCCTATTACGACCCGACCCTCGATCCTTCCCCCGCCTGGCTTCCAGTCGACCGCATCGGCGACTACGCCGCCGTGCTGTCGGATGTCCGCTGGCCCGAAGGGGTCGAGCACGGTCTCAAGGCCGCTCACCAGGCCGGCGTCCTCACCATCCTCGACGGCGAGGTGGCGCCCCCGGGCGTGGTCGAGCGCCTCGCCCGCTGGGCCCGGCACATCGTCTTCTCCCAGCCGGGACTTCTTCACTATGGCGAGGTCGAGGATCGCCGCGGGGCGCTCCTCGCCGCGCGGACACGCAGCGGCGCCGATCTCGTCGGCGTCACCGCCGGCCCGGACGGCTTCTACTGGCTCGAAGGCGACGATCTTCGTCACGTGCCGGCGCCGAAGGTGAATGCCGTCGACACGCTGGCAGCCGGCGACGTTTTCCACGGCGCCTATGGCCTGGCGTTGACCGAAGGCAGGTCCGTCGCAGAGGCCGGCCGCTTCGCCTGCACCGCCGCCGCGCTCAAATGCCGGGCCTTCGGCAGCCGCTCGACGGCGCCCCGGCGGGGCGAAGTCGAGGCGATGCTCGCGTGATAGACTCCACGACATGAGTGGCACGTTGAAACCCGTCCAAGTCGTCGGCGGCGGCTTGGCCGGCTCCGAGGCCGCCTGGCAGCTCGCGCGGGCGGGTGTGCCGGTGGTGCTGCACGAGATGCGGCCGGTGCGTGGCACCGATGCGCACAAGACCGACCGGCTGGCCGAGCTGGTCTGCTCCAACTCCTTCCGTTCCGACGATGCCGAATACAACGCCGTCGGCCTGCTGCATGCCGAGATGCGGCGGATGGGCTCGCTGATCCTCGCTTGCGCCGACAGGCATACCGTGCCCGCGGGCGGTGCGCTGGCCGTCGACCGCGACGGCTTTTCGGAAGCCGTCCATGCCGCGATCGAGGCCGAGCCGCTGATCCGGATAGAGCGCGGCGAGATCGCCGGGTTGCCGCCGGCCGACTGGGACTCGGTCATCGTCGCCACCGGCCCCTTGACCTCCCCGCCGCTCGCCGAGGCGATCCGCACGCTCACCGGCGAGGAGTCGCTGGCCTTCTTCGATGCGATCGCGCCGATTGTCCACAAGGAGTCGATCGACCTCACCAAGGCGTGGTTCCAGTCGCGCTACGACAAGATCGGCCCGTCGGGCGACGGCTCCGACTACATCAACTGCCCCTTCGACAAGGAGCAGTACCTGGCTTTTCTGGACGCGCTGCTGGCCGCCGACAAGACCGAGTTCAAGGAGTGGGAAGCCTCCACGCCCTATTTCGAGGGCTGCCTGCCGATCGAGGTGATGGCATCCAGAGGCACCGACACGCTGCGCT
>CAMDFP010000245.1 GCA_945897335.1 Asaia bogorensis | reverse complement strand
AGGAAGTCGGCTACATCCTCGACCTGGGCGCGGACTTCCGCGCGGGCGAACGCATCGATTCCCTCAAGGGCGTGCTCGCGCAGGGCTACGACGCCGTGTTCGTCGGCACCGGCGCCCCGCGCGGACGCGACCTCGACGTCCCGGGCCGCAAGGAAGCCGCGAAGCACATCCACATCGGCATCGACTGGCTGTCCTCGGTGTCGTTCGGCCACATCGACAAGATCGGCAAGCGCGTCATCGTGCTCGGCGGCGGCAACACCGCGATGGATTGCTGCCGTTCATCCAAGCGTCTCGGCGGCGAGGACGTCCGCGTCGTCGTCCGTTCCGGCTTCGGCGAGATGAAGGCGTCGCCCTGGGAGAAGGAGGACGCCCAGCACGAGGGCATCCCCATCCACAATTTCCTGGTGCCGAAGGCCTTCATCCACGAGGGCGGCAAGCTGAAGGCGATGAGCTTCGACAAGGTCGAAGCCAAGGTCGATGCCAAGGGCCGCCGCGAGCTGGTGCCGACCGGCGAGCCCGAGGTGGTGATGGAGTGCGACGACGTGCTCGTCGCCATCGGCCAGGAAAACTCATTCCCCTGGATCGAGCGCGACATCGGCATGGAGTTCGATCGCTGGGGCATGCCCAAGGTCGACCCCAAGACGCTGCAGTCGAGCATCCCCAACGTCTTCTTCGGCGGCGACGCCGCCTTTGGGCCGAAGAACATCATCTGGGCCGTCGCCCACGGCCACGACGCCGCCATCTCGATCGACAAGTTCCTGAACGGCGAGGACCTGTCGGTGAGGCCGGCGCCGGGCGTGCAGGTCTCGTCCCAGAAGATGGGCATCCACGAGTGGAGCTACGACAACGACATCTCGGCGGCGATCCGCAACAAGGTGCCGTGGCGCGACCTCGGCACCACGCTGAAGGACATCAAGGTAGAGGTCGAGATGGGCTTCGACCTGAAGCTCGCCTACTCGGAAACGCAGCGCTGCCTCAACTGCGACGTCCAGACCGTGTTCGCACGCAACCTCTGCATCGAGTGCGATGCCTGCGTCGACATCTGCCCGGTCGACTGCCTGACCTTCACCGAGAACGGCGAGGAGGACGATCTCCGCAGCCGCCTCACCCAGCCGGCACGCAACAAGACCCAGGACCTCTATCTCTCCGACGTGCTGAAGACCGGCCGCATCATGGCCAAGGACGAGGACGTCTGCCTGCATTGCGGGCTCTGTGCCGAGCGCTGCCCGACCGGGGCTTGGGACATGCAGAAATTTCTGGTCGAGATGACCCACGCGGGGACCGCATGCCGAAGCCGCTAGAACGCGTCAACGATTTCGTCATCAAGTTCGCCAACGTCAACGGCTCGGGCTCGGCGAGCGCGAACACGCTGTTCGGTAAGATCATCCTCCGGATGGGCGTGCCGGCGACGCCGCGCAACATTTTCCCGTCCAACATCCAGGGTCTGCCGACCTGGTACGAGATCCGGGTGTCGGAAGCCGGCTGGCTCGGCAGCCGCGGCGGCGTCGACCTGATGGTGCCGATGAACCCGCAGACCTGGGATGCCGACATGGCCTCGGTCGAGCCGGGCGGCTACGTCGTCTACGACTCGACCAAGCCGATGGCAGCCTCGAAGTTCCGCGACGACGTGACGGTGCTGGGCGTGCCGCTGACCGCGATGTGCAACGCCGCCTATACCGATCCTCGCCAGCGCCAGCTGTTCAAGAACATCATGTATGTGGGGGCGCTCTCGGCGCTCCTCGACATGGAGGTCGAGGTCGTCGAGAAGCTGATCGCCGAGCAGTATTGGGGTAAGGACAAGCTGATCAAGCCGAACATCGAGGCCATGCATATGGGCCGCGATTATGCGCTGAAGCACCTGCCCTGCCCGATCGGGCTCCGGCTCAGGCGCTCCGACAAGGTCGGCGACCGCATCATGATCGACGGCAACTCGGCTGCGGCGCTGGGTGCGGTCTATGGCGGCGCCACTGTCTGCGCCTGGTATCCGATCACGCCGTCGTCGTCGCTGGCGGAGGCCTTCGCCAGCCACTGCAAGCGCTTCCGCACCGACCAGACGACGACCAAGCGCCGCTATGCCATCGTCCAGGCCGAGGACGAACTCGCCTCGATCGGTATGGTCATCGGCGCCGCCTGGAACGGCGCCCGCGCCTTCACCTCGACCTCCGGTCCCGGCGTCTCGCTGATGCAGGAGTTCATCGGGTTGGCATATTTCGCCGAGATCCCGGCGGTGATCTTCGACGTGCAGCGGGGCGGTCCGTCCACCGGCATGCCGACCCGCACCCAGCAGGCCGACATCCTCTCGGCCGCCTATGCCTCCCACGGCGACACCAAGCACGTGCTGCTGCTGCCCGAGGACCCGAAGGAGTGCTTCGACTTCGGCGCCCAGGCCTTCGATCTCGCCGACCGGCTGCAGACACCGATCTTCGTCATGCTCGATCTCGAGATCGGCATGAACGAGCGGCTGTCGGCGCCGTTCAAGTGGGACGACAGCCGCCGTATGGACCGCGGCAAGGTGATGACCGCCGCGGACCTCGACTCCGGCAAGCCGTTCGGCCGCTATCTAGACGTCGACGGTGACGGCATCCCCTTCCGGACATATCCGGGAACGCATCCGACCCGCGGCGCCTTCTTCACCCGCGGCACCACCAAGGACGCCTATGCCCGCTACACCGAGGAAGGGCCTGCCTATATCGAGAACATGACGCGGCTGATGCGGAAGTTCGACACCGCGAAGACGCTGGTGCCGCAGCCGATCCGCCGCGACGCGGCGCAGCCGACCCGGCTCGGCGCCATCTACTACGGCTCGACCTCGCCGGCGATGGACGAGGCGCTCGATCGCCTGGCCGCCGAGGGCGTGCATCTCGACACGCTCCGGCTCCGGGCGTTTCCGTTTCCTCAGGAGGTCACCGCCTTCTGCGCCGCGCATGACCGGGTGTTCGTGGTCGAGCAGAACCGCGACGGCCAGATCCGCACCCTGTTGATGAGCGAGTGCGGCATCGACCCCGCCAAGCTCGTCCCCGTGCTGCACTATGACGGCACGCCGATCACCGCCAAGTTCGTCGCCGACGCCATCGGCGAAGAGGCGGCCGTCGTTCCCTTCCGGAAGGCCGTGTCATGAGCTACCTGCCGAAGCCGAAGTTCCGCCATCCCGACCTGCCGAAGAACGCGCTGGGATACACCCGCCGCGACTACGAGGGCTCGGTCTCGACGCTCTGCGCCGGCTGCGGGCACGACTCGATCTCGGCCGCGATCATCCAGGCCTGCTACGAGCTGGACATCGAGCCGCATCGCCTCGCCAAGCTGTCCGGCATCGGCTGTTCGTCGAAGACGCCGACCTACTTCCTGGGCCAGAGCCATGGCTTCAACTCCGTCCATGGCCGCATGCCGTCGGTCTTGACCGGCGCCAACCTCGCCAACCGCGACCTGATCTATCTCGGCGTCTCCGGCGACGGCGACTCCGCCTCGATCGGCCTGGGTCAGTTCGCGCATTCGATCCGCCGCGGCGTCAACATGGTCTACATCGTCGAGAACAACGGCGTGTACGGGCTCACCAAGGGCCAGTTTTCGGCGACGGCGGACGCGGGATCGAAGAGCAAGTGGGGCGCCGACAACAACGACTCGCCGATCGACATGGTGGGCCTCGCGCTCCAGCTCGGCGCCACCTATGTCGCGCGCTCGTTCTCTGGCGACAAGCACCAGCTGGTGCCGCTGATCAAGGGCGCGATCCGCCACAGCGGGGCCGCCTTCATCGACTGCATCTCGCCCTGCGTCGCCTTCAACAACCATGCGGGCTCGACCAAGAGCTTCGACTATGTGCGCGAGCACAACGAGGCGGTGAACGCGCTCGACTACATGCCGGTCCGCTCGGAGATCACCACGGACTACGCTCCCGGCACCGTCGAGGAAGTGACCCAGCACGACGGCTCGGTGCTGAAGCTCAGGAAGCTCGCCCCCGACTACGACCCGCACGACCGCATCGCCGCGCTCACCTATCTGCAGAAGAAGAACGCCGAGGGCGAGATCGCGACCGGGCTCCTCTACATCGATCCCGAGCCGAAGGACCTGCACGGCCACCTGAACACCATCGAGGCGCCGCTGAATAAGCTCGGCGACGCCGACTTGGTGCCGGGCGCGGCGGCACTGGAGAAGTTCAACGCGGCGAGGCGGTAGGCCATATCAGGCAGCGATCCGTTTGGAACCGGCTTATGAACGGCGGCTAGAAATCCACTGCCGCAGTTCGTCGCGGTGACGGGTAAACAGCCCGTCATTGTCTCCAATGCGATCGAGATCCAGCATGGCTTCGTCGAAATGACGAAGTCCGGCGAGGCACCGCGCGCGCATGGAGGGAATCGACTCGGAATTGTAACTCTCTCGGAGGGTCGTGTCCCCGGGCGTGGTGTAGGAGGCCGTCGAGCGGCCCGCCGCAGCGACCGCCCCGAGTCAGGCGGAGGCGGGCCGCTTGGCAGCCATCGTGGGGATCTTGGGTAGGGTTGGGTTGCAACACGCAACTCTGACCCGGAGCCCCCGCGATGACCGACGACAAGATCGCTCTTCGCGCCCTTCTGGAGAAGGGCTCCGATACGACGTTCCTTCGCGAGATGATCGGTTTTGCCGCCCAGCGGCTGATGGAGCTGGAGACCGAGGGGCTGTGCGGCGCCGGGCATGGCGAGGGCGGCGTTCACTTCTGCCTGCCGCCGCTCGATATCGTCACACTCGGCCAACTGACGACGGTGAGTCTTTGTTCTCGGGGCTGAGTGGTGCCGCGGCCACGTGACGCCAGAGTTCTCGGATATGACGCATCGCTTGTCGTATGTGGCGCGACTACGCGAACCCCTTTCCAGCGCGCCTCGGTTCGGAAGGCGCGGCTATCTTCTTCGTCCAATCGGTATGCCAGTAGGGCTTTCTGGCTTTTCGAACATTGGGAGACCATGTTCGGTGCGCCAGTACACCAGATTGAATGACGCGACTGATCGAGCGTAGCTGTTGTCGGAGGATTCGACTTCTCGAAGCACGGCAAGAGCGCGAGACTCATCGAAGCCTAGCGAACACTCCGCGGCTAGGGCCCTAACGACAGGATCGGAGAACTCCATGAGGCGCCGCAGTTCGTTGCGGCCTTCTTCCGATGCTTTTAACTCGCGGGCAATTTTGTACAGATCGACGGCGATACGATTGGCCTTACGGACATTCAACATATCCATTTCGTGAGCACGCTTACGGGCCGTGAACAGGAAGTCGAGGTAAGCCTCGCCGACGGCGCGTGGAGGGGACGTATTGCCGGTCATTTTGTTGCTCCCTCTTTGCGCAACTGATCCAATCCGTATGCGCGCCGCTTCTCGATCGGTTGCGTGCGGAGCCATTGCCGTACCGTCACTCCGCTTTCATGCTTGCTAGAGTAGTGGTTGCTGATCTTCCAGTGTAGTGCCGTCGGGATGCGAACGATATTGCAGGTGTTCCAAATCTCGCTCTCGGCGAGCCCGGACTTTCGTTCGAGAATATGGTGCCACTGATAGCCGCTTCCAGCCGAAGGGAAAGCGTCGGTGAACTCTTGCTCGGTCATGGATCGGCATATTTTGTCGGCGTAGAGGTCTTCGATGTCGCGTGGTTCCTGCCGCGCGCTCAGGACCTCCGGGAAATGCTCCGCGAAAAAGCTCTGCACATCGTCCCAGAAGCCCATCTCGCGGAGAAGCTGCTCCGCGCGTCGAAGGATCTCGAGGAAGATGAGGACCCTGGGGCCGCGCGTGCGACGCTCATCGCCGACATGGGCAAGGTGAAGTAAAGCATCTGTGTCACCGGACTCAGCGAGGACATCGCGAATGCGAGCCTCGATATCGTCGGCCTTCCTTGCGGTCTCTTCATCCAGCAAATCGTCGGGACTGGCGGTCTCGCCTGTTTCACTCCATTGCCCCGAGCCGTCACGCGGCTGTGGTCGTCCGTGAATTCGTTCGTAGTCTTCCGAGTTCTTCTGCTCGATACCGCCGCCGCCCGCCTCGATCGCCGCATAGCCGAGTGCGGAGCGCTTCTCGTTGAGCGTCAGGAAGTCCGATGCCTGGATCTGCTGCCACTTGAGGCGCCGGCGCTGTGCCAGGGCCGGGACCTCGTCGAGATCGTGGGCAAGGCGAAGGTCGGCGCCGAACATCGGCGCGAGCCAAGTGGTGAGCGCCGAGGAAAGGCGGTCGAGCAGCGGGATCACCGTGTGCTTCCACAGCTCGAGGCGGGCGTCGGCGCGGTTGCTGAAGGTTGCTTCGCCAGAGACGACGAGCAGATGCGGAACGCCGAAGGCGGCGGCGATCTCGCGTGCGGCCTGGGCCTTGCTCTCAGCGAAGTCCATGTCCTTCGGCGAGAGGCCCGGCTCTTTCCAGTCGACGTCGCCGCCCAGCACCAGCGGCCGTCCGGCTTGGCGCGGACCCTGGGTGCGCTCGAGCAGCGCCTCCTCGACCCGGCGGATGCCGTCGGGTCCGGGATCGGAGCGGAAGACCAGCACACCCGAGGGCCGCGCCCCGTTCTGCAGCAGGGCGGCATTGTGCTCGGCCGCCGCATTGTGCTGGTCGATGGCGGCAGCCGCCGCCTCGATCGGCGAGAGACCGTACCAGTCGTCGAGCGGGTGGAAGTCGCGGAGATGCAGGACGTCCGAGGCGCCGGTCATCGGGTCGACCGGCCAGTCGACCAAGCGTCCTTCGACTTCATAGCGATAAGCGCGCGGCACGCCGGAGACGTCGGGGACCACGCGCATGCGGTCGGGGCGCAGCGCATAGAGCTCGCGCGGCCGGTCGTCGTCCGGACGGACGACTTCGAGATAGGCGTTGCCGGAGAGCAGCAGGTGGCCGACCGCGGCCTCGATCAGCTCCGGCCCGCTCTGACGCGGGTTCGGCCGGCGCAGCAGGTCGAGCAGCGGATGGACGTCCATCTCCTGGCGACCGCGATAGAGCAGCCAGGGCACGGACGCGCAGGCCCGCGCCACCTCGCGCACGCAGCGATAGGCGACGACGTTCTTGCGATAGCCTTCCTCGGCGAGCCGGTCGTAGCGCCGAGGCGTCCAGCGCGCCGGCGCCAGGCCGACCGCGGCCACGGCGGCGCCGGCACGCGAAGATTTCCGCGCCGAACGCGCGAAAACGCGATCCATCCAGGTCATGGGCAAGGCTCCGCCGGCGCCGGAGGCGCATTCGGTGGTTGGAGTGAGGTCTAGGAGGTGATGGACCGGGCCGGCGGTCTTGACCCGCTACGCCCCAGTAGCCCGAAGCCTGTCAAAAACAGGCATTTTTGTCAAGGACTATTGTCCGTGTAACGCGGAAAAATCTGCCTCCGCCGCTCCGGCAGGTTCTTAACCACGATGGCGACCGCGATCAGCGTGAAGGCGGCGGCGCGGAGCAGGTAGGCCCAGCTCAGATACTTCTGGGGAGATCCGATCAGGTAGACGGGCGCCTGGTTCGCGGCCAGAAGCCAGAAGGCGAGCGCGAAGATCGCGAACAGCCGGTCTGAGGTCCGCCGCGAGAAGCGGAGAGAGAACGCGCCGACGACGCGGTAGCCCATGGTGATGGCACCGGCGAGGAAGTCGGCCATGGCGCGCCTTTAGTCCACTTCCCAGATGAAGCCGTAGAGGAGCACCGCGATCCCGGCCAATGCCGAGAGGTTGCCGATTCCGATGAAGGCGCCCAGGCATTCCGATTTGATGGCGCCCTGGGTTCCGACATGATGTCGCCCAGGTGGTGGAGCCTCGCTGGCTGGTAATCAGTGACACCGAAGGTTTGGTTCGGTCAACTCTTGTTGGATGATTTTGGCC
>CAMDFP010000244.1 GCA_945897335.1 Asaia bogorensis | reverse complement strand
TTCTCTTTTCAGCGGGGGGTTCTCACATGGCAGATCGCATCGGCTTCATCGGGCTCGGCAACATGGGTGGCCCGATGTCGGCCAACCTGGCGCGGAAGGGCTTCGAGATCACCGTCTTCGATCCGCGGCCGGCGCAGGTCGACAAGCTGGTCCAGCTCGGCGCCAAGGGCGCGAAGACCGTGGCCGAGGTGATCGATGCCGCCGACATCGTCGTCACCATGGTGCCGGACACGCCGGACGTCGAAGGCGTGGTGCTCGGCCCCGACGGCACGCTCGCCCGCGGCCGCGCCGGCATGCTGCACATGGACATGAGCACGATCTCGCCGGCGGCGAGCCGGCGGATGGCGGAGAAGCTGGGCGAGAAGGGCATCGGCTGGGTCGATGCCGGCGTCGGCCGCTCTCCGGCGCATGCCGAGCGCGGCGAGAGCCTGTTCATGATCGGGGCATCACCCGAGAACTTGACGCGGGTGACGCCGCTGTTGGATGCCATGGGCAACAAGATCGTCCATTGCGGCGGCCCCGGCGCCGGCATCGCCACCAAGGTGGTGAACAATTACCTCGCCATGTGCCTCAACCAGCTCAATGCCGAGGTCTTCACCCTCGGCGCCAAGCTCGGCCTCGAAACCAAGGCGCTGTTCGAGGTGGTGACTTCGTCGCTGTCCAGCAACGACCACCTGAAGCTCTACTGGCCGACCAAGGCGCTGAAAGGCGACATCGAGCCGGGCTTCGCCCTCGACCTGGCCTTCAAGGATCTGTCGATCGGGGTCGGGGCGGCCAAGGACGCGGGCTCGCCCGCCCATGTCGGCAACGCCGCACGCGAGGCTATGATCCGCGCCAGAACCCAGCAGGGCCTCGGGCAGAAGGACGTCACGGCCCTGCTTCACGCTGCCGCCGCGGAGGCCGGGATCAAGCCGCCGACGCTGTGATCCGGAAAGACGAGCGGGCGCCGCTATCCTGTCCGAAGACCGGCAGCGGCGCCCGCTGCGCCATCGCGCAAAGTGAGGCGGCTATCCCCACAACCGACCCCGGCCTTGCGGACAGCGATCCGGTGGGAGGTGCCCTCTTTCGAGGGCCCCTCGTCGCCGAGGGGTACCCGGACCAGTTAGCCCGAGAACCAGAACCCGAACCCGTTCCGCGGCGGCGGAGGCGGCGGGTAATAGGCCCGCGGCGGGACATAGGGCCGGTAGACATAAGCGGGCGGCGGAGGCGGCGGGTAGTAGTAGGCCGGCCGGTCGTAATAGTAGCGGTAGTATGGACGATGGCCTCGATAGTGATCGGCCGCGGCGGGTAGGGCAGCCGCCGTCAACGAAACGATGCCGACGGCTGCCGCGACGAGCATGCGAGTGCGGGTCATGGCTGGTCTCCGTAAGAGAAGGTCAAGGAAACAGGAACTACCTGCCGTCCGACGTGAGCGCGCCGCCGGCTGCGCCGATGGCGCCGCCCGAGAGCGCGCGCTGCTGCTGGTTGTTCATGTTCGAACACCCGGCCGAGCCGAGGGCGACGACTGACAACACGGCGAGAGCGGGGATACGCATGTGAATCTCCTGTTGTCGTCCCAGCCATATGGCCGGATTGGCCTCCAACAACAGGGGAAGGCCGGAAAAGTGTGCAGCGGGTCACCGCAACTCCGAGGCGGATCACAGCGTTATCACCATCGCGTCGCCTTCCCGTGGCGACTATCCTTCGCTAACGTCCGGTTCATGCCCCCTTGGCGCTTCGTACAGGTTGTAGATACTGCCGCGCTTCTCGCGGCTTGCGAGCAAACCCCGACCCGCCCCGCACCCGCGGCCCAGGCGCCTGCCCCCGCGCGACCCGCCGCCTCAGCCCCCGCCGGAACGCCGGGCCAGGCCGCCCAGCCCCCTGCGGCCGCTTCGACGGCGAGCCTGGAGGTGCCCAAGATCGAGGGAATGAAGGCTGAGGAGATCATCGGCCAGCTCGGACCGCCGGCGGCCGAACGCGACGTGTCTCCCGCGAAAGTGCTGGAGTACAAGGCAACCGGGTGCGAAGTCGCGATTTATCTCTACTTCGATACCGGGCGCACCGGCTTCTTCGCGCTCCACTACGACGTCAACGGCCGACCGGCCCCGAGCCGCGACGCCGATCGGTGCCTGAGGCTCATCGCCGCCGCCAAACGAGGCTAAAGAGAATGATCGTTCTGGTCGACGACGACGCCACCTTCCGTGGTCTGCTGGCAGCAAACCTGGAGGACGCCGGGTTCAGGGTGCAGGACTTTCCCGGCGCCGCTCCGGCGCTCGCCTGGGTCGCCGAGGGTCATCGCGCCGACGCCTGGGTGCTCGACTGGCGGATGCCCGAGACCGACGGCCCGGCGCTGCTGCGGGCGTTGCGCGAGGCCGGCGTCGATGCCCCCGTCGTCTTCCTGACCGGCCATGCCGAGCCGGTGTTCGAGGAGCATGGGCTCACCCTTGGCGCGGTCGACTTCGTCGACAAGGCGAAGAGCGCCGCCATCGTCGTGCAGCGCCTGAAGATCGCGCTCGCCGGCGCCAAGGCGGTTCCGGTTCAGGAAACCACCACGGCGTTGGCCTTCGACGGCGCCCGTGTCGTCTGGCGCGGGCATACCGTGGCTTTGACGCCGACCGAGGTCAGGATGGTCCGCCTGCTCGCCGAGCGCGCCGGCCGCGATGTGGGATATCGCGAGATCTACGACGCCGCCCGCGGCCAGGGCTTCGTCGCCGGCTCCGGCGCCGACGGCTACCGCACCAATGTCCGCGCTGCGATCCGGCGCATCCGCCAGAAGTTCCGCGACATCGACGGCGATTTCGACGCGATCGAGGCTTATGCCGGCTACGGCTATCGCTGGCGGGGCTGAAATGAGCCGCTGGGTCCACTCCCTCGCCGCCCGCGGCATCCTGCTTGCCGTTCTGTTCGTGGCACTTCCGGTGCTCCTCTACGGGGTGTTCCGGGTCGCCGACGACCAGCGCCAGCAGCTGATGCTGAGCTCGATCCAGACCACAGGCCTCACCATCGGCCGCGCCATCGCCCCCCGGCTGGCTCGGGCCGAGACCGTTCCCAATTTTCGCCTGAGCGAGGAGCTGACCCCGTTCCAGCAGGACGGCCTCGCGCTTCGCCTCCTGTTCAAACCTGCCCAGCCGGCCGAGGCCGGATTTCTTCTGGTCGCGGCTGCCCCGGCCGTGCCTCCCGCCGAGGCCGAGCAGGTGCGTCTCCGCCTGAGCGAGTCCGGCGCCCTCGACCGACTCACGGAGAGCTGCGCCGGCGACGCCCCGCTGGCGGTCCGCCGCGACCGTACCGACGGCAAGGCGGAGATCGCGACCGCGATCGTGCCGATCAAGTCGCCGCGCGGCTGCTGGGCCTTGGTCGTTGCCGCCGAGATCGCCGACGGCCTCGGCCGCCCCTACTGGCAATCGCGCGAGATGCAGTTCGCCGCCGCGCTTTACCTGGCTTTCGCCATCATCGTCGCCCTCCTCGCCTTCGACCTGCGCGGCGCCATCCGCCAGTTCGTCGGCACCGCGCGGGCGATCGCGACCGGCCGCGCCCGCGCCCGTTTCGCCGACGCCAATCCGCTGCCCGAGCTGGCGCCGGTGGCGACCGCCTTCGACCGCATGGTCGAGCGGCTGCGCGCGGCCGCGACCCATCTCCGCGATGCCGCGGAGGAGACCGCGCACGCCTTCAAGACCCCGCTCGGCACCATCCGCCAGGCGATCGAGCCGCTGCGCCGACGCGTCGATCCGAACGACGCCCGCGGCGTCATCGCGCTGGCCGCGGTCGAGGAAGCGCTCGACCGCCTCGACGGCCTGGTCGAGCAGGCCCGCCGCCTCGACGACAGCGCCGCCGCCTTCCTCGATCCGTCGGAGGAGCCCGCCGACATATCGACGATCATGGAAGGAGCGGCCGAGCGCATCACCCCGGATGCCGCCAGCCGCAACATCGCCATCGGCGTCGTCGCCGATCCCGGCGTCGTCCTGCAGCGCGGCGGCAATCTGCTCGCCGCGGCCTTAGACCAGGTGCTGGACAACGCGCTGGCCTTCTCGCCAAAGGGCGGCATCATCCGCGTCGCGCTGTCGGTCGAGGGCAACCTCGCCTCGCTTTCGATCGAGGATGACGGCCCCGGCGTTTCCGCCGAGCGCCTGCCGCAGCTGTTCGAGCGCGGCTCGTCCTTCCGCCCGCAGGCGGTCGGTGCCGGTTTCGGTCTCGGCCTCTGGGTGGTGCGGCGGAACCTGACCGCGCTCAACGGCTCGGCCGTCGCCGAGAACCGGCCCGAGGGCGGTTTCCGCGTGACCCTGGCGCTGCCGCTCGAGTGATCGGCGCCTAGCGGAAGTCGAACCCGCGCTCCTTCAGCTGCTGGCGCAGCTTGTCGCGGAGCCAGGGATTGAACTTCTTGTCCATGTCGTGGGTCCAGGAATCATCCGTCGTCGGCCGGCCGGTCGCACGGTAGTGCCGCGCCAGATCGGCGTCGTACGCGGCGAGACGCTGGCTCAGGTCGTCCCCCGTCTTCAGGGTGCCGTAGCGGTCGTAGTGGACCATGCCGGCATAATCCATGCGCGGCTTCTGCTCCGGCGCCTCGTCTGGCCAGCCAAGGCACATGCCGAAGACGCAGTAGACGCGATCGGGCAGTCCCAGGATCTTGGCGCTCGCCGTCGCGTCGTTGCGGACCGCGCCGATCATCACGCCCTTCAGGCCGAGGGACTCCGCGGCGAGCGAGGCGCACATGCCGACCAGCGCCGCATCGATCGAGGAGACGAGGCCGGTCTCCATGTTGTTGTCGGCAACCGAATGGCCTCGCTGCTCCAGCGCGAGCGCGATGCGCGTGAGGTCGGCGCAGAAGGCGAGGAACACCGGCGCGTCGGCGACATGCTTCTGGTTGCCGGTGACCGGCGCCAGGCGCTTCAGCACGTCGCGGTCGCGCACCACGATCACCGAATAGGACTGGATGTTCGAGGAGGTCGGCGCTCGGAAGGCGGCCTTCAGGATCGCCTCCACCATCGCGTCCGGCACCGGGTCCGGCCGGTAGCGGCGCACGCTGACGCGCTTTGACAGGAGATCGATGGTCTCGGTCCGGAGATCGGAGGGCGCGGTGTCGGGCATAAGGGGCTCGGGCTCAGAGGGACTGCAGGAACGCCTTCAGCGCCGGCGCCCATTTGGCGGCGTCGGTGCCGGAGGCGAGATGGCCGTGCTCGCTGTCGATCTCGAAGTACTGACCATCGACGCCGGCTGCCTTGAGCGCCGGCATCACCTCGTCCTTGAGCGAGGGCGGGAAGTAGGCGTCCGTGCGTGAGATCACGAACAGCACCTTGGCCTTGATCTTCCCTAGGTCCGGCGTGACGTCATAGCTGTCCATCGCGCGACCGAGCGCGAGCATCGAGTTCCCGTCGAAGGCCTCGGCCCAGGCTCGCGCCTGGCGGGTGATCTCGGCATCGCGGTCGGCCTTGTCCGGCATCTTGGGCTTGAGCTCTTCGTCGGTCCCGTAGCTTCTGAGCGTCTCCTCGCGGAGCCTGATCATCGTCGGAAGGATGCCGCCCTTGTCGTAATAGCGGCCGCCGTTCCAGTTCGGATCTGCGGAGAGCTTCTTCAGCGTGGCGTCCGGATCGGCCTGGGGCGGGCGGCGCATGCCGGTGACGACCGGAACGAGGCCTTTCATGAACCCGGGGTACTCGACGCCCCAGGTGAAAGCCTGGAAGCCGCCATAGGACGGGCCGACGACGGCAACCAGCCCTTTGACGCCGAGCTGGTCGAGCAGGCGCTTTTGCGCGCCGACGATGTCCGGCAGCGTAAGCAGCGGGAAATCCGGGCCATAGGGCTTGCCGGTCTTCGGATCGACGCTGCGCGGCGCAGTCGAGCCGTGCGCCGAGCCCAGCATGTTCGAGCTGACGACGAAATACCTGTCGGTGTCGATCGGCCTGCCGGGCCCGACGAGCGCGCCCCACGATCCTTCCGAGGCCGAAGCACCACCATCGGCGAAGAGATGGCTCGACGTATAGCCGTGGGTTAGAAGGACGGTGTTCTTCCCGTCCGGCGCCAGCTTGCCGTAGGTCACATAGGCGAGCTTCGCATCCTCCAGCGTGCCGCCCTTCTTGAGCGGCAGGTCGCCGATCGAGCCGATTTGTGTCGTCGCCATGCTCTCCGCTCTTTCCTGCGCACGGGCATCGGATCGTGCCGCCGCGACCCTATCACGCCCGATTGATCCAGATCATCGTGCCATGGCGGCGCAGGTGGCAGAAGTCATGGTCCACCGAGGTCGCCAGGACATGATGTCGAGCACCGTTCCGCCTCCTCCCCAGGGCCTGACCGAGGCCGTCGCCGCCGCACGGCTTCGGGCCGAGGGGCCGAACGAGCTGCCGCGCGGCGGACGCCGCGGTCTCGGCTCGATCGCGTTCGGCGTGATTCGCGAGCCGATGTTCGGCCTGCTGGCGGCGTCCGGCATCATCTATCTGCTGCTGGGCGACCTCGGCGAGGCGCTGATGCTGCTCGCCTTCGCCACCTTCTCGATGACCATCGCCGTGGTCCAGGAAACCCGGAGCGAGAAGGTGATCGAGGCGCTCCGCGACCTGACCAGCCCGCGCGCGCTGGTACTGCGCTCGGGCGAGCGGCGCCGGATCCCCGGCCGCGAGGTGGTGCGCGGCGACGTGGTCATCCTGGCCGAGGGCGACCGGGTGCCGGCCGACGGGACGCTGGTCTCCGGCCATGACCTGCAGATCGACGAATCCCTTCTCACCGGGGAGTCGGTACCGGTTGGCAAGGTCGCAGAGACTGCGACATCAGCGCGACCGGGTGGGGAGCGCCGCGCCGATGTTTTTTCCGGCACCCTCGTCGTCCGGGGCCGCGGCATTGCCGAGGTTACGGCAACCGGCGCCGCCACCGAGATCGGCCGCATCGGCACAAGCCTCGGGGCGATCCAGAGCGAGCCGACGCGGCTCAACCTCCAGATCCGCTCCCTGGTGCGCATCGTTGCCGTCACCGGCCTCGCCCTCAGTATCGCCGTCGCCGCGCTTTACGCGATCATCCACGGTTCCTGGCTGGACGGAATCCTCGGCGGGATCGCGCTCAGCATGTCGCTGATGCCCGAGGAGTTTCCCCTGGTCCTGACCGTGTTCATGATCATGGGAGCCTGGCGCATCGCGCGGGCGCGGGTCCTCACCCGTCGCGCGGCGACGATCGAATCCCTCGGCGCCGCCACCGTGCTGTGCACCGACAAGACCGGAACCCTGACCGAGAACCGGATGTCGATCGCCGAGGTCCGCTTTCCGGGAGCGGCTCCGGAGTCGCTGCAATGGCAAGAATCGCCGCCCTCCGACCGTCTCCAGTCGATCACGGCGGCCGCGACGCTCGCCAGCACGCCCGGGTCCCAGGATCCGATGGAGCAGGCGATCTACGCTCTAGATCGCAGCCTACCGCAGCACGGATCGGTCTCGCAGAACGAGCAGACGCTTCTGCGAGAATACGGGATCCGCCCCGATCTCCTCGCCATGACCAATGTCTGGCGCGAGAAAGACGGCGATACCAGCACGGTCGCGACCAAGGGCGCGCCGGAGGCGGTCGCCGACCTCTGTCGGCTCGGTGCCGAGGACCGCGCCGCACTTTCCGCCACGATCGAAGACATGGCGGCACGAGGCATGCGGGTGCTTGCCGTCGCCAGCGGCGCTGCCGGGGTTTCCGGCCTGCCGGAATCGCAAACTGACCTCAAGCTCCGCTTCCTCGGGCTACTCGGGTTCGCCGATCCCTTGCGGGCGACCGTTCCGGCTGCGATCGCGGAGTGCCGGTCCGCAGGCATCCGGGTGGTGATGATCACCGGCGACTTTCCCGCAACCGCGCAAGCGA
>CAMDFP010000243.1 GCA_945897335.1 Asaia bogorensis | reverse complement strand
AGGATGCCGCCCTTGGTCCAGAGCTGGTTCATGCCGCGCTCGAGCTTGAGGTCGGAGCCCATACCGACGGTCCGCTCATAGGACTCGCCGTAGTTCCCGACCTGCTTGATCGCATTGTAGAGCCAGTCCTTGCCGACGCCGACCATCGGGCCGAAGTCGCCTTCGACGCCGAGGATGCGGCGGACTTCGGCGCTCTGCGACTTGGCCTTCATCTCGTCGACATTCTTGGAGGTGATGCCGAGATGCTCGGCGGCGATCAGGCCGTTCAGCACCCAGCGGACGAGATCAGCCCACTGCGCATCGCCGTGACGCACCACCGGCCCCTGCGGGTCGTTGGAGACGGTCTCGGTCAGGATGACATGGTCGGCCGGGACCTTCAGCTTCTGGCGCTGGCCGGCGAGCGCGCCGATGCCGGCGGTGTAGGCGTCGCAGCGCTCGGAATCATAGGACGCGATGGCGTCGTCGTTCTTGGCGAAGGTGACGATGGTCACCTTCATGTTGCGCTCGCGGAAATAGTCGCCCGCGTTCTTCTCCTCGGTCGAGCCGGCGGCGACACAGACGGTGGCGCCGTCCAGGTCCTTGACCAGCTTCACGTTGGCCTTCTTGCGGACGACGAAGGTCTGGCCCTCGTAGAAGTTGATGCCGACGAAGTCGATGCCGAGCGAGGCGTCGCGAGAGAAGGTGATGGTGGAGTTGCGGGACAGCATGTCGACCTGGCCCGAGGTCAGCACCGCCCAGCGCTGCTGCACCGAGGTCGGCGTGTACTTGACCTTGGTGGCATCGCCGAAGATGGCGGCGGCGACGGCGCGGCAGAGGTCGACGTCGATGCCCGTCCACACGCCCTTGTCGTCGGCGTAGGAGAAGCCCGGCAGGCCCAGGTGAACGCCGCATTCGAGGTTGCCGCGCTTCTTGACGTCGTCCAGCGTGCCGGCGGTGGCGGTGCCCGCCAGCATCAGGCCGGCCGCGAGCGCGGCCAACAGGTTACGCATCATGATTGTCTCCCCATTGGTTCGAAAATGGCGGCGGAGATAGCCATGGCAACCTCCGGAAGTCAATTATAGCCGAATGCCGGGCAGCCTGCCCTTGACCGCCGCGACCGTTCAGGTTTGATCGCACCTCCCGCCGCGCCCGGAGCCCCCTTTCCCGTGACCCAGACCCGCTTGGCCGTCGATATCGGCGGCACCTTCACCGACGTCGTGCTGGAGGATGGCGACCGCCGCCTCACCAAGAAGGTGCTGACCACCTCGCGCGCTCCCGAAGAGGGCGTGATGGAGGGGACCCTGGCGCTGCTCGCCGAGGCCGGCGTCTCGCTCGCCGATGTCGAGGTGTTGGTCCACGGCACCACACTCGCCACCAACGCCATCATCGAGCGGAAGGGCGCCCGGACGGCGCTGATCGCCACCCATGGCTTCCGCGACGTTCTCGATATCGCCTATGAGAGCCGCTACGACCAGTACGACATCTTCATCGAGAAGCCGGTGTCGCTGGTACCGCGCGCGCGCCGCTTCACCGTGCCCGAGCGGATCGATGTCGGCGGCCGTGTGCTGCTCGCTCTCGATGAAGCGAACGCCGCAACGTTGCCGGCGCAGCTGAAGGCCGAGGGCATCGAGAGCGTCGCCGTCTCGCTTCTGCACGCCTATGCCAATCCGGCGCATGAGCAGCGGCTGCGCGAGATCCTGCTTGGCGCCATGCCCGGCCTCGCCGTCACGCTCTCCTCCGAGGTCTGCCCCGAGGTTCGCGAGTACGAGCGCACCTCGACCGCCGTCGCCAACGCCTATGTGCAGCCGCTGATGGCCGGGTATCTCGGCCGCCTCGACCAGGCGCTCAAGGCGGCCGGCTTCCGCGGCACCGTCTACCTGATGACCTCGGGCGGCGGCCTGACCGCGCTGGAGGCGGCGGCGCGCTTTCCGATCCGGCTGGTCGAATCCGGCCCCGCCGGCGGCGCCATCCTCGCGACCCATGTCGCGGCGCTGGCCGGCGAACGCCGCGTACTCTCCTTCGACATGGGCGGCACCACCGCCAAGATCTGCCTGATCGAAGACCTGAAGCCCGAAACCAGCCGCGCCTTCGAGGTCGACCGCGCCGCCCGCTTCCTCAAGGGCAGCGGCCTGCCGCTTCGCATCCCGGTCATAGAGATGGTGGAGATCGGCGCCGGCGGCGGCTCGATCGCCAAGGTCGACGGCTTGAAGCGCATCGTCGTCGGACCGGAGAGCGCCGGCTCGGAGCCCGGTCCCGCCTGCTACGGCCGGGGCGGCGACAAGCCGACGGTGACCGACGCCGATGTGGCGCTCGGCCGCATCGACCCCGACCGCTTCGCCGGCGGCAAGATGAAATTGGATGCGGCCAAGGCTGCCGACGCCCTCGCCACCCATGTCGGCGGACCGCTGGGCCTGAGCGCCACGGTCGCCGGCTTCGGCGTCGCCGAGATCGTGGACGAGAACATGGCCAACGCCGCCCGCGTGCATGCGGTCGAGCGCGGCCGTGCCGTGGCGGATGCGACCCTGATCGCCTTCGGCGGCGCCGCCCCGCTGCACGCCTCCCGCCTCGCCGAGAAGCTTGGCATCCGCAAGGTCATCATCCCGCCGAATGCCGGCGTCGGCTCGGCTGTGGGCTTCCTTCGCGCGCCCGTCGCCTACGAGGTGGTCCGCAGCCGCTACATGCGGTTCGACGGCTTCGACGCCGCTGCCGCCAACGCGCTTTTCGAGGCGCTGGCCGCCGAGGCGCGCCAGGTGGTCGAGTCCGGCGCCCGCGGCCGCAGCCTCGAAGAACGCCGCACCGCCTATATGCGCTATGTTGGCCAGGGCCATGAGATCGTCGTCCCGGTGCCGTCGCGCGCGCTGACCGCCGGCGACATCCCGGCTCTCCGCGCGGCCTTCGAGCACGAATACAAGGCGCTGTTCCAGCGAGTGATCCCGGATGGCGCCATCGAGATCTTGAGCTGGACCTTGACGCTCTCGACGCCGCACGACCTGCCGGCGGCGCTCAGCCCCGTCGCCCGCAGCGGCGGGGCCAAGGCGATCGGCCGGCGCTCGGTGTTCGACGTCGCGACCGAGGCCTTCGCCGAGGTGCCGGTCTATGCCCGCACCGACCTCGCTCGGGGGCAGACCGTGGCCGGCCCAGCATTGATCGTCGAGGACGAGACCACCACCTTCCTTTCGGCTAGATTCGATGCCCATGTCGATGCCGCCGGCTCGATCGTTTTGGAGCGCCGCACATGACCGGTCAGATCGCCCAGATCCGTAATCAGATCATGTGGAACCGCCTGATCGCGGTGGTGGAGGAGCAGGCTCAGGCGCTGATCCGCACCGCCTTCTCGCCGATCGTGCGCGAATGCGGCGACCTCTCCGCCGGCATCTTCGACCTGAAGGGCCGCATGCTGGCCCAGGCGGTCACCGGCACACCCGGCCACGTCAACTCCATGGCGCTTTCGGTCTCGCACTTCATCGAGAAGTTCCCGCTCGCCTCCATGCAACCGGGCGACATCTACATCACCAACGACCCCTGGATGGGCACCGGCCATCTCAACGACTTCGTGCTGACCACGCCGGCCTTCCACCGCGGCAAGCTGATCGCGCTGTTCTCCTGCACCAGCCACCTGATGGACATCGGCGGCATCGGCTTCGGACCGGACGGCACCGACGTGTTCATGGAAGGGCTCTACATCCCGCACCTCAAGCTCGCCGAGGGTGGCCGGATGAACGAGACCCTGATGGCGATGATCCGCGCCAACACCCGGCTTCCCGTCGACACCGAAGGCGATGTCTATTCGCTTGCGGCCTGCAACGACGTCGGCGCCAAACGCCTCGCCGAGATGATGGACGAGTTCGGCCTCGACTCCCTCGACGACCTCGCCGAGCACGTCATCACCAACTCCCGCGCCGCGGTCGAGGCGGAGATCGCCAAGCTGCCGAAGGGCACCTACCGCAACACCATGCGCATCGACGGCTATGACGAGCCGATCGACCTGACCGCCGCGATCACAGTCGGCGACAAGACCATCCATGTCGACTTCACCGGCACCACCGGCGTGCAGAAGCGCGGCATCAACGTGCCGATGGCCTATACCGAGGCCTATACCTGCTTCGGGCTCGGCTGCGTCGTCGCCGCCCGCATTCCCAACAACGCTGGGTCCTTGGCACCGCTCACCGTCTCGGCCCCGCCGGGTTCGATCCTGAACGCCCCCTATCCGCGCGCCGTCGCGTCGCGCCACGTCATCGGCCAGATGCTGCCCGACGTGGTCTTCGGCTGCCTCCGCCAGGCGGTGCCGGAACGCGTGCCCGCCGAGGGCACGTCCTGCATCTGGATGATGAGTCTCCGCGGGCCGACGGCGAGCGACGGCGCGGACAAGCGGGGATTCGCCATCACCATCACCTCCAACGGCGGCACCGGTGCGCGCCCGATGAAGGATGGCCTCGACGCCACCGCCTATCCGTCGGGGGTCAAGGGCACGCCGGTCGAGATCGCCGAGTCGATCGCGCCGGTGGTGTTCTGGCGGAAGGAGTTGCGCCCCGACTCCGGCGGCGCCGGCCGCACCCGCGGCGGAATGGGCCAGGTGATCGAGGTCGAGTCCGCCAAGGGCCTGCCCTTCGAGCTCCTGGCCGCCTTCGACCGCATCGACCATCCCGCCCGCGGCCGCGACGGCGGCGAGAACGGCGCGTCGGGCGTACTGCAGCTCAAGTCCGGCCAGAAGCTTAAGGGCAAGGGCTTCCAGACCATTCCGGCGGGCGAACGCCTGGTGCTGATGACCCCCGGCGGCGGCGGCGTGGGATCGCCGTCCGAGCGCACGGGCGAAGCGAGCGCACGCGACCTGCGCGATGGACTGGTGACGGCGACCGCGGCGGAGTAGGAAACGCTCGTACCCCCTCCCCCGCTGCGCGGGAGAGGGTTTCAGACGGGAGCTTCGGGGATCCCTTACGCCCCGAGCTTGTCGAGGCTGCGGAGCACCGCGTCGCCCATGGTCGTGGTGCCGACCTTGGCCGAGCCCGGCGCCATGATGTCCGGCGTGCGCATGCCCGAGGCCAGCACCTCCTTCACCGCGTTCTCGATCAGGTCGGCGTCGTCGCCGAGATCGAACGAGTAGCGCAGCAGCATCGCGAAGGAGAGCATCTGCGCCAGCGGATTGGCGATGCCCTTGCCGGCGATGTCGGGGGCCGAGCCGTGGATCGGCTCGTAGAGTGCGTGGCGCTTGCCGGTCACCTTGTCTCGGGCGCCGAGCGAGGCGGACGGCAGCATGCCGAGCGAGCCGGTCAGCATCGCAGCACAGTCCGAGAGGATGTCGCCGAACAGGTTGTCGGTGACGATCACGTCGAACTGGCGCGGATTGCGTACCAGCTGCATGGCGCAGTTATCGGCATACATGTGCTCGAGCTGGACTTCCGGGAACTCGGCCTTGTGGATGCGATTGGCGACCTCGCGCCAGAGCACGCCGGTGTGCATCACATTGGCCTTCTCGACCGAATGCACCTTGTTGCTGCGCTTCTTCGCCAGCTCGAAGCCGAGCCGCACGATGCGTTCGATCTCGGGCGAGGTATAGACCTGGGTGTCGACGGCCTTCTTGCTGCCGTCGGCACGGGTCTCGATGCCGCGCGGTTCGCCGAAATAGACGCCGCCCGTGCCTTCGCGAAGCACCAGGAGGTCGGTGCCCTTGACCACCTCGGACTTCAGCGTCGAGGCATCGACCAGCGCGTCGAACACGGTGGCCGGGCGCAGATTGGCGAAGAGGTCCATCTCCTTGCGCAAGCGCAGGATGCCGCGCTCCGGCTTCTTGTCGAAGGGATTGGTATCCCATTTCGGCCCGCCGACCGAACCGAACAACACGGCGTCGGCCGCCAGCGCATCCGCCATGGTCTCGTCCGAGATCGGCGTTCCGTTCTTGTCGAGAGAAGCGCCGCCGACGAGGCCTTCTTTCAGATCGAAGCGGACGGCACGGCGCTTGTCGAACCAGTCGACCACGCGCAGCACCTGGCCCATCACTTCGGGGCCGATGCCGTCGCCGGGGAGCACGAGAAGCTGCTTGTTCGCCGCCATGGAATGCCTGCCTCGATCGGGGGAGAAGGGTCTTTAGCGAGGATGCCTGGGATATGCAATTCGAGATTCGCCCGCGAAACTGCGGCGCGGGCACGCGCCGACCATCGATCCCGAAAGCGACCGGCCGCTATCGGAGCGCGCGCACGAAGCTGGGATCGGGGAGGTCGTCCGGATCGTCGAAGACGAGGAAGCAGTCGTTGAACCAGGCGACGAAACGATCGGCATGGGCGCCGGTGCCGATCGGGAACTGGCGCATCTTCCAGCGGTTGCCGGCGCCGGTCTGGTGATAGAGGCCGCCGGCATTGTAGGCGCAGGCGACCTTCGGCGGATCGAAGCCGGTGATACGCTTCTGCTTGGCAATATAGGCGGTTCCCGCCAGGACGGCCGTCGCCGGATCGCGGAGCGCCGCGGCGTCAAGCGCAGGGTCGCCCAATGCCTCCCGCGCGGTCGAGATCAGCGTCTGCATCAGCCCGATCGACACCCGATCAGGTGTCCGCTCGTAGGATTCGAAGCCCGGCTCGGAGCGCTCGGCCGCGGGGTTGCCCCTCGACTCCGTGGCGATGGTGGCGAGGATGAGTTCGACGGGCACGTCATGGTGGGTCGCCGCCGCCTTGATCTCCGCCTCGAAGCTCTGCCAGATGCGCTCGACGGTGGCAGGCCGCCCGCCGCTCCCCTTGGGCGCAACCTCGCCGGCGCAGAGGACCCCGTCCGGGGTCAGCTGCCACTGGATGCCGTCGCGATATCCATGCAGTTCGACGAGGGGAGCGAGATCAATGGCCATCGCGTTCTCCCGCGCTTCAGCCTAGGCGCCCCTTAAGGTAGCACAATCACCCGGACGCACTACACTGGCCTCGAGGCGACGGCGCTCAGAGCCAGGCCTGGCTCTGCTTTCGCTGCGCCTCGAAGGCATCGATGCTCTTGCCCTTCTGAAGCGTCAGGCCGACGTCGTCGAGGCCGTTCAGGAGGCAATGCTTGCGGTGCGCGTCGACCTCGAATTTGATCACCTCGCCGTTCGGCCGGGTGATCTCCTGCCTGGCAAGGTCGATGGTGACGCGCGCATTGGCGCCCTTCTCGGCGTCGGCCATCAGCTTGTCGACCTCGGCCTGCGGCAGCGGGATCGGCAGGATGCCGTTCTTGAAGCAGTTGTTGAAGAAGATGTCGGCGAAGCTGGTCGAGATGACGCAGCGTATGCCGAAGTCGAGCAGCGCCCAGGGTGCGTGCTCGCGGCTGGAGCCGCAGCCGAAATTCTCACCGGCGACGATCACCTCGGCCTTGCGGTAGGCCGGCTTGTTCAGCACGAAGTCCGGCTTCTCCTTGCCGTCCATGTCGTAGCGCATCTCGTCGAAGAGATGCGTGCCGAGCCCGGTGCGCTTGATCGTCTTCAGGAACTGCTTGGGGATGATCTTGTCGGTGTCGATGTTGATCATCGGCATCGGGGCGGCGACCCCGGTCAGTTGAGTGAACTTCTGCATGTCCGTTCTCGGGCTGGGCGTTCGGTCTTTTGATATCAGGCGGCGGCGTCCGGGACCAGGGGCTGGCTTCGATCTCCTTGTCTTGTCGAGGGGAGCCTCAGGAGATAGCCTTGAGTTCGCACGGCATTTCCAGAACGGGAAGGGCGAGGACGTGACCCAGCCATACGGCCAGCCGAGCAACGACGCGATCGCGATGATGCGTTACGACGCGAACAAGAAGTCGATCGTGGTCGCCTACCTCTTGTGGTTCTTCCTCGGCATGTTCGGCGTGCATCGCTTCTACCTTGGCCGGACCGGAAGCGGGTTGCTCCTGCTTCTGCTCACTCTGGTCTCCGGCGCGCTATACATCGTCATCG
>CAMDFP010000242.1 GCA_945897335.1 Asaia bogorensis | reverse complement strand
CCTCAAGAAACGGCGATTGTACTGGCGCGCCTTGCCCACGAAGATCGCTTCCACCGCCGTCTTCATGTTGTCGTAGATGCCGCGCCGGCAGACCCCGCCATAGAACAGGAACGCCTTGTCGTGGGCGTCGAACACCAGCTCCTGGGTCTCGCGGAAGTAGGCGCGCACGAACGGCATGCGGCTGTGCGACAGCTTCATGTGCGCCGCCTTGATCGTCAGCGGCAACCCCTGCAGCGTGATCGTCTCGTGGCTCCAGTCGAACTGGTACGCCTCGCCGGGAGCAAAGCTCATCGGCACGAACGCCTGGACCGGAACCCGGGCCCGTTCGTCCCGCCACGCCTTGACGAACCGGTGCACGCTGTCGTGCGCGCCGTCGTAGCCGCGCCCGCGCACCTCCTCGAACAAACGCTGGGTCGAGCGCCGCTCCCGCCGCGGCAGCTGGGCCTCCTTCTCGAGGATCTCGCTCAGAACCTCGACCCATTCGCCGAGCTTCGGCGTCGGCTGAACCCCGCGCTCGTACTTGAACTCGGTCTTATGGCTGCGGATGATCTTGCGTACCGTCGCTCGTGACACCGACAGTGTCCGCACGATCTCCTTGATCGGCCGCTGCTGCTCGAAATAGGCCCGTCGTATCTCGCCGATCTTGTCCACGCCGACCATCCCCCAACACCCTTCCCGGCAAAAGGAAGGGACGCTGACACACAGCGTTAGAGGGGGTCAGAATTGGACGCGAAAACCACCCCTCAGGGGGTCACTATTGCGCGCGATTTTACACATCTCGCGCAGGAACGTCGTATCTGAGCCCTTCTCCAAAAGCGCGCGAAGGGCGATCTTGTCCTCGGTCATCGTGGGGGGGCCGGGTCAGAGTTGCGTGTCGCAACCCTACCCTACCCTACGCTACCCAAGATTCCCGCGATGGCTGCCAAGCGGCCCGCCCGCCTCCGCCAGACTCGGGATGGTCGCTGCGGCGGGCCGCTCGACGGTCTCCTACACCAAGCCAGTGGGGACACGACCCGCTCGTCGCAATTGATTGGATCGATTCAGCCAGAATGGTATATTGTCAAACGTGCGATTTGGATGGAATTGCGATGAGCGCGGATGGTTAGGTGAGGAGGCTCCACATAATGGATCTAAATTCCACGTGCGTGCTTTTAGTCGAGGATGATAATGACACCGCCGAGGAGATGGAAGAGTCTGTGAGACGATCCGGCTTTGCCGTGGTTCGTGTAGCCGATGGTCAAGAAGCCTTATCGATGGTGACGAGCCGCCCCGACATCGGGGTTATTGTAACCGACATCAACATGCCACGGATGGATGGCCTCGCATTTGTCGAGAGTTTGCGCCGGCTCGAACATCCGGACCGGGAATGGGAAGTCGTCTTCATATCCGGCGAAAGCCGGATCGACTACCCGATCAGGGCGATCCGGCATCGGCCGATCGAATACCTGCAGAAACCGGTCAGGCCCGCTGATCTCTGCGAGGCGGTGCAGAGGGCTTTCGAGACCGCTCGCGAGCGTGCCAAGGAGGCATCGATCCGCAGCGGCATGCTGGTTTCGCTTCGGCAGATGCGTGCCCTGGTGAACAGCATTCCCGTCAACTTCGACATCGTTTCTGAGCCAGCCGCCGGGAGCGAGCGCGCACCCACGCGAGCGATTGCTCCTATAGCCTCGCCCTCCCTCCCCCTCGGCTCGTCTGTGGTGGAAAGGACACCCGCCGCAAGTGGCGAGCCGGAACTCGCGGAGCGGATCAAACGCCTAGTCCGCGCCCATAATTCACGTGCACTGTTCTTCGATGCAGCGTTGTTCTCGGATCCCTGCTGGGAAATGTTATTGGATCTGATGTCCAATCAACTTCTCGGGCGGCAGATCTCAGTCTCCAGCCTCTGTATTGCTTCCGGCGTCCCGCAGACGACCGCGCTTCGGCGGATCGAAGATCTCGCTCAGGCAGGATTGATCGAGCGTGTCGCCGATCCGGTCGACCGGCGCCGTGTCTACATCAAGCTGAAGGATGACACTGTCGAGAAGCTGGAGCGCTACATTCATTCATTCTGGTCGCTCGCCGCAGAAGGGCAGACCGTACGACGCATTTGACCGGGCATCTGCCACAAATACAGGTGTGTGCGTCGCGCGTCCCTGAGGGTGATACAGCGGATTGGCGGCGTTGCCTCGTCGCAGAAGCTGTTGCTGATGAGCCAAGCTCCCTCACGCATCTCGGCCTTCGCCTTTGCGAGAAGATCGGGCATCGCAGCCGGCGAAAGATAGGCGTAGGCGACGTCGATTTCCGCCAACGGGAAGGCGAAAAGATTGCCGCGGACGACGGAGAGGTCGCCACCTTCCCCTATCGCGCGCAGCCGAAGCACCAGCCATACCAAAGGTGATCGCTCGATCGCCCAGACACGACGCCCCCCTCTGGCGACTTTGAGCGATACGCCTCCGAGGCCGGCGCCGAGGTCCGCGAATGAGTTCGCCCGAAGGCGGTAGACGATCCTGTCGACAGCATTCGCGGTAGACGTAGTGCTGAGGAACAGCGGTACGCGATCGGAAACGGCTGGTCCGAGGAGAAGGCCCGTGACGGTAAGGGCGGCGAGGGCTGTGACAGGCGGGAGCGAGATCCAGATGACGACGAGGCCAAGCGCAGACAGCGCCGCATTCAAGCCGAGCCACCAGTACTCAAGCCGAAGAGCGACGCCGACGGCCAACGGCGGGATGATCGCCAGAGCGTAAAGCAGGACGAGGCTTGCCAAGCCGCTGACGCTTACGAATTGGGGCGTCAAGCATACGGACAGTATCGGCGAGCACTGGATCGCCAGGGATAGTATCGGTCTGGCGCCGCGGAATGGCTGCGCTCTATACCAGACCGCCATGCCTGGATTCCCTATCTCGCCAACAACGTCTCCATCTCATAGAAGTCCGGTCTGTCGGCGGCTTCGATGCTCTTGCGGGCCATCTCTATGGCGATAGCCGGAGCATAGCCTTGCATGTAGGCGAGAATTGCAGCTTTGACGATGCCGTAAATCTTGGAGTCGGACTCGTAAGCCTTGCCGGCAGCCGATGCGAGCGGCCCGAAGAAGCCGTAGCAGAAGAAGATTCCGGCGAATGTCCCCACGAGCGCTGCGCCGATCAGCTTTCCGAGAACCTCTGGCGGCTGGTCCATAGCACCCATGGTCTTGATAACGCCGAGCACCGCCGCGACGATACCCAAGGCAGGCAGGGAGTCTCCGAGAGTACTCAAGGCGGCGACAACGGAATGATCGGCTTTGTGATGCTCGTCGATCTCGGCATCCATCACCGTCTCCATCTCCATGGCGTTGTCGGTGCCGAGCGTCAACATGCGTAGATAGTCCCGGATGAAGTCCATCAAGTGATGGTCCTTGGCTATCTTCGGATACTTGCCGAAAATGTCGCTCGACTCAGGCGTCTCGACGTGCGGCTCGAGCGCGACGGAACCCTTCTGCTTGGCCAGCTTGAACAATTCGAACAGGCACGAGAGGAGCTCAAGGTAGTGCTCCTTCTTATAGGTCGGTCCTTTCAGCGCGGCGACTACCGCGCCACCAGAGGCCTTTATGATCTTCATCGGATTTCCGATGATGAAGGCCCCTATCCCGGCACCGATGATGATCACGTACTCGTACGGCTGCCAGAGGACTCCAAGCTTCCCGCCCATGGCCACGAAACTGCCAAGCACGCATGCCAACACGATGACCAAGCCGATGATAGCGAACACAGCGGGAGCTTCCTCGGTTGGGGATAAGCCGACCTCATGGCGAATAGCCATTGTCATTAGCGCCTCGCCGAGGCTCGGCAGACTTGAGATCGCTCCGAACCCGAGGCGAGCCCGCTTGTATTAGTCCAAAATGGACATTCGTCGTCGCAGTTGGCTGGCACGTCTATTGCTTGGGTTGAGCCCGCATAGAGTCCACCTGCTAGGAAATGTCATGTCGCTGTCGGCCTCGCTGGGAAATGCAGTCTCGGGCTTGTTTGCAGCCCGCAGTGCGCTCGACACGATCTCGACGAATGTCTCGAACGCGAACACCGCCCACTACGCCCGCAAGACTTTGGACCTGACGGCACACGCCGTCGATCCGGGAACGGGTGGCGGCGTCGACGTTCGTCGCGTGGTGAGGATCGCCGACTCGTTCTTGCAGGATGCCGCTGCCGCCTCGACCGCGAACAAAGGTCGGACGGAATCCTATGCGTCCATCATGGCGGAGCTGGATGCCGTGCTCGGAGAGCCTGGGACGGGACGTGACATCGCAACCCTCGTCAGCAACCTTCGCAACGCGTTGAGCGAAGCCACCGCATCGCCACAGGATGTTTCGAAGCGGCGGGTAGTGGTAGAGAACGCCGATAGCCTGGCACGAGGTATTTCCGGATTCGCCACAGCGGTGACGGGGGTGCGTGACAGAACAGTGCGTGCATTCAAGGAATCTGTGAGGCAGGTCAGCGACTCTTTCGTCGCCGTCGCGAAACTCAACGCCAAAATCGTCGAGGGGCGGTTGTCCGGAGCCGACACGGGGCTTCTCGAGGACCAGCGCGACGCGGCAGTCGCCGATGCCTCGAAAGCCGTCAATCTTACACTCCTTCGCCGCAGTAGCGGCGCGATCGACCTGTTCATCGGCGGAGCTCCTACGGTCTTGGCAGGCGAGGCAGCGCCCCTCACGGCCGTCGTCGGCGCTTCCGGCGGCATCAGCCTTAGCGTCGGCGGACGAGACGTCAGCAGCGACGTCCAATCCGGAGTCCTCAAGGCCTACGCAGACGTCGTGAACTCCCTTGTCCCGCGCGTCGATGCAGAGCTCAGGGATCTCGCGGTCTCAGTCACCCGATCGATGAACGCTGCGCACAACCAAGGCACCAGCGTGCCGGGCAGGTCTGTCGTAGACGCTCTTCCGTGGGTGTCGGGGGGGGACAGCTTCGGCTACAGCGGAACCTTCCGGCTCATGCTGGTCGACGACGGCGGCAGGGTGACAGCGTCTCAGGACATCAGCCTGGTCGGGCCGACGACGCTCGCCGGTCTCGTCGGTCAGATCAACCTGCCCGGCGTCAGGGCGTCACTCTCAGACGGCGGGCTCAAGCTCGATGCAAGTGCGGCGGCACCGGCCAGGAATCTTGCGTGGGTGGAGATCGGACAGGCCACGGTTAGCCGCGTTTCGGGCGGCGGCGTGATGGATACGGGGGTGTCGCTGGCGCAGTTCCTCGGCCTCAACGACATGTATCGGATCTCGGCGGACAGCCGCACCCTGTCAGTGCGAGCCGACCTGCTCGCTCGCCCTGAACTCCTCGCCCATGCGCAGATCGCCGACGCTCCGGCTGCACTCGAATTCGGCCAGACGGTCACCGGGCCGGCCGATGGCCGAAACCTCGCAACGCTGTCGCGCGCACTCGAATCGCGGATCTCTGCGGGAGGTGCGTTTGGGGGCCAGGCGCACACCGGAACCATCTATGAGGTCAGCCAGGCGATAACAGTTTCGCTGGGTGCAGGTGCGACGCGAGCGACCAGCGAATTCGAAATCGCGTCGACCGTCGCCGACGAAGTAGTTGCTCGCATCTCTAACCTGTCCGGCGTGAATATCGACGAGGAGATGGCGCAGATCAGCCTCTATCAGAACGCCTACGGCGCGGCAGCCCGGGTCATCTCGGTTGCCAACCAGATGCTCCAGGACCTGACTAGGATCGGGCAATGAGCGGGATCTCCGGTCGACTCGGCGACTTCGGTCGCACTGCGGCGCTCTCGGCCCTGACCGGACGGGTCAGTGCGTCTCTAAACGACACTCAGTCAAAAGTAGCCGATGGCAAATCCGCGCATCGCCTTTCAGATCTGGGGGCAGAAGCGGGCAGATACCTCTCGACATCGAACGAAGTTGCGCGGATTGCGAGCTATGCCAAAAATGCAGAGGCTCTTGCAAGGCGGCTCGAGGGTCAATCCCAGGCACTTGGGGCACTGGGTGACGTCGCCGCCCGTACCCGCGCGTTGTTGGTCCGTGCCCAGGGCATGGACAATCCTAACGTCGACGACTACGGCCTCGGCGGCCAGGCGAAAGGCCTGCTCGATGAGGCGATCAGCGTCCTCAATACACGCATCGAAGGCAGCTATATCTTCGCCGGCCTGACGTCCGGTACGGAACCGGTCGGTTTCGGCAAAATTGCGAAACTCGATCTTGGTGCCCTCGCGACAGCCGGCGGCGAGCTCCACTTGACGTTCGGCACGACCAATCCCGTCGCGGTCGATGTCACGGTCGCGCCCGGCGCGAATGCCGCGCAGGCAGTTCGGTCAGCCATCCTCGCCGCCGCCGCTTCGAGGGATCTCGGCATCGGAAGCGTCGAGATTGCGACTGGGAGCGAAATTGTCGTCCGCAGCGTACGCCCTGGCGCCGAACTCGACGTCAGGATCGTCGTGCCCAACGACCGGGGAGCGACAGTCTCACTCTATGCCGAAAGGGACGCGCCACCCGGTAGCTCGACGGAATCGTACGGATACTACAGGGGCCTGTCGGCGGCGGGGAGAGGCGGCGTCGTACTCGGCGACGGCCTGACGGTCTCCCCCGGCGTCACGGCGGACGCGCCGGCCATAGAGAAGCTCATCCGGTCGCTGCGGCTGGTCGAATCCGCGCCAACGTCCCCGATCGTCGGCGAGGGCACCAAGGCGACTCTGGCGCAGGCCCTCGATCTCGTGACGACGTCGATCGAGCAGATCGGCCAGCTCGTCGGAGAGATCGGAACGAAGCAGGTGCTCGTAGACGACATTGCCGCTACCCACGAACTTACGGGTCTGCAGCTCCGGGAGACCGTCGACGGACTGATGAACGTCGACATCGGCGAGGCCATGACCCAATTGTCGAGCCAGCAATTGCAGCTGCAGGCCGCCTACATGATGTTGGCCCGGCTGGGATCGATGTCTCTACTCAACTTCCTAAGATAGCGGAGCAACATGTGTCTTTGATCGCCCCGGAAGGCCTCCTGCTTGGCGCAATCGCCGGCGTGCTCGCCATCCCGCTTCGAAGCCGCGCCACTGCGGAACATTCGATCTCGATCGACACACGCTTCGGATCCATCGCGCTCGCTGAGCGCCAGATCCTCGATACGCCGGACGGTCTTCCCGGATTTGAGAACAGCCGACGTTTCGTTCTGATCGATCTTGAGAACTCCCGCTTTTCGCCGTTCCTGCTGTTGCAGGGGATCGACGGAGGGGGGCCGTCCC
Source organism: Asaia bogorensis (assembly GCA_945897335.1). GTDB lineage: Bacteria > Pseudomonadota > Alphaproteobacteria > SHVZ01 > SHVZ01 > SHVZ01. Next base: position 731 of record CAMDFP010000242.1, on the reverse strand, counting down.
TCGCCGTCCTGCCGCTGGACATGCGCTGCAGGCTCTACGAGCCCGCCGACGTTACGGCGGCGGCGCACGGTGTTGGAATTCGACCGGCGGATTGCGGTCTCCTGGTAGTGGCGACGATCCGAAAATCGGACCGCGGAGTATCGGTTACCGTGAATCAACGAGCGCCGATCCTCGTCGATCTGGACCGGCGGCTCGCCTGGCAGCGTGTCCTGGCCAACGATCGCTACGCGATCCGCCATCGCCTGCGCTGAACGAAGGACGATCAGGGGGGCACACGCGCATGGCGCTCGCGCTAAACTCGAGCAATGTCAACGTCGACTCGCAAGGGAAGGTCACGTTCTCCGGAATGGCCTCCGGTATCAACGCGACCCAGGCCGTTGACGCGATCATGAAGGCGAAGGACGTCAAGGTCCAGTCGTTGACGACGCGTGTCGACGGCAATACGGCGAAGATGAAGGCGTTGACGGAGCTTCGCAGCAGACTCAAAATGCTGAACACGTCAGTCGTCAATCTCTATGGCAAGATGACGGCGGACAGCAGCTTCGACGCGTTTGCCCGCAAGACGGTATCCACGACCAGCCGCCGCATCGACGGTGTGACGGGAACTCCGAGCGTCGCGACGGACTTGGCATCCGTTAGCTGCGACAACAGAGCTGGCATCGGAACTCATGCGGTAGAGTTCCGCCAGATGGCGAAAGGCGAGAAGATCCGCTCGGCGAGGGTGGCTGACG
>CAMDFP010000241.1 GCA_945897335.1 Asaia bogorensis | reverse complement strand
CCATGTCCCCATCTGTCCACTTGCCCTCGCCGACCAGCCTCAAGGTGCCGACCATGTTGCGGACCTGATGATGAAGGAACGACCGCGCCTCGGCGCGGACGGCAATCTCCTCGCCGAGGCGGCTCACGTCCAGCCGGTCGAGGGTCTTCATCGGCGACTTGGCCTGGCACTGGGCGTCGCGGAAGCTGGAGAAGTCATGGTGGCCGAGCAGCACCTGCGCCGCTCGGTGCATCGCTGCGGCATCGAGCGGCGGTATCACCGCCCAGGCGCGATCCCGGTCGAGCGCCAGCGGCGCCCGGCGATTGATGATGCGGTAGAGGTAGCTCCGGCCGGTCGCTGAGAAACGGGCGTGAAAGTCGGTTGTCACCTCGGTGACGTTCAGCACGGCGATCCGCGCCGGCCTCAGGTGGAAATTGACCGCGCCCTGGATCTTCCCGAGATCGCGCGGCTTGGCGAGATCGACATGGGCGACCTGGGCCAGGGCGTGCACCCCGGCATCGGTGCGGCCGGCGGCGACCACCGCCACCTGCTCCTGGCTGAACTTCTCGAAGGCGGCTTCCAGCAGCGCCTGGACCGATTCGCCGTCCGCCTGGCGCTGCCAGCCGGCGAGCCCGGTTCCGTCATATTCGAGGGTGAGGCGATAGCGAGGCATCGCCGTCAGGATAGAGAGGTGCCCTTCGGGATGGGATAGCCCCTGAGAAAGGCGCCTGCGTCCATCACCTTGCCGCCCGCGCGCTGCAGGCGCGTGAGGCGTATGGCACCGTCTCCGCAGGCGACCGTCAGGTGCTCGTCCAGCACCGCCCCCGGCGCGCCCGACCCCGTGGCCGGCTCGGCGCCCCAGACCTTGATGCGTTCGGCCCCGAGATCGCAGAAGGCAACGGGCCAGGGATCGAAAGCCCGCACCATCCGCTCGATGCGGGCGGCCGGCTGAGCCCAGTCGATCCTGGCCTCGTCGCGCTCCAGCTTCCGGGCATAGGTCACCCCCTCGGTTGGTTGCGGCGCCGGCGTCAGCGTGCCGGCAGCGACTCCGTCCAGCGCCCGCAGGATCAGCCAGGCGCCCATCTCCGCCAGCCGGTCATGCAGGCTCCGGCCGGTGTCGTCGGGCCGAATCGGCGTCGAGTCGGCCATCAGCATCGGGCCGGTATCGAGGCCGGCATCCATCTGCATGATGGTGACGCCGGTCTCGGCATCGCCCTCCAGGATGGCACGCTGGATCGGTGCTGCCCCGCGCCAGCGCGGCAGCAGCGAGGCATGGACGTTGAGGCAGCCGAGCCGGGGCGCCTCCAGGATCGGCCGCGGCAGGATGAGGCCATAGGCGGCGACGACCGCCGCATCGAGCGCAAGGTCGCGGAAGGCCCGGTGCTCGGCCGGGTCCTTCAGGCTGACCGGGGTGCGGACGTCGAGGCTGTGATCGCGCGCCCAGGCCTCCATCGCCGATGGTCGCGGTTTCTGCCCACGGCCGGCCGGGCGCGCCGGCTGGGCGTAGACGCAGGCGATCTCGTGGCCGTCATTGACCAGGGCGTCCAGGGTGGGCACGGCGAAATCCGGCGTGCCCATGACCGCGAGCCTGAGCCGAGTCATCAGACTCAGGCCGGTTCCGGTTCCGTGAGCCGCTGGGTCTTCTTCAGCTTGCGCAGGATGATGTCGCGCTTGATCCGCGACAGGTGGTCGATGAACAGCGTGCCTTCCAGATGCTCGATCTCGTGCTGGAGGCAGACGGAGAGGAGCCCGGTCGCGTGGACCTCCTGCTCGGCGCCGTCGCGGTCGAGGTAACGGACCTTCACCTCGGTCGGCCGCTCGACCTCGGCATAATGCTCGGGCACCGAGAGGCAGCCTTCCTCGCGCAGCTCGCGCTCTTCCGACGCCCACACCACTTCCGGGTTGGCGAGGACCATCGGGTTCGGCGGCTCGTTGGTGCGCGCCACGTCGCAGACCACGATCCGGAGATCGCTGCCGATCTGCGGAGCGGCAAGCCCGATGCCGTTGGCCCGGTACATCGTCTCCAGCATGTCGTCCATCAGCCGGCGGGTCTCGGCGTCGATGCGCTCGACCGGCCGCGCGGTGATCTTCAGGCGTGGATCGGGGGCCACGAGTATTTCGCGAATCGCCATTGTGAAGGCTACGTAAGTGCCATCCATCTATCCGTCAAGCCGGTAGCCGACTCATGCTAGGAGGAGGGCATGCTGGACCTTCTTCCCTGGATCGGGTTCGCGGCGGTCGGCGTGCTGGCCGCGGTCCTGTTCTACCTCCGCCAGGAGCGGAGCCGGGGCGACGGCCGGGCGCTGTCGGCGCTGGCCGGCCGGCTCGACCAGATGGCCTCGTCCCAGGCCGCCGTGCAGACCCTGCTGTCCGAGCAGCTCCAGGCCCAGGAGCGGGCGCTGGCGAAGGCGCTGGACGAGCGCCTGTCCCGCCTCGGCGGCACCGTCGGCGACAGCTTGTCGAAGAACGCGTCCGAGACCACGAAGACGCTGACCGAGCTGCGCGAGCGCCTCGCGGTGATCGACGCCGCCCAGGCCAATATGACGCAGCTCTCGACCCAGGTGGTGGCGCTGCAGGACATCCTCTCCAACAAGCAGGCGCGCGGTGCCTTCGGCGAGATCCAGCTGGAGAACCTGGTGACGGCCGCGCTGCCACCGGATGCCTATGAGTTTCAGTGCCAGGTCGCCGGCCGCTGGGTCGACTGCCTGCTGAAGCTTCCGAACCCGCCCGGGCCGATCGCGATCGACGCGAAATTCCCGCTGGAAGCCTATAGGGCGCTCATCGCGGCGCCCGACGAGGTGCAGCGGACGCTGGCAAGAAAGCAGCTCGGCAGCGACATCATGGTGCATGTCCGCGCCATCCGTGAACGCTACATCGTCGCCGGCGAGACGGCGGAATCGGCGCTGATGTTCCTTCCCAGCGAGGCGGTCTACGCCGAGCTCCACGCCAACCTGCCGGAAATCGTGCAGCAGTCCTATCGGGAGCGGGTGTGGATCGTGTCGCCGACCACGCTAATGGCAACCCTCAACACCGTGCGCGCGGTGCTGCGCGATGCCCGCATGCGCGAGCAGGCGCATGTGATCCAGGCCGAAGTGCGGATCCTGCTGGAGGACGTGTCCCGGCTGGACGACCGTGCCTCGCGGCTGCAAAAGCATTTCGACCAGTCGCTCGAGGATCTCAGGCAGATCCGCATTTCCACCGACAAGGTGACCCGGCGCGCCGGCCGGATCGAGGAAGTGGATGTGGGCCGGCCCGAGCAACCGCAACTCTCGCCGCCCCCGGTGTGATCATGACCCGACTTCTTCTCCTGCTGACGGTATTGCTCCCGATGACGGCAAACGCCTTCGACCTCCAGGGACATCGCGGTGCTCGCGGGCTTGCGCCCGAGAACACGCTCCCGGCTTTCGCCCGGGCCCTCTCGCTCGGCGTCACCACGCTGGAGCTGGACGTCGGCGTCACCCGCGACGGCGTCGTCGTGGTCATGCATGACCGCCGGCTCAACCCGGACGTGGCGCGAGGCCCCGACGGGCAGTGGCTTGCCGGGCCTGGCCCGGCGATCGTCGACCTCACCTTCGAGGAGCTGCAGCGCTACGACGTCGGCCGGCTGAAGCCGGAGAGCGCCTATGCCAAGAGCTTCCCCGATCAGGCGGCGGTCGACGGGACGCGCGCACCGAAGCTGGCCGAGGTCTTCGCATTGGCCGCCAAGGCCGGAAATTCCGCGGTCCGCTTCAACATCGAGACCAAGCTCTCGCCGCTGGCGCCGGCCGAGACCCTGGATCCCGAGACCTTCGCCCGGGCGCTGGTCGACGAGATCCGGGCGGCCGGGGCAGCCGCGCGGACGAGCGTCCAGTCGTTCGACTGGCGGACGCTCCAGGTCGTGCAACGCGACGCGCCAGAGATCGCTACAGTCTATCTCTCGCTGGCGCGGGGCGGCGGCGACAATATTCAGGTCGGCAAGCCGGGTGCGTCCCCCTGGCTCGCCGGGCGCGACATCGACGATCACGGCGGGTCGGTCCCGCGCCTGATCAAGGTGATGGGTGGCCGCGTCTGGTCGCCGCTGGCCAACGATCTCGACGAGGCCGGGCTCAAGGAAGCGAAGGCGCTTGGGCTGACCGTCGTCCCGTGGACGGTCAACGACGAGGCGACGATGCGCCGGCTCGTCCAGATGGGCGTCGACGGCCTGATCTCGGACTATCCCGATCGCCTCAGGAAGGTGCTGACCGAACTCGGGATCGCGTTGCCGGTGCCGACGCCCGTCACTCCGTGACGCCGGAGGATCTGGTCGCCGCCGCGCTGGAGAATGTGGCGAATGCCGAGATCCTCCGGAGGCTCCCCGATCTCGGCGTGCCAGAGGCTCATCTGGTGGCCGGCTGCCTGTTCCAGGCGGTGTGGAACCGGAAGTCGGGCTGGCCGGTCGACCGACACATCAAGGACTACGACGTCTTCTATTTCGACGACGGCGACCTCTCCTGGGAGGCGGAGGACCAGATAATCCGGCGCGCCCGGGATCTCTTCGCCGATCTCGGCGTGGTGATCGAGGTCAAGAACCAGGCGCGCGTCCATCTCTGGTATCGGGACCGGTTCGGTGCCGACTATCCGAAGCTCGCATCGGCCCGTGACGGCATCGACCGCTACCTGGTCACCTGCACCTGCATCGGGATCGCCGCTCGGACCGGGGCGCTCTATGCGCCCAACAGCCTGGACGACCTCGAGGCCGGCGTGCTGCGCATCAACCCGGTCAATTCCCAGCCGACCCGCTTCTTCGAGAAGGCGGAAAGCTACAAAGCTCGCTGGCCGTGGCTGACGGTCGTTCAGCCTTGACCCCAAGCAAAAGGCCCGATCCGTCGGATCGGGCCCTTCTGAAGATTTTGGTGGAGCCGAGGAGGATCGAACTCCCGACCTTCGCATTGCGAACGCGACGCTCTCCCAGCTGAGCTACGGCCCCGCCTGGGTCGGGGGTATAGGGAGGGGCCTTAGGACTGTCAAGGCGACGATCCCGGCCGCGATCACTCGGCCGGCAGAGGCCGATCCGGCCCGCCAAAGGTCCGCTTCAGCGACTGCGCGGCGAGCCAGGCCGAGGCCAGCAGCCAGGCAATGAGCGCCGGCAGCGGGCGGTCCGGCAGCGCCATGACCAGGACGAAGGAGGAGACGGCCCAGACTCCCGTCGCCGTCAGCGTCATCGCCCGGCCCTCGCGCACGCGGAGCGGGTGCAGGAATTTGGCGGTGGAGAAGCTGGCGAGGCCGAGGATGATGGTTATTGCCAGTGTTGCTTCCTTCGGCGGATCGAGCACGTAGACGTAGAGGGCAACCACGTTCCAGATCGCCGGAAATCCCACAAAATAATTGTCGGCGGTCTTCATGTCGGCGTTGGCGAAGATGTAGAGCGAGGTCGCCAGGATGAAGGCGGTCGCCGCCACGGCGACGGCATCGGGAAAGAATCCGAAGCGGTAGAGAAAGACGGCCGGAACCACCACATAGCTGAGGTAGTCGACCACCAGGTCGAGGACGGCGCCGTCGACGCGCGGCAACCGCTTCTTGACCTCGAAGCGCCGCGCGAGCGGGCCGTCTAGGCCGTCGACGGCCAGCGCAAGGCCGAGCCAGAGGAGGGCCGCCTGCGCATTGCCCTCGAGAATGGCGAGCAGCGAAAGAAGAGCGATGACCACACCGCTCGCCGTCAGCACATGCACTCCCCAGGCGATCGTCCGATCGGTGCTGAGCTTCGGCATTTTCATCCTCCGCCATCGTCCGGGACTTTGCTTATGCGCGCCCCATCCGCCTCGGTGCAAGCCCGCAAGATGGTTGGCGCCGGGCCAAGCCTCGCCCATGATGCGCGAAACGACGGCGAACGAGACATGGTGCGTCCCAGCAAAGTGAAGATGGTCGAGGTCGGACCCCGTGACGGCCTGCAGAACGAGGCCCGGCCGGTGCCCGCCGCGATCAAGATCCAGCTGATCGGCAAGCTGGCCGATGCCGGCCTCTCGGCGATCGAGGCCGGGGCCTTCGTCTCGCCGAAATGGGTCCCGCAGATGGCCGATACGGCCGAGGTTCTGGCCGGGCTCGCCCGTCGCCCGGGCGTCTCCTATCCGGTGCTGGTGCCCAACATGACCGGCTTCGAGGCCGCCGCCGCGGCGGGTGTCGAGGAGATCGCGGTGTTCGGTGCCGCCTCCGAGAGTTTCTCCAAGCGCAACATCAACTGCTCGATCGAAGAGAGTTTCCAGCGCTTTGGCCCCGTGGTGGAGGCAGCGAAGGCCCGCGGCATGCGGGTCCGGGGCTATATCAGCTGCGTGCTCGGATGCCCCTACGAGGGCGAGATCCAGCCGGCAGCGGTCGCCGCGGTCGCCGGGCGGCTCCTGGCCATGGGCGCCTACGAGGTCTCTCTCGGCGACACCCTCGGCGTCGGTACCCCGGCCAAAGCGCAGGCAATGATCCGGGCGGTGGCCGGAGTGGTTCCGGTCGAGCGGCTGGCCGTGCATTTCCATGACACCTACGGCCAGGCGATCGCCAATGTGCTGGCCTCGCTCGAGCTCGGCGTCGCGGTCGTCGACTCCTCGGTCGCGGGCCTCGGTGGCTGTCCCTACGCCAGGGGCGCGTCCGGTAATGTCGCCAGCGAGGACGTGCTCTACCTTCTGGACGGGCTCGGTATCGAGATCGGCGTGGATCTAGGCAAGCTGGCGGAGGCCGGGCGGTTCATTTCCGGCCATCTCGGCCGCGAGACCGGTTCCAAGGTGGCGAGGGCGCTCGCCGGCAAGGTCGCGGCGTGAGCGTCAACCTGGTGAAGATGTGCGTCGGCATCGACGACATCGAGCAGCTCCGCTACTGGCAGGCGAAGCGGCTGAAGGGCGCTGCCGACAAGAAGCTCCTGCACATCACTCGCAACCGGCCGAAGCGCGAGGAGGAGCTGCTCGACGGCGGCTCGCTCTACTGGGTGATCAAGGGGCAGATCCGCGTGCGCCAGCGCGTGATCGGGCTCGATGATCGGGTCAAGGAGGACGGCAAGCCGGCCTGCGGTCTCGTCCTCGATCCGGAACTGGTCGCAACCGAGTTCCGGGCGATGCGTCCCATGCAGGGCTGGCGCTACCTGGAGGCGAAGGATGCGCCGCGGGATCTGAGGAAGGGCGACGAGCTCGGCGATATGCCGCCGAAGCTCATCGCGGAGCTGCGGGCGCTCGGGATCTTGTAGTGCCGGGCTGGGCTGTGGTCGGTGCGACCACCACGTCGACCTCGCCCGACGGCGCGATCCTGACCATGGCGATACGATCGCCGCGGGTGAAGGTGATGGCCGTCCGCCGCGCGCGGACGACGGCGGTCTCGCCCCATCCCAGCTTCGGCATCTCGACCCGGTAGTATTCGGTCATCTGAGCGGCGGTATAGGAGGTCGTGATCACGACCTGGCCGTTCCAGTTGTCGTCCGGGCCGATGATGGCCGTGTCTTCGCGAACGATCCGCCCGTTGGGCGGGATCGGGATGTCGGGAATGCGCACGACATCGGGCGGAATGACCGAGGAAGGCGGCCCTGAACTCATCGTGCTGGTGGTCAGCTGGGTCGCGGCGATGCTCTGCGCTCTCTCGCAGCCCGCCAGGAGAGCGGCCGAGCCGGCCAGCAGGAGAAGGATCGATCCGCGGTTCATCAATCGCCGTAGTAGCTTGGGTGCAACCTATCATGCGATGCTCGCATGTCGACATGGGCGGCGACGCGGTCGCCAAATTTAACGCTTGCATGATCGACGCGAGATGATTAGGTTCTTGAGCTTCGGTTGCGGCTTGCCGTTACCGAGGCATCCCCATGGACGGGCTTGTGCTTAAGGCGCGGGTTTTCGCCAGGGGTCGTTTGTTCTTTGACAAGTACATCAGTAAGGAAGGGATGCGTGGGCGGCGGGCCGATATCGGGGCCACGACTGCTTATGTATCTCTAAAAGACGCGTAGACAGGAAATGGCTCCAAGAGGGGCGTTCCGGTT
>CAMDFP010000240.1 GCA_945897335.1 Asaia bogorensis | reverse complement strand
GGAGCCGCCGCAGGGGCCGGCGGCGGGGCCGCGACCGGTGGAGCGACCGGCTGGGGGGCGGCGGCCACTCGCGGCGGCGGGGCCGCAACCGGCGGAGCGGCCGGTGGCGGAGCCGCAGCCACGCGAGGCGGCGGTAGGGGCGGAGCAACGGGCGCGGGGGCGGCAGCGGCCGGCGGCTGGGAAACTACAGGTGGCGATACGGCCGGCGGAGCGGCCGGGAGCGGAGCTGCCGATGCCATGGCGGTCGGTGCCGACGCCAGGGGCTGCGGCGACCCGCCAGCCGGCCTGGTCGGCTCCGGGGCGGCGGAACGGGCCGCTGTACTCGGCCGCATGCCCGGCGCGGGAGGGCGGAGCGCGACCCGGTGCGAGGAGCGACTTCTCAGCATGGACGGCAGTGTCGGCGCCGGACCTAGGGTATCCAGCACGCCGAGATCGACGGTAACGCTCGGCCGAGCGCTCCCGATCACCACCGTCTGGGCCGAGGCCGAGCCTGCGGCAAGGGTCAGTCCGGTGAGCGCCAAGCCGAGGCAGCGCGCCCGTAGGGTCTCAGCCATCGCCTGTCCCAACCAGCCTTTGATTGTCGTTGGGCCAGGATACCCTATGGCTCGTTGGCGGAACAACGACCTTGGGCACGGGCTCCGCGGCATTCCTAGACGCTCCGAAGCAGGTCGCCGAGCAGCCGGTGCAGCTGGTCGTTGCTGGCCAGCACGCTGCCCGAGGACATCATGGCGTTGCCGCCCGAAATCTCGCTGACATAGCCCCCGGCTTCCCGCACCAGCACGATGCCGGCGCAGACATCCCAGGGGTTGAGCGGCTCCTCCCAGAAGCCGTCGAGCCGGCCGGACGCGACATAGGCAAGATCCAGGGCGGCGGCGCCGAGCCGGCGGAGTCCGGCGGTCTTGCCGATCACCGCCTCGGCCCGCTTGATGAAGCCGGGGTGGTCGCCGTGGCCGAGGAACGGCGCGCCGGTGCCGATCAGCGACTCTTCCATCTTCTTCCGGGCGGAAACCCTGAGCCGGCGCTCGTTCAGATGGGCGCCCTGGCCCTTCTCGGCCCAGTAGAGCTCGTCGTTGATGGGGTTGTAGATGACGCCGGCATAGGGCTCTCCGTCGCGCTCGACGCCGATCGAGATGGCGAAATGCGGGATGCCATGGAGGAAGTTCAGCGTGCCGTCCAGCGGGTCGACGACCCAGCGGTTGGAGACGTCCTTGCCGACGGTTCCGCCGCCTTCCTCCAGCAGCAGGCCATAGTCAGGCCGCGCCTTGGTTAGCTCACGCTTGAGGATCTGCTCGGATTTCAGGTCGGCCTGCGAGACGAAGTCGGCCGGCCCCTTCTTGCTGACCTGTAGGTGCTCGACCTCGCCGAAGTCGCGGATCAGTCCCTTGGCGGCCTTGTAAGCCGCATTGACCATGACATTGACGAGCGGCGAACGAGCGGCCACGGGCGACCTCGACCTTAAGAAAGAGCGGGCGCGGACCCTAACAGAGCGTCGCCCGAGGGGCAACGCGCCGCCGGCCCCGGGACAGCGCCGGACGAGCCTGCAGTCAGTCCTGGTCGGCGACCTCGAAGCGCAGCCGCACCAGGCTGGGCCGGCGGTTCGGGTACATCTGCACAATGAAAATGTGGTCGTAGTCGGTATCGGCGTTCAGCTTCACCTTGCCGCCACCCGGCACGCCCAGGGCCTGGAGGATCCGCGGGATGTTTCGGGTATGCCCGACGATCAGCCGGTCCTTCTTGTCCGGCTTCTTGTGCAGGCGGGCCGCGAAGGCAACCTGCTGGTCTCTGGTCATCACGCGGGGCTTCAACCCGGTGCGTTCGGCGAAGGGGGCGCCGGTCTGACGGCTGCGGAGCGCATCGGTGGTGACCAGTTCCGCGATCCCGGCATCGGCGAGCATCCGGGCAAGCGTCCGGGCCCGGTCGACGCCAGCGGGCAGGAGCGGCGCCGAGTCGCCCTCGACTTCCAGACTCTTTTCCGCGTGACGGACGAGGAAGACCACGCCTTCGGCGCGCACCGCGGGGATCGTAAGCGTGCCCACGAGCAGGGCCGGCAGCAGCGCCAGCGCGATCCGCATCTTTCGCATCCCGTCCTCCCGTGGCCCGGGGCGTCTGCCCCCCAAACACTCTTAGCGGCGCCCAACCCCCGCCTCAAGCAGGTTTGGCCGGTTTCACGGAAGGGGCGAGGGTTACGACCAGCACGCCCAGCAGGGTGATCGCCGCGCCGATCATCACCCGGACGGTGAGAACGTCGCCGAGCAGCGTCACGCCGAAGATGACGGCAAAGATCGGCGCCAGCAGGAACATCGGCGTCACCAGCGACACCGGATAGCGGCGAAGCAGGTAGTACATGCCGGCGAAGCCGATCAGCGACGAGCCGATCGCGGTGTAGGCGAGCGCGGCCCAGCCGGTCAGCGAGGCTCCAGCCATCGCCTCGAACTGGCCGGTTTCGATCAGGAGCGACATCGCCAGCAACGCCGGCGCCGAAACCAGCGCCACCCAGGCCTGGAGGTTGAAGATGCCGACGTCGCGAAGCCCGCGCATCAGCACCTGGGCCAGCGCCATCGACAGGCTCGCTGCCGCCACCAGCACGATCGCCGTGACGTAGGTGAAGACGCGCGGATCGAAGCCGATGACGATGATGCCGGAAAATGCGGCGACGATCCCGGCCAGGCGAAGCGCCGAGATCCGCTCGCCCAGCATCGCCACCGCCAGGATGACGGAGAACGGCAGCGTCAGCTGCGTCGCGATGGCAACGGTGGAGACGTCGGCGGCCAGCTTGAGCGCCGAATACATCAGGCAGAAATGCAGGGCGCCGCAGAAGACCGAGATGGCCAGGATACGCTTCATCTGCGCCGGCACGACCCGCAGCCACGGCGCCAGCAGCACGATGAGCATGACGAAGCGAAGCCCGGTGAACCAGACCGCCGGCATCTCCTGCAACCCGACCTTCCCGGCGATGAAGGTGAAGCCCCAGAGCAGGTTGATGAACAAAACCAAGGCGAGGTCGAGCAGCTTCACTCGGGCGCGTCCAGTTTTCCGGGGCTTGGGATGCCGATGGCCGTATCACGGCCGAGACGGACAGCGCAAAGCACATGCCAGTGCGCCGGGCAGGGCTCGCCTCGCATGACGCGTGAACGCGCTCGAAGACTGGTCAAATACTAGGCAGGTGGACGCTAAGGTCGCACGCCTCAATGCATCGGCGTGTGGGACATCAGGTTCCAGCGCATCGGCAGAGTCACTGTCACCTCGGTTCCCGATCCGAGCGCGCTGGCGATGCCGAGGCGACCGCCCAGCTTCTCGACCATGAACTTGGCAATCGAGAGCCCGAGGCCGCTGCCTTCCGGCGCGCCAGGCCCGGTCTCGCCGCGGCTGTAGGGCTGGGCGACCTGCGGCAGGCGCTCGGGCGAGATGCCGCGGCCGGTGTCCTTCACCTTGAGGCTAAGCGAATTGGCCTTCGGCTCGCTGGTGACGTGGATCGTCACCTGGCCGCCGGAGGGGGTGAACTTGATGGCGTTGCCGACCAGGTTGATCAGCACCTGGCGCACGCGTCCCTCGTCGGTCTCGACGGTGGGGATGCGGTTTTCGATGTCGGCGACGAGATGGACGCCGGCCTGCTCGGCCTGATGGGAGAGCAGCTGGGTCACTGAGAAAACGGTACGGCGGAGATCGGTCTTGGCCGGCGCGACCCGGATCTGCCCGCTCTCGAGCGAGTAGACCTCCATCAGGTCGTTGACCACCTCCATCAGGTGGCCGGCCGCCTGGTGGATGGTCTCGACGTAGTCGCGGTACTTGTCGGAACCCAGCGGGCCGAAGGCCTCCATGCGCATGACCTCGGCGAAGCCGGAGATGGCATTCAGCGGCGTCTTCAGCTCGTGCAGCACCGAGGCCGGCGCCAGTCCGCCGTCGCGCCTGGCCTCGCGCTCGCGCGCCTCGGCGAGCTGGCGCTCGAGCTGCCTCTGGGCGTCCTGCAGGAGGTTCAGGCCCTGCTCCAGCCGCTCGATCCGCTTCTTCACCACTTCGGGAATCTGGCCGAGGCCGGCGACGTGGCGGCGCAGCACGGCAATCTCGGCGTTCAGGCGCACCCGGTGGCGGAGCTCGTCCTCGGAAGTGCCGAAGGGAATCCAATCATCGGCCGTGCTCTCGGCCGTCGTGCGGTCGAGCAGGATCACCCGCGGCCGGTTAGGTCCTTCCAGCCAGCGGCGGTCGAGCGCATGGGCTTCGGCGATGATGAGGAGCGCATTGCCGTTGCCGTCACGCGGCTGCGAGACGAAGGCATAGCCGTCGGGGGTAAGAAAGCCGACGATCGCAAGACGACGCTGCTCGTTGCCGACGGCGACAAGCACACGCGCATTGCGGTGGCCCAGAGTATCGCCGATGGACGGCGTCCCTCCCATGCCTCCCCCCTCGGCAAACGGCATTTCAACGCGCGACAGAATGGGCGGGCGGTTCCGCTACCGCAATAGAAAAAGCCCTTCTCAGTCTCCGGTCGGACGAAGCCGTCGTTCGTCCACTTGTTGATAACCGTCGCGGGTTTGGGAAAGTTTCCAGCCCAGGAGCTTGGCGGCGACCAGGGTGCGGAGGATCTGGGCGGTGCCGCCGCCGATGGTGAACATACGGGCATCGCGGACCATGCGCTCGAGCGGCTGGTTGCGCGAATAGCCGCGGGCGCCATGGATCTGGAGCGCGTCGTTTGCGACCCGGATCGCGGTCTCGGAGGCCAGGATCTTCGCCTGGGCGGCCTGGATCGGGTCTGGAAATCCGTCGCCGGAGCCGGCGGCGGCCCGCCAGATCATCAGCCGGGCCGCCTCCAGCCCCATCGACATGTCCGACAGCATCCATTGCAGGCCCTGGAACTCGGCGATCGGCCGGCCGAACTGTTCGCGGGTCTTGGCATAGGCGAGTGCCAGGTCGAAGGCGCCCTGGGCGATGCCGAGCGCGACCGTCCCCGCCCCCACACGCTGGGCGTTGTAGGCGTTCATCAGCCCGGCGAAGCCCCGCTGGATGCCTTCCGGCGGGGTCAGCGCCATGGTCTCCGGGACTTCGAGGTTGTCGAGGATCACCTCGGTCTCGGGAATGCCGCGGAGGCCCATGGCCGGCTCACGCTTGCCGATGACCAGGCCCTTGTCGCCCAGCATGGCGATGAAGCCGCCGATGCCGCGCGACCGCCCACCCTCCATCACCCGGGCGAAGATGAGGTGCAGCCGCGACACGCCGCCGCCGGTGATCCAGTGCTTCTTGCCGTTCAGGACCCAGCGGTCGCCCCGCTTCTTGGCCCGGGTCGTCATCTCGGTCGCCGCCGAACCGGCCTCGGGCTCGGTGATGCAGATCGCCGGCTTGTCGCCGGACAGCACCTGGCCTGCGGCCAGCTTCCGCTGCTCGTCGGAGCCGTATTTCAGGATGGCACCGATGGCGCCCATGTTGCCCTCGACCACGATCCGCCCGGTGACGCCGCAGGCCTTGGCCATCTCCTCGATCACCAGCACCGCGTCCAGGTAGGAGAGGCCGGGGCCGCCCAGGGCCTTCGGCACGGTCATGCCCATGAATCCGGCTTCCGTGAGAGCCTTCACGTTGTCCCAGGGGTAGGCCTCGCTGCGGTCGACCTCGGCCGCGTGCGGCGCCACCACCCGCCGGGCGAGGTCGCGGGCCTTCTCCTGGAGTTCAATCTGGGCCGGGCTCAGCTGCAACATGGGGGCTTCCGATCGCTCGAGACTGTCGACACAGTAGCGCTCCGGCTTCGCCCTGGTAAATTACCGGCTCGGGGGGACTGAAAAATGAAGAAGATCTGCCTCGTCCTGCTGGCTCTGCTTGCGACCCTGACCGGACCGGCGAAGGCCCAGGAGGGGGCGCATGCCGGGTACTATTATCCGGAGCCTCTCAGCCGCGAGGAATACATCTCGCGCGGGCGGACCATGGTCGATGCCGACCGCTCCCAGCGACTTAAATTTACCCAGGGACTGACGATGGGGCAGCTCGAACGGCCCTACCCGCCTTCCTTCGCAATCTTCGCCAAGGGCGACGAGGCCGAAAAACTGATCATCGTCAGCATGAGCGCCGGCTATGCCGACACCCTCTACCGGATGCGCGGGTTCCTCGCCATCCTCACCCACATCGCCCGCGAAAGCCCGATGTTCGTCTCCTTCAAGGTCGAGGAGATCTTCACCTTCCTCGATCTCCTGAAGCTGATGGGCTTCGAGCAGCTGACGGTCACCGACGGCGACCGCTTCGCGCATCAGATCCTGATCAAGTGAATGAACGGCCGTTGGGTTGCGACCCATGGCGGACGCGTGGCAGTTTGGCGCACCGACAACGAGGGAACCGAGGGGGGTAAGTTCGGCTTGCGACAGCGTCTGAGTCTCGCCGCAGCGCTTTTGGTGTTCTGGCTGCTCCTGTCCGGGCACCTGGAGCCGTTCCTGATCGCAGCGGGCGTGGGGAGCACGCTGGTCGTCCTCGCGATCTGCGAGCGCATGGGCATCCTCGATCGCGAGGGGCAGCCGACTCATCTGGGCCTCCGTGCCGTCGCCTATTGGGGCTGGCTCTGCTGGGAAATCGCCAAGTCAGCCTGGGACGTGACCAAGCTGATCCTGGGACCAAGCGGGCGCATCAGCCCGACCGTGGTGAAGGTGCGAGCGAGCCAGACCACAGAGGTGGGACGCGTCATCTACGCGAACTCGATCACGCTCACGCCGGGAACGATCTCGCTCGAGCTCGCCGACGACATGATCATCGTCCATGCGCTGACGCGCGAAGGTGCCGAAAGCCTTGAGGGCGGCGACATGGACCGACGGGTAACCCGCCTGGAACAGGGATCGTGATGTTCGCAGCCGCGGTGGCAGCGCTGGTCGTAGCCATAACTCTGGTGCTGGTCCGCGGCTTCCTCGGGCCCACGGTCTATGACCGCGTACTCGCCGCCAATACCATCGGTACCCTTGCGGTAGGCCTGATGGCCGCCCACGGCTTTCTCAACAACCGCCCCGAGTTCCTGGACATCGCCCTGGTCTACGCGCTTCTCAACGTGCTCAGCACGCTGGCGATCCTCAAATTCTTCCGCTTCGGCAGCCTCGGCGATCCCGAGGGCATAGAGCCGCCGCCGACGGAGCCCCGAAGATGAGCCTGATCGTCGACGCCGCGAGCTGGCTGCTGATTCTCGCCGGAGGATTCTTCTGCGTCGTCGGGGCTTTGGGCATCCTCCGCTTCCCGGATCTCTACACCCGGATGCACGCGGCCGGCGTTCTCGACCCCTTCGGTGTGTCGCTGATCCTCGCCGGCCTGATGCTGCAGGCGGGGTTGACCCTGGTCACTGCGAAGCTGGCGATCCTGGTCCTCTTCCTCGGACTGACCAGCCCGGTCGCCTGCCACGCGCTCGGACGCGCCGCCCGCCATCGGCGCCTCAAGCCGCTGCTCGCCGCCAAGGAGGATCGGTGATCGACGCCCTGATCTACGGCGCACTGATCCTGCTGCTGATCGCGACCGCGATCGGCATGGCGCGCACGCGCAGCCTCTTCGCGGTGGTGGCGCTGGGCGGCATCTACAGCTTCCTCATGGCGCTGGCGCTGCTCGTCCTCGACGCCGTCGACGTCTCCATGACCGAGGCCTCGGTCGGCGCCGGGATATCGACGGTCCTGCTGCTGGGCACGCTCTACCTCACGCGCCTCCACGAGACGCTTCCGATCCGGCTGTCTCCGGCTCCCTTGGCGATGTCGGTCATCACCGGCCTCGCCCTTCTCTATGGCGTCGTCCACCTGCCGCCCTTCGGCGATCCGTCGACGCCGATGCATCGCCATGTGGCTCCCCGCTATCTCGAAGAGGTCGTGCGGGAGACCGGCGTTCCCAATGCAGTGACGGCAGTGCTGGCAAGCTATCGCGGCTACGATACGCTCGGCGAGACGACGGTGATCTTCACCGCCGGCATCGGAGTCCTGCTGCTGCTGCGCCGCCGCCGGCGCCGCCCGTCCGACGGCGAAAGCAGGGCCGGGCGATGATGCATCGCGAAGCCATCCCCCGCGTCGTCGTCAAGCTGCT
>CAMDFP010000239.1 GCA_945897335.1 Asaia bogorensis | reverse complement strand
ACCGTCTGGATCATCCTCTTCGCCTATGTCGCGCGCTTCCTCGTGCTGGGCCTCAGGCCCGTGGTCGGCGGCTACAGCCAGCTCGACCGCAGCCTCGAGGAGGCGGCGCAGGTGGCAGGCGCGGGATTCTTCATGCGGCTCAGGACCATCATCCTGCCGGTGATCTCACCCTCGGCCGTGGCAGGCGGGTTCCTGGTCTTCATGACTGCCTTCAATGAACTCACGGTCTCGGCGCTGCTGTGGTCCTCCGGCGCCGAGACACTCGGCGTGGTCGTCTTCAGCTTCGAGCAGGGCGGCGAGTCCACTTATGCCTCGGCGCTCGCGTTGGTGACGGTGGTGGTGACCTTGGCGCTGATGCTGGCGACCCTGGCCGCCGGCCGCGCCTTGCCCAAGGGAGCGCTGCCGTGGCGCGACTGATCCTGGATCGCGTTTCCAAGTCCTTCGGCACACAGGAAGTCCTGCACGAGATCGGCATCGATGTCGTCGATGGCGAGTTGCTGGCAGTCCTCGGGCCCTCCGGTTGCGGCAAGACCACCTTGCTTCGCCTCGTCGCAGGGTTCGAAACGCTCAACGGTGGCACCATCGACATCGGCGACCGGCGCGTCTCCGGTAACGGCGTGCACGTCCCGCCCGAGGACCGGCGTGTCGGCATCGTCTTCCAGTCCTATGCGCTGTGGCCGCATCTGACGGTCGACGGCAATGTCGAATATGCGCTCCGCGTCGCCGGCATGCCGGTGGCGGAACGTCGCCGGCGGGTCGCCGAAGTGCTGGCCAAGGTCGGTCTCGCCGAATTTGGCGATCGTCGTCCGGCCGAGCTCAGCGGCGGCCAGCGCCAGCGCGTCGCGCTTGCCCGCTGCCTGGTGATGGAGCCGTCGCTGGTCCTGCTGGACGAGCCGCTGGCGAACCTCGACGTGCATCTGCGCGCCTCGGTCGAGGCCGAGTTCGTCGACTTCCACCGGCGCACCGGCACCACGATGATCTACATCACCCACGACCAGGCCGAAGCGATGGCGCTGGCCGACCGGATCGCGGTGCTGGACCGGGGCGTCCTCATGCAGATCGCACCGCCGTCCCGGCTCTATGACGAGCCGGCGAACGAGATGGTCGCGGGATTCGTCGGCCGCGGCATGGTGGTCCCGGCGGCCGTGTTGGGCGAGGAGAGGAGCGGGCGGTGCCGCGTGTCGGTCTTCGGCATCGAGGTCGTCGTCCGCTGCGCCCCCGGTCAGCGTGCAAGCCGGCAGATGAAGCTGTGCCTCAGGCCGCGCGATCTGGCCGTTGCGGCTGGCGGCGAAGGCGTTCCCTGCCGCATCGCCCGGTCGATCTATCAGGGCGGCGGCTTCCGCCTCGAAGTTCGTCCGGATATGGCCGCCGGCACGATGCTAACCCTGGATGTCCAGGACACAGCCGGTATCGGCCATGGCGACCGGTTAGCGGTAGCCATTCGCGACGGCTGGGTCATTCCGGCTTAGGGCATGTTCGCCGGCGCGGTTGGTGACCAGATGTGGCGGCGCCAGTAGAGGGCGATCGCCACAGTCGCGGCCAAGCCGAAGGTCGCGTAGATCGTTCCCGTGGTCGCAAAGCCGATGCGCTCGATCAGCGGACCGGTGGCCAGAAGCCCCACGGGCAGGCCATAGACAGCCAGCATCCGGACGCCCAGCACCCGGCCCCTGAACCGGGGATCGGAACTGCGCAGCAGCATCACCGACAAGGGAACGAGGCTAAGGCTCTGCGCGAGGCCCGCGCAGGCCATGAGCACGATGCCGCCCGACTCGTGCTCCACATGCACGAACACCAGCAGGACGGCGAACCAGATGGCGGCGAAGATGATCATCATGCGAGCCGGCCGGATGCCGGCGCCGCGCGTGGTGAGCGCGATCGACCCCGTCAGCGCGCCGACGGCGAAGCTTGCGGTCAGGTGGCCGAGCCCTGTCTGGTCGACGGCATAAATCTCCTTCGCTATGTACGGCAACAGCCCGTTCGAGAAGGGATATGCGGCGAGATTGACCAGGAAGGCGAGGTACATCGCGGCCAGAAGGTGCGGCGCATTCCAGACATATGCCAGGCCCTCCTGCAGGTCACGCCAGGGCGAGGACCGCTTCGGCAGACCCGACATGTCGCCGACCGTGTAGGCGCTGGGACCGGCGCCGGCGATGCCGAGGGTGAGCAGGAGACTCACCGCATAGAGGCCGGAGACCACGGCATAGGCGAGGCCCATGCCGAGGAGGCCGACCAAGCCGGCACCGGCGAGCGCGCCGGCGATTCGGGCCGAGTCCGCGGTGGTGCGCGAGATGCTCATTGCACCGACCAGCTGACCGGTCGGGATGGTGGCGCCGATCAGCGCGTTCCGCATCACCAGGTCGGAGGAGCGGACGAGGCCGGCCAGCGTGCCGATGATGAACACATGGACCGGGTGAAGGGTGCCGGTCAGCGCCAGCGTCATCAGGGTCAAGGCCAGGAGGCCGTAGACTGCGCGCATGAGGCAGAGAAGGTTACGGTGGCCGATCCGGTCGCCGACGACGCCGAACATCGGTGCGCAGAGGGTGCCGAGCAGCTGCAGCGAGCCGAACAGTGTCAGCAGCAGCACGGATTCGGTCTCGACCACCACGTACCAGCCGAGGATGATCACTTCCATCTCGGTTGCCCAGGATGTCGCGAGATCGGCGGGCCACTGAAAACGGAAGCTGCGGACCTGGAACGGCGCCAGGATCGGCGGGCGCGATGGGTTACTCAACGCCCAGGCCCGTTGGCATCCTCTGCATGGCCCGATAGTCTCACCCAGCCGGAGCCGGCGTCACGTCGAATCCGGCAACCGCGCAACGGCGCGAACCAAGGGGTGCTCCATGCCGATGATCAAGATCGCTCTGGCCCAGACGCGCCAGTCGCCGCGCTTCGAGGACAATGCCGCGACCATCTTCCGCTTTATCGAACAGGCGGGCGCCGTCGGCGTGCAGATCCTCTGCTTCCCGGAGACCCAGACGGTGGGCTACCGGGTCGACATCACCCCGACCGATGCGGCGGTCGAGCCGGAACGGCTTCAGGCGCTGCATGCAAAGGTGGCAAAGCGCTGCGGCGAGCTGGGCATGGCCTGCATCCTCGGCACCGAGACGCCGCTCGAGTCGAACCCGAAGAGCGGCAAGCCCTACAACTCGGCCCTGGTGATCTCGCCCGAGGGGAAGATCCTGGGCGTCCACCACAAGACCAAGCTGACGCCGCTGGACGCGATCGCCTACAGCGCCGGTGAGGGCTTCCAGGTCTTCGACCTGTTCGGGGTCAAGGTCGGCGTCGTCATCTGCTACGAGGCCTTCCGCTTCGCGAGCACCACGCGCGCCTGCGTCGCCAAGGGCGCCCAGGTGGTTTTCCATCCGCAGAACAACACGACACGGCCGAACGACTGGAAGATCCCGGTGCATCACGCCATGGCGACCACGCGCGCCGCCGAGAACACCGTCTGGTTCCTCACCTGCAACATCTGCCACGACCAGCATCAGAATTGCCGGTCGATGGTGATCTCGCCCGACGGCGTGGTCAAAGCTCAGTCGGAGCTGAAACAGGAGCAGCTGGTCATCGCCGACATCGACACCGATCTCGCGACCCGCGCCATGTACAAGTTCGATGTCGGCGAGGAAGCCGCCGACGACTGCGCGGCGATGCTGTTCGCGGATACGGTCAAGAAGGAAGAGTACAAGGCCGCCTGAGAGGATCTGTTCATGTCGCCGCTTCCGGAGCCCGTCTACGGGATCAACATCGCCGAGAACGTCATGATCCCGATGCGGGACGGGGTGCGGCTGGCGACCGACATCTATCGCCCGGCCGGACCAGACGGCACGCCGCTGCCAGGTCCATTCCCGACCCTGGTCTACCGGACCTCCTACGACAAGTCGAACGCGGTCGCGCATATCGAGCCGGTCGCTCGCTTCTTCGTGCCCAGAGGCTATGTCTGCCTGCTGCAGGATCTCCGTGGCCGCGGCAAGTCGGACGGCAAAGGCCAGTACTTCCACGTCGCCAATGTGAACGAGGGCAAGGACGGCCACGACAGCATCGAATGGGCGGCGAGCCAGCCCTGGTGCAACGGGCGTGTCGGCATGCTGGGCAGCTCGCATATGGGCATCGTACAGAACGCCGCCGCGCTGGAGCGGCCGCCGCATCTGAAGGCGCTCTGGGTAGACGTGGCGCCGACCATGTTCTTCGACGGCTGCGCGCGCGAGGGCGGCGCCCAGGCGCTGCACATGTTCGGCGCCCTGTTCCTGCACGGCTTCGATGCCCAGGAGATCCGCGACAATCCGGCGGCGCGGAAGCGGCTGGAGACGGCGGTCGAGACGCTGCGCGACCAGCTCTATCGGATCCCGTTCAAGCCCGGCCACACGCCGCTCTCGCCCAATCCCAATTTCGAGGAGCTGCTGTTCCGCTACCAGTGCAACGGCGTCTACGACGACTGGTGGAAGATGCCGGTGATGGACCTCGAGCCGAGCATCGGCCGCTTCGCCGACATTCCGGTGATCCTCTCCAGCGGCTGGTACGACCCCTTCAGCCTGGACATGGCGCGCGAGTTCGTATCGCTGGCGAAGCAGAACAAGTCGGTGACGCAGCTGCTTCTGGGACCTTGGAACCACGGCTCGATGAAGGGCGACGGCGTCTCGCATGTCGGCGAGGTCGATTTCGGCCCGACCGCCGCCTGGGGCAATACGATCTACAACCGCGAGAGGCTGCGCTGGTTCGAGCGCTGGCTCCGCGACACGCCGACGGGTGTCGAAAGCGATCCCAAGGTCCGTGTTTTCGTCATGGGCGGCGGGGAGGGGGATCAAACGCTGGAGGGGCGGGTCCGCCACGGCGGCCGCTGGATTGAAGCCGCGACCTGGCCGCTTCCTGGAGTGACCGCTACGCCCTGGTATCTGCAGCCGGGAGGCGGGCTCGCGCCTGAGCTGCCGCCGGTGAAGGCCGAGCCGGCGCAATGGGTGCACGATCCGGAGAACCCGGTGCCGACATTAGGTGCGGCGGTGACCGGGTTCTACGAATGGTCGAAGATCCCGGCCGACGTCGATCCGCGCTACGTCCATCCGCGCGGGCGCATGCGGACCCTGGTGCCGGACGGGCCGTTGCATCAGAAGGAGCGGCCGGACCAGGTCGGCTGCAAGGCGCCCTGGCGTCTCCTGGCGGAGCGGCCGGACGTGGTGGTGTTCCAGACTGAGCCGCTTGCCACGCCGGTGGAGATCGCCGGAGACCTGGAGGCGAAGCTCTGGGTGACGTCTTCTGCGTTGGACACCGACATCACCGTGAAGCTCCTGGACGTCCATCCGGCGAGTCTCGCCCACCCGGACGGTTTCCACATGCCACTGGTCGACCGCATCCTCAGGCTCCGCTTCGCCGGCGGCTTCGATTGCGAGCGGCTGCTGGAGCCGGAAAAGGTCTATGCGGTCACGGTGAAGCTGCCGCCAGTCGCCAATCTGTTCGCGATTGGCCACCGCATCCGGGTCGACATCGCCTCCAGCAACTTCCCGCGCTACGACGTGAACCCCGGTACCGGCGAGCCTCTGGGGCGGCATACCCATACTGTGAAGACCCACAACACGATTTGGCTCGACCGCGCGCAGCCTTCGCACATCGTGCTGCCGGTCAGGAGCGCGTGAGTGTCCGGGTTCAGTAGAGCCTTCTTTTGTCGAGTACGTTCCGCATCTCGCCTCGCCGGCCATCGAGGTAGCAGCGGAGGTTGTGACAGAAGATTTCGGTGATCCGCTTGTTCTCCCGGCTGACGGTGCTGGCAGAATGGGGGCTGATCAGCACGTTCGGCATGTCCCAGAGTGGGCTCGTCGCCGGAAGCGGCTCGATCGCAGCGACGTCGAGCGCGGCGAAGCCAACCTTGCCCGAACGCAGCGCCGAGATCATCGCGGACTCATCCACGCATTGGCCGCGGCCGATGTTGACGAAGGCGACACCGGTCCTCATGACCGCGAAGGCGCGGGCATCGAGCAGGTTTTCGGTCTCGGGCGTGTGCGGGGCGATCAGCACGATCGCATCGGCCTCGGACAGCATGGCGTGCAGGCGGTTGGGCGGATAGACCGCATCCACGCCCATCTCCGCCGCCCGGCCCGGGCGGGCATCGCGGACACTGGCCAGCACTCGCATGTCGAAGGCCTTGCCGAGGGCAGCGATGCGCCCGCCGACTTGGCCTGCACCGATCACCGCGAGCGTCCTTCCCGCCAGTTCCTCGCCGCAATAGCGCTCCCAGCGATGCGCCCGCTGCTCCTGCTTCAGTCGGGCAAAGTCCTTGATGTGGGTCAGGAGGGCGGTGAACACGAACTCGGCCAGCGGTCCGGCATGGACGCCGCGCGCCGTGGTGACCAACAGATCCGACTGCTGCAGGCCCATCGTCTTGACCATCTGGCCGACGCCGGAGCTGGTCGTCTGCACCCATTGAGCGTTGGGCGCGAGCGCGAAGCCTCCGCTGCCGTCGGCCGAATTTGGCGGGAAGTCGAGGAGCACCTGAGCCCGGCTGAGGTGCTTTCGCCAGCG
Organism: Asaia bogorensis; assembly: GCA_945897335.1. GTDB lineage: Bacteria > Pseudomonadota > Alphaproteobacteria > SHVZ01 > SHVZ01 > SHVZ01. The sequence goes on along the minus strand of CAMDFP010000239.1, from coordinate 1,582 downwards.
CGCCTCCTGTTCGGACGAACGGGCAAAGCCGTCCTTCCCCTTGTGGTCGGCGATGTAGCGCTGCGGCGGCCAGAGGTCGCGGTCGCAGATTACCTCGAGCCGATCGGGTGCCACCGCCCGGATGCTCTCTACATGCTCGGGCTCGAGCGGTGTCGAGATGAAGACCGTGAGGCGTTAGCCGCTCATTTTCGGGATCCCCCTGCCGTGGCGCTTGGAGATTGCTCGGTTTTTGCCCTGAATCCCAGAGCCCTCAGCCTGCCTCGTCCCGCCCGAGCCCCTACGGATATGCTGCCCCGATGCTGCAGTTCCTGGCGCGACGCTTGCTGGTTGCCCTGCTCGTCTGCATCACCGTGCTGACCTTCGCCTTCGCGCTGACCCAGCTCTCGGGCGATCTCGCAATCTCCATCGCCGGGCCGAACTCGACCGCCGCCGACATCGAGATCATCCGCAAGGCGTGCGAGCTCGAGCGACCGGTCATCCAGCAATTCTTCGACTGGGTCAGCCGTGCCGTCGTCGGCGACTTCGGCCAGTCCTATTTCTTTCGCGAGCGCGTGGCAAAGCTGATCGGCGACCGGCTGCCGCTCACGCTCACCCTCGGCCTGGTCGGCCGCGGTATCGAGCTGGCGGTGGCGCTGCCGCTCGGTGTCATCTCGGCCTTGCGCGAGGGGGGGGGGCCGATCGGCCGCGTGATCTCGCTGGTGGCGTTGCTCGGCCAGGCGATGCCGTCGTTCTGGCTCGGCCTGGTCCTGACGATCACCTTCGGCCTACATCTCGGCTGGCTGCCGATCTCCGGTACCGGCATCTGGCAGCATTTCGTCATACCGGGAACGGTTCTGGCGTTCTCCGCCATCCCCGCGCTGATGCGGCTTACGCGAAGCGGCATGATCGATGCGATGTCGGCCGACTACATCCGCACGGCACGGGCCAAGGGCCTGTCGCGCGCCTCGATCATCCTCAAACGCGCCGCCCGAAACGCGCCGCCCGAAACGCGGCGATGCCGAGATGGCGGCGCAGCTGCTCGATGTCGTCGATCAGGTGATAGGCGGTATTGTCCGTGATATCGGCAAGCGGCGTCGAGCGGCCGGCGCCGCGCTGGTCGAGCAGGATGATGCGATAGACGTCGGGTCGAAGTAGCGGCGCTGCCGGGGTGACGAGCCGGAACCACGGCCGCCGTGCAGCACGACGACCGGCAATCCCTCGGCTCGACCGGACTCTTCCCAGTACATCGTGTGCCGCCCATCCAGCGCCAGCATGCCGGTCCGGCGTGGCTCGATCTCCGGGAAGAGATCGGGAGAGGGCATCAGGCGTCGGTCACCCCGTGAATTTAGACCCTGAGGGGAGGGTTGCTACCCGTCCGTTTCACGCTCTCGTGACGTCGCCCGGCTGATCTGGCCCGCCGATCGCCTGCGTAGTTCCAGATAGCTTCGTCGCCTGACGCCCCCTGACGGCGGCGAGTGGTGGGCGGCGGCGCGCCGGTGGTCGCCGCCGCCCACGCCTTAGTGCCGTCTCTTTGCGGCACGCCCGATCTCCTCCTTGGGCCACCACATGGTGGTGCCGAGGCGCCAATGCCTGGCGCCGAGTG
>CAMDFP010000238.1 GCA_945897335.1 Asaia bogorensis | reverse complement strand
GACAACCGCGCCATCCTCGCCGAAGCGGGCTACTCGGCGTCGGAGATCGAGCATCTCATCGCCTCCGGCATCGCACCCGACAAGGCGAAGGCGCCGCCCAAGGCCTGACCTTTTCGCTCGTTCACCTCCACCTCCCTCCCAGGAGCTTTCCATGGCTGCGTCGAAGATCTGGACCCGCATCGACTACGAGAAGGACGGCAAGCAGGTCGGCTGGCTGAACCTTCCGCATTCGGTGAACCGCTCGGCCTACGGCAACATCGCGATCCCGATCACCTGCATCAAGAACGGCAAGGGCCCGACCGTGCTGCTGATGTCGGGCACGCATGGCGACGAGTACGAGGGCCAGATCGGGCTCTGCAAGCTGGTGCAGAAGCTGGAGCCGTCGGACATCCAGGGCCGCGTCATCATCATGACCGCGTGCAACCTGCCGGCGGCGATGGCGAGCGCGCGGGTGTCTCCGATCGACGAGGGCAATCTCAACCGCGCCTTCCCCGGCGATCCCGACGGCACGCCGACCTTCGCCATCGCTCACTACATCGACAGCGTGCTGTTCCCGCTGACCAACTACATCCACGACCTGCACTCGGGCGGATCGTCGCTGCAATACATGCCCTTCGCCTCGGTCCGCTACGGCACCGACGAGGCGGTGAACAAGCGGGCGCTGGAGGCGCTCAAGGCATTCAACCCGCCGACCGGCTTCGTCTGGAAGCACACGGCCGACCAGCGTCTCGGCATCGCCCGCGCGGTCAGCCGCGGCATCGTGGCACTCGGCGGCGAGTTCGGCGGCGGCGGCGCGGTCGACATCAAGGGCGTGAAGATCGTCGAGCGCGGCCTCGACAACCTTCTCGCCCATATCGGCGTCACCGACAAGTCGAAGGCGCATCCGGTCGAGACGCCGACCCGCTTCGTCGAGCTCAAGGGCCGCGACTACTACGTCTATACCGAGGAAGCGGGCCTGTTCGAGCCGGCGGCCGAGCTCGGCGACTGGATCAAGAAGGGCCAGCTCGCGGGCATGACCCACTTCGTCGACAACCCCGGCCGGAAGCCGGTGCCGAGCCACTTCCTGATGGACGGCCAGGTCATCTGCCGCCGCCACTACGGCCGCGTCGAGCGCGGCGACTGCGTCGTTCACCTGGCGACGGAATTCCAGGGGTAGGTTTTCAGAGCGACGCGAAGACGTCGTGAGGCAATCACCCCCCACCCTGCCCTCCCCCACAGAGGGGGGAGGGTTTCCGAACTCGTGTTCCCTCCCCCCCTTGTGGGGGAGGGTTAGGGTGGGGGGCTCGGAATCCGAATGACCGCCGACCCCGCCCTCGCCCGCAGGGTCCTGCTCGCCAATCTCGCTCTCATGGCGACGGCGACGTTCTGGGGCACGCACATCCCCGCGTCCTGGTTCGTGCTGGCGCGCTACACGCCCTTCGAGGTGATCGTCGGACGCTACGTGCTCGCCGCGCCGCTGCTGGTCATGCTGCTGGCGATCGAGACGCGGGCGACCGACGCACGGCCGGAGCCGAAGCCGCTGCATCGGCTCTGGCTGCTGGGCGGCGTCGGCATCCTCGGCTTCGCGATCTCCTATACGATCGGCATCTCGCTCGCCGGCCAGGTGCAGGCATCCCTGATCTCCGCGGCTTCGCCGGTGGTCGGCGTTCTCGTCGCCTGGGTGCTGCGCGGCGCCAGGCCCGACGGCGCGATGCAGCTCGCCCTGGTCATGGCCCTCGTCGGCGCGCTCATCGGCATCGCCGGGGGACATGATCTCTCGCATGTCGACGTTCCCGGCCTCGGCGAGGCACTGATGATCTTCGGCAACGTGATGTGGAGCTGGTATTCGCTCGCAGCCCAGGACTGGCTCAGAGGCTGGTCGCAGATCCGGGTCGCCACCTGGTCGATCGCGATGGCGGCGGCGACCGCCTTCGTCCTCGTCGGCGGTATGATCTCCTTAGGATATGCCCGCGTGCCGCCGCTGCCGGATCTCATCGACTTCCTGATCTTGCTCCATCTCGTCGTGCCGGTGACGATCCTCGGCCTTCTCGGATGGAACTACGGTGTCCGCGTCCTCGGGCTTTCCGTCGCATCGCTCTATCTCAACCTGGTCCCGGTCACCGCGGTGCTGACCGCGATCCTGCTCGGCGACGCACCCAATCTCTGGCAGCTCGCCGGCGGCCTCCTGATCGTCGCCGGCATCGCCCAGGCACAGGTCCGTCGGCTCAGGACGACATAGCGAGGAAGGCGCGCTCGAAGGCATGCGCATGCGCCGGCGCATCCAGGAGCGGCGAGCGCATTAGCTCGTCCCTGAGCGACCGGCGCATCTCCGACAGCCGGCGGCGATCTTTCGCCAGGGTCGCCGCCAGGGCCACATAGGCGTCCTCGTCGGCGGCGATCAGCTCGGGCCGGCCGAGTGCTGCCAGCATGCTGGCGCCCATGCGGGCGAGGAAGCGGTCGCCCGCGAGGCTCACCACCGGCACGCCCATCCACAGCGCCTCGAAACTGGTCGTCCCGCCGTTGAACGGAAACGGATCGAGCGCGATGTCGGCGTCGCCCAGCAGTTCGAGATGCCGGGCGCGGTCGAGGCGGACGGTCCTGAAGTCCAGTCTCTCCGGCCCGATCCCATGCGCCCCGAAGAGCGACGTGTAGCGCGATCGCACCGGCGCCTCGCCGAACACGCCGGCGTATTTGAGGAGGAGGCGCGAGCCCGGCACCGCCTTCAGTACCCGCGACCAGACTCGCACCACCTCCGGCGTCACCTTCGCCGGATGATTGAACGAGACGAAGGTGACGGGCCGGCCGTCGCCCGAAGGCAGCGGCGCGACCGGCGGCGACACCTCCGGCGGCCGGTGCAGGTAGAAGCAAGGCAGGCGCCACAGGCGCTCGGTGAAGCGCTCGGCCGTCGTTTCCGGATGCAGCACGCCGTCGGTCAGCCACCAGTCCAGCGAGACGAGCCCGCTGGTGGTGATGTCGCCGAAGCTCGCCTGGACAGGGGCCGCGCCATGCGTGGCGACCAGCAGGCGATTGCCCGCGGTCTGTCCGGCCAGCACCAGCAGAAGGTCGACGCCGTCGCCGCGCATTCGCTCGGCCACCTCGGCATCCGACAATCCCCGCGTGCTGGTCCAGCTCGTCGAATGCGCGCGGAACCGCGCGGTCACCGCATCATGCCGAGGAGACTCGGCATAGGTGTGCAGCTCCACCTCGCGCCGATGCTCGTACAGACCAAGCACGGTCCAGGCGACCGGATGATCGAAGAGATCGCCGGACAGCACCCCGACCTTCAGGCGTCCGGAGATAGGACGCCGCGGCGCTCGCGCGTGCTCGGTCGGTGCGAGGTGAGCCGCCCAGCGGCGGTGAAGCGCGAAGATCTCCGCCGGTCCGAAATCCGGCAGGTAATGGGCGACGGCGACGCTGGCATAGCCGGGCGGTGTCGGATCGATCGCCTCTGCCCTGAGCGCTAGGATGCGTCCTTCCCTAGCCTCGCCGATGGCGACGGTGGCGGCACTGAGATTGGCCAGCGTCGGCACATGGTCCGGACGAAGCGCCAGCGATTGCCGGTCCCAGCCGCGGCCCTCGGCCGGTCGGTCGGCGCTTCGGGCGATTGCGCCCAGGCCCGCCAGCGCATCGGCCGCATGAGGATCGAGCATCAGCGTCCGCCGATGCCAACGTTCGGCCTGGCCCGTCTCACCGGAAGCGAAGCCGGCGAGCGCCAGATTCACCGTCGCCAGCGCGAGGTGCGGTGCAAGCACGACGGCGCGGCGGTGCTCGCGAGAAGCACGTTCGGAAAGACCGAGGCGATCGAGGATCGCCGCGAGGTTGACCCTCACCAGCGGATCGTCGGGGCCGAGCGCGGCACCACGCGCGAGCCAGGCCCGCGCCGTTGCCGGCTCCGACAACAGCGCCAGGTTGACCAGCGCCGGCACAGCGGCCGGCGCCATCGCTGCGAAGCGGCGGATCACCCGCGCGGCCAGCGGCCGCTGGCCCGAGGCGATCAGCGCCTGCGCCAGGTTGAGGGCGGCGCCGAGGTGGTCCGGGGCCAGCGCCAGCGAACGCACGAACCAGCGCGGGTCCCAGGCTAGCCCCAGCAGGAAAGCGGCGTCCGGCGAATCCGGCGCGATCGACAGGCCGTTCAGCGCGTGGCGGACCGCGTTCGGCCCGTCGCCGCGCAGAAGCGCGTCGTGGGCGCCCGCCAGACGCGCCGCCAGGGTCATGGCGTCAGGCCGGGATCTCCGGCTCGTCGATGGGTACGCCAGGCGCGTATTTCGAGGCACGGACGGTCGGCAGCGACTTCACGTGGCTGACGTTCTTGGCCGCCGTCAGCTTGGTGGTGAGGAAGCGCTGATAGGCGTCCCAGTCCTCGGCCACCACCTTCAGGAGGAAGTCGGCGTCGCCCGCCAGCATGTGGCACTCGCGCACCTGCGGCCAGCTGCGGATCAGGGTCTCGAAGGCGACGAGATCGGGCTCGGCCTGGCTCGAAAGCCCGACGAGCGCGAAGCCGGTGAAGCCGAAACCGAGGCGCTCGGGCGCCAGGTCGGCATGATAGCCGCGGATGAACCCCGCCTCCTCCAGCGCCCGTACCCGCCTGAGGCAGGGCGGCGCCGAGATGCCGGCGCGCTTGGCCAGGTCGACGTTGGTCATCCGGCCATTGGACTGGAGATCGCGGAGGATGCGACGATCGATCCGGTCGACTTTGACCCTCCGCATGACGAGACTACCCCTCCCCGTTTCGAGTAATTTTATAACAACCCCCGGCAAGTCGAGCAAGAATGTTACAGCAAATGCCGTCCAGGATTTCTGCCTGGGTGATCAGCGACGGCACCATCGGGATGGAAATCCAGAGCCTGGGCCTCGCCCGCGCCATAGGGGTCGAGCCGGTGCTGAAGCGGGTCGCCCCCCGGCTGCCCTGGCGGGCCCTGCCGGCCCGGGCCTGGGTCTTCCCCTTCCTGGCACTCGGCCCCGGCAGCGCCCCTCTGGGGCCTCCCTGGCCGGACCTGGTGATCGGCACCGGCCGCGTCGCCGCCGCCTTCTCGTCCGCGATCCGTCGCGCCAGCGGCGGCAGGACCTTCACCGTGCAGATGCAGAATCCGCATCTGCCGCCCGATCGCTTCGACCTGATCGTGGTGCCGGAGCATGACGGCTACGCCGCGCCCAATGCCGTCGTCACGCTCGGCTCGATGCACCAGATCACGCCGGAGCGCCTGGCCGAGGCGCGTGCCGCCTGGGCGCCCCGCTTCGCCCATCTGAGGCGCCCGCTGGTGGTGGTGCTGGTGGGGGGATCCAACCGCCGCTACCGCCTCGACCTCGAGGCCGCGACCCGGCTCGGGCGCGAGCTGGCCCCGCTGGCCGCCGACCACGGGCTTGCGATCACGCCGTCCCGGCGAACCGGCAAGGAGAACGAGGCGGCACTGGCGGCGGCGCTCGCCGGCACCGACGCCTATGTCTGGGACGGGATCAGCGAGAATCCCTATCTCGGCCTGTTGTCGCTGGCCGATGCCGTCATCGTCACCCCCGATTCGACCAACATGGCGACCGAGGCTCTGGCGACGGGGAAACCCGTGCATGTGGTCCAGCTTCCCGGCCGCCCGGGCAAGTTCGGGGTCTTTCACGCGCTCCTCGAGCAGCGCGGCTATACGCGGCCTTTCCGCGGGCGGATCGAGTCCTGGACCTACGCGCCGCCCGACGACACCGGCCGGGTCGCAGCCTTGGTCCGCTCCCGCCTCGCCGAGCGGTTGCCGGCGGCTGCCGCCGGCCGTATGTAGGCGCCCATGGCGCTCAAGATCGAAACTTTCTCCAACGTCACCGGCAGCTCCGCACTGTTCAAGGCGCTGGGCCATCCGCTCGCCCAGCCGGGCCTGGACCGCCTGATCGCCAGGCTGGCCGCCAAGCCATCGGTCGCCGTCTACGATCCGCTGGGATTCACCCAGACGCTGGCCGAGCTGACCGATCTCTCGCCGGTCCAGTTCAGCGGCGCCTATGTCCAGGACGTGACTCAGATCGGCCGCGAGGTCGCGGGTCGCCCGGCCGAGCCGGTGTCGGCGCTGATCTCGTCCGACGCCAAGGCGGTGCTGGTCGCCGCCTTCGATGCCGAGCGAGCCGTCGGCCAGATCCGCCACCTGGTGCCGCCGGGCGCCGAGGTGCTGACGCTCGACATCGCGCGTCTGCCATCGTCGATGCTGACCAATGCGCGCGCCTATCTCGATCCGCTGAACTTCGCCACCAACCTCGTCTTCTTCCGCGACGACGACGAGGATGGCGGACATCACACCCGCCTGGTCAGCGCCAACTACTGGTCGGGCTACGGTGCTGCCAAGACCCAGCTCTGGCTTCGCCTCTACGACGGAGCCGGCAAGGCGCTGGCCGAGTGGACCGAGGAGCTGGCGCCGGGCACCAGCTCGGTCGTCATCGATTCCCGCGAGGTCCGCCGGCGCTTCGGGCTGAAGCCGTTCTGCGGCCAGATCTTCCTGCACGCGGTCGGCGTCGCCGGCCACGACGTGATCAAATACGCGCTCGACACCTATGGCGACGGCCCCTCGGTGCTGTCGTGCACGCATGATGCCAATTCCTTCCCGGCCGACTTCTATGCCGGGCTGCCGGCGCCGGATGCGGGCGAGCGCGTCGTGCTGTGGGTGCAGAACGCGCATCCGATCCCGATCCCGCCCCGTGCCGTCGGCCTCAACCCGATGGGCCGGCCGGAGATCGCCTGGATCGAGGAGGAGATCCCGCCCTTCGGCACCGCCGCCATCGACGTCGGCGCGCTGCTGCCGGCGCTGGCCTGGCCGGACCAGGCCGAGATCCGCTCCGGCCGTCACATCGTCCGCCCGCGCTACGAGGTGACGCGCGAGCGCCGCACCCGCATCGCGCATCTGAACGTCGAGCGCACCGACCTGAAACCCGATCCGAAGATCGCCGAGCTCGGCAACCTCTTCGGCAAGGGCTTCATCCTGCCGGCGCCGATCCTGCCGCGCGGACGCTTCCGCTCGCTGGTGCAGCCGACGCCGATGGGAACGACCCAGACGGAGCTGCCGCTGCAGCTGCTGGTGATCGATCCCGACGGCAAGGAGGTCGCGCGCCGCCCGCTGGGCCGGCTCCGCCGGGCGGAATCGATCGCGGTCGAGATCGACGAAATGCTGGGCGAGGCCGGGCGCGACCTCGAGACCGGACATGTCGAGATGCTCTACGACTTCGCCCATGGCGGCGAGGCCGATGGCTGGCTGCACGCCCTTTTCCGCTATATCGACAGGGCCAACGGGCACGCCGCCGACACCAGCTTCGGCGCCCATGTCTTCAACACGGTGCTGACCTATAAGGGCGAGCCGCAGAGCTATACCGGCCGGCCGCCCGGACTCTCGACCCGCCTCTTCCTCCGGATCGGCCCGGACCCGGTCGACACCTATTGCCACCTGATCTATCCCGCCTCGACGCCGTGGCATCCGACGTCGTCGACCGAGATCGCGCTCCACCGCGCCGACGGCCAGCGCCTCGCGTCCCGCCACCTGGCGATTCCCTGCGGCGGCAGCCGCGCGTTTCGCGTGCGCGAGACCTTCTCGCCCGAAGAGCGCCACCGCGCCGGCCCCGATGCCTATGCGGTGGTGCGCGACACCACCTGTCGGCTCTTCGGCTATCACGGCCTGCTCAACGCCGAGGCGTTCTCGCTCGACCACATGTTCGGGTTCTAGATCGGCCCGAAGCGACGTTTGCCGGATTTCGAGCCCTTCTGGCGGAAGGAAGGCTCCTACATACGCCGGCAGAACGGGACTGGGCTCGGCCTGTCGCTGACGCGCCAGCTGATCGAGCGGCTGGGCGAGGCGAAGAAGCGGGCAGCCTGACGCTCTCGCGGGATCGCGGCGTCCGCGACATCCGGCCTCTAGAATTCCTGGTCCCAGTCGCCGTCCTTCGGCGCCGCCGCCTTCGAGACGCTCCGCTTCGGGCGTGGCGCGTGGTCCGCGGGGGCCGGCTCAGCGGCCCCGGTGCCCCCTTCGGCAGCAAAGTCCGCCACGACGTTGACGAGCTGGGCCGACTGGTCGGCAAGCGAGGCGGCAGCGGCCGAACTCTCCTCGACCAGCGCGGCGTTCTGCTGGGTCGCCGCGTCGAGATCGTTCAACGCCTTGTTGATC
>CAMDFP010000237.1 GCA_945897335.1 Asaia bogorensis | reverse complement strand
ATCAGCACGCCCAGCAGCCCGGACATGTTGTCTTCCATCGGCGCGGCGATGATGCGGACGTTCTTCTCGGTCAGCCGGCTGACCAGCTGCGGATCCTGCGGTGCGTATGTCGCGAAGCCGCGGCCGTCGGAGAAGTGGCCCGAGATGTTCGGACCCTGGATGGTCACGTCGGCGACCGAGCCCTTCTCGACCTCGTGCAGGAAGTCGGAGAAGGCGAGGCTCGATTGCGGCCCGCGGGTGGAGGAGTTCTGGAACAGATTGAACAGGGCGACCAAGAGGACGCCGATGATGATCCAGAGCGCCAGATTTCGACCGAAGTTGTTCACGGGACTCCTAGCCTCGCCGAGAAACCTTGACCCTATCACACCCCGGGTACGGCCGTCAGGTGACGGCGAATCCGGCTCCGGCGAGCCCCTGGAAGGGAAAAGTCCAGGTGGTTGCGCCCTCTAGCTTCCGAACGGCGCCCGGGCGCACCCACCGCAGATGGGGGACGGCGACCACCCCGTCAAGGTCACGGATTGCCGGGAGGGCCGGCCGCGCCGCGCCCGGCACCGTTTCGGCGCCGGGCGGCCGGGCGGCCCCGAGCGCTCCCAGGCTGAGGCCGCCGCCATCCGCCGCTTGGGGAAGCGTCACGGCGAAACGATCCCAGGCCGCGGTCCGGCCGGTGAACGAAACGTCAGGCGGAAGCGAGGCGGCCTCCCGCGAGACGATCCATCCGTCCCGACAGGGGCCGATGCGACAGCCGCCGAGCGTGCGCGCGTGCCGGGTGCCGGCCTTGAGGTGGCCGAGAAGCCGGTCCAGCCTCTCGCCCCGCGGCGGGTAGCGGAGATTGCCGATGGTGACAAGCGCCCGCGCCAGCGCCGCGCGGGCGAGATCGGAGGGAAGATCGGCGAGGCCCGCATCCAGCCTTGCCCAGCCGGCGGGGGCGAGTTTCACATGCAGTGCCAGCGCGTCGGCGACCTGGCGTTCCCGCTCGCCGCGGGCGAGGCCGTAGGCTTGCGCCTCGTTTGCCAGCGGCGCTTCGCTGGCCGCCTCCGCGATGCTGAGCCGATGGCGCACCCGCGCGTGGCGTTCATCCCGGTTGGAGGGATCCTCGATCCAGTCCTGCCCCGCCGCCGCCAGGGTGGCCGTCAGGGCCGACTTCGGCTGGTCGAGCAGCGGCCGGAGGAGCCGGCCCCAGCCGGTCGGCGTCTCCGCGGCCATCCCAGCGAGGCCGTCGGGTCCGCTCATGTCCTCGCGGCGGATCGCCAGCGTCTCGGCCTGGTCGCCCCGGTGATGGGCGAGAAGCAGATGGAGCACGCCGTTCGCCCGGCACCAGTCGCCGAGCAGGCGAAGCCGTGCCTGCCGGGCCGCGGCCTGGATGCCGGTTGCCGGCTTCTCGCCTTCCCAGGCCAGCGTCTCGTGGGCTATGCCGTGGGCGGCGAGCCAGGCGCCGACCATGCGGGCTTCTCCGGCGGATTCTGGCCTGAGGCCATGATCGACGGTGAGGGCCTGGATGCGGCCGCCCTCGGCCCTGGACCAGGCATCGGCGAGAAGGGCGAGGGCCAGTGAATCGGCGCCGCCGGAAACGCCGACGGCGATCGCGGGGGCCGGCTCGAACGGCTGGAAGCGCGCCATCAGGCGCGCGAAGACGGCGGCGTCGAGCGCCCCCATCACCGGTCGCTCACTTGCAGTTGAGCCGGTTCTTCTCGGCGGTGGCCCGGCTCTTGACCGTGCCGGGCGCGTTCGGGAACTGCTCGCCCAGGCGCTGGAAGGCGGCGCAGGCCTCCTTCGGCTTGTTCAGCTTGCTGAGCGACATGCCGAGCTTCAGCAGGTTGTCCGGCGCCTTCTGGCCGTTCGGCGCCTTCTGGTAGGCGTCGGCGAAGGCGGTTGAGGCCGGCTCGAACTTGTCGCGGACGTAGTAGGTCTCGGCCAGCCAGTAGCGCGCGTTCTCGCTGCGGGGATCGCTCGGATATTTGTCGATATAGGCGCGGAAGGCGCGTTCGGCCTGGTCGTAGTCGTTCTGCAGCAGGATGTTGAAGGCGAACTTGTACTGATCCTCGGCCGAGCCGTCGGGGAGGATGGAGGCGGCGGCCGGCGGCCGGGCGGCCTGCTGCGGCGGCGGCCGCTGTGCCCCTCCAGGCGGGGTCGGAGGCGGCGGGGGCGGCGCGTTGGCCTGCAGCTGGCCCTGGGTCATGGAGCCGAGATTTCCCGACGTGGTTGCCGGCGCCGGCTGGGCCGGTTGCGCCTGGCCCTGCTGCGGAGGCGGGGGCGGCGGCTGGCGGCCCGGAGGCGGGGCTTGGCCGGGCGCCTGGGCCTGAGGCCGGCTCTCGAGCTGCTGGAAGCGGACATCGATGTCGCCCGACAGCTTCTCCAGCTCGCGCCGGGTCTGCTCGTTGGCGTAGGAGATTTCCTCGAGCTTGCCGGTCACGTCGCGGAGCGCGCTTTCCATCTGGGAGATGCGGGCGTCGAAACGGGCGACGGCGGCATTGTTGAGGCCCTCGCTCGGTCCCGGATACGGAGCCGTGGGCTGCGGGGCGCCGATCGGCGCCTGGGGGGCCTGGCCGCGATAGACCTGCCGCTGCATGGTATCGAGGTCGCGTTGTAGCCGGTCGATCCGTTCGACCAGCGCGCGCACGTCCTGAGCTTGGACGGGGGCCGCCGCCAGCATCAGCGGGAGAAGGGAGAGGAGGAGAAGGGCTCTGCGCATCGTTTTTCGAACGTCCGTCAAGGCCAGACTATCGTCGGACTATAGGACAAAAATAAGGCGTCGGCCTCGTTACCGAGGCCGACGCCTGAACGAACACCGAAACCCGGTCGTCAGTTGACGACGGTGACGGCCCGACGGTTCTGCGACCAGGCGGCCTCGTTCGAACCGAGGACGGCCGGGCGCTCCTTGCCGTAGGAGATGGTCTTGATGCGCGAGGCCGGAATGCCGAGCGACACCAGGTAGTCACGGGCGGCGTTGGCGCGGCGGTCGCCGAGGGCGAGGTTGTATTCGCGGGTGCCGCGCTCGTCGCAGTGACCCTCGAGGCTCACCATGACGCTGCCGTACTGCTTGAGCCAGGCAGCCTGGCGCTCCAGCGTGCGGCGGGCTTCCGGCTTCAGGTCGGACTTGTCGAGGTCGTAGAAGACGCGGTCGCCGACGTTGACGACGAGATCCTGCTGCGAGCCAGGGACCGGGCCGGTCCGCGGGGCGGCAGTCGCCGCCGGGGCCGCGGCAGCGCCGCCACCACCCGAGCCGGCCGTCGTCGTCGGAGTGGTCTCGCAAGCGGCCAGCAGAAGCGATGCCGCGAAGAGACTCAGAAGCTTCGTTCGCATTTTTGTTAACTCCTTCCCGGGGGAGAGATCGAGATTGTCACGTTGTTCTATTCTGGGCTCACGACGGCGCCTGCTGGTCCCATAACCCCTTGCAGACAAGGGAGGCCGAGCCGGCACGACATAACCCAACCCGTCGGCACGCGCCGACGGAGACGAGCGGAATATAAGCGTGATATTTCAAGGAATCAAGGGGGACCACGCGGGGTCTGACCCGTCCACCGGAGTAATGATTTCGCGTTCATTGAAGCCGGTCAAGTCGATCGAGAACAGCTTCACCGCGCCGCCCCGGCCCTGGTCGTCGCTGGGCTGCTGGCGGAAGTACATCAGGACGCGTCCGTTCGGCGCCCAGGTCGGCCCCTCGACCAGGAAGCTCTCGGTCAGGATCCGCTCGCCCGAGCCGTCCGGCCGCATGACGCCGATCGAGAAGCTGCCGGCGTTCAGGCGGGTGAACGCCAGGAGGTCGCCGCGCGGCGACCACACCGGCGTCGCATAGCGGCCCTGGCCGAAGCTGATTCGCTTCACCCCGCCGCCCTCGGCATCCATCGTGTAGAGTTGCTGGCCGCCGCTGCGGTCGGAGTTGAAGCAGATCGCATTGCCGTCGGGGGAGTAGCAGGGCGAGGTGTTGATCGAGGCGTGGTTGGTCAGCCGCTTCACCGACCGCGTCCTGAGATCGAGCGTATAGATCTGCGAGTTGCCGGTATCGGAGAGGCTCATGATCACGCGCTTCCCGTCGGGTGAGAATCGCGGCGCGAAGGTCATGCCGGGGAAGTCGCCGACGACCTCCTGCTGCCCGGTGTCGATGTTGAACAGATAGACGCGCGGCTGATCGCGGAAATAGGAGAGATAGGTGATCTCCTGCGCGGTCGGCGAGAATCGCGGCGTCAGCACCAGCACGCGGCCGTCGGTGAGGAAGCGATGGTTGGCGCCGTCCTGGTCCATGATGGCGAGTCGCTTCACCCGGCGGTTCTGCGGCCCGCTCTCGGCGATGTAGACGACCCGGGTGTCGAAGTAGCCGTCCTCGCCGGTGATGCGCTTGTAGATGGCATCGGCGATGATGTGGGCGACGCGCCGCCAGTTGTTGGGGATGGTGAAATAGGCGAGGCCGGTCATCTGCTGGCCCGCGATCACGTCCCACAGCCTGAACTCTACCTTGAGCCGGCCATCGGCCTGCATCTCGACGCTGCCATGCACCAGCGCCTGGGCGTTGATCATCTTCCAGTCCTCGAAGCGGGGCTGGAGACGGATCTGCTCGGCCGACTGGATGAAGGATTTGGGATCGAGCGGGCGAAAGAGTCCGGAACGCTCGAGGTCGGCCGAGACCACGCTGGAGATGTCGGTGCCCGCCTTCGCCTGCTCGCCCGCGCCGGAGAACGGCACGATGGCGATCGGCATCGGCTCGACCTTGCCGCGGGTGATGTCGATGCGGAGATCGGCCCAGGCGGGTCGGGAGGCGCTCCACAGGAGCGGTGCGACGGTAAGCCCGAGAAGGGCGTCGCGTCGGGTCGGCATCCACGGCCGGGAGCGATCGGGCAGCGCGCTCATTACAGCATTTCCTTCGGGTTGAAGTTGAGTATGAAGGATTTCCAGGTATCGAATTTCTCGCGCGGCAGGCGAAGCGGATTGCAGCGCGGATTGAGGACCGCGCGCATGGCGCTCTCGGCAGCGGCGCGGAAGAAGGGATCCGTCATCATCCTCGCCTGGTCGACCACCTGTGCGTTCCGGACGGAGGCGTCCTGGTTCATTTCAACCTGGACTTCGACCACAAGGTTCCGCGCGTCGCGGGCACCGGCCGGCACATTCCAGCATTGCGCGATCTGCGCACGGATGGCGTCGAGCTCGCTGAGCGTGAGCTGACCCTCGGTCATCGGCCGGGGCGGCGGCGACTGGTTCGGCGTCGGCGGCAGCGCCGCCTGTTGCTGGGGCTTCGGCGGCTCGGGTTTCTTCGCCTCGGCCGGCTCGGGCTGCGCCGGCTTCTTGGTGGCGAGATCCTTCAGCAGCCGGTCGAAGGTGTCGTCCTTCTTCACCTGCGGCTTCGGCGGCTCGGGCTTCGGCGGCGCCGGCTTGGGCGGCTCGACTTTCGCCACCGGTTTCGGCGGCTCCGGCTTGGGCGGCTCGACCTTGGGCGGTTCCGGCTTCGGCGGCTCGGGCTTGAGCTCGGCAACCTTCGGCGCGGGCTCGGGCTTCACCTCGACCGGCTTCGGCGGCTCCGGCTTGATCGGCTCGGGCTTCGGCGGTTCCGGCTTCGGCTCAACCACCTTCGGCGGTGGAGGCGGAGGCGGCGGCGGTGGAGGCGGCGGTGCCTCGACGACCTTCGGCGGCTCCGGCTTGGGCGGTTCCGGTTTCGGTGGCTCCGGTTTCGGCGGCGGTTCGACCACCTTCGGCGGCTCCGGCTTCGGCTCGACCTTCGGCGTCGGCGGCGGCAGGTTCGTCACCTTGGCGATGGTGACGATGTCGACGAGGATCGGCTTCTCCAGCATCGGTTCCGGCTTCGCCATCAGCGGCAGGCCGAAGAAGGCCAGCAGCACGACGAGCGCGTGGAACAGGAAGGAGAATGTCGCGCCCCGCGTCATGGGCTCAGTTGGTCCTGCGCTGCGGTTGCGCCGGGCGTGCGGCCGGCGCTGGCGCCGGCGCGGCGCTCTGCGGCATCTCGGCGATCAGCGCCACCTTGTCGAATCCGGCGGCGGCGACCATGCCCATCACCTCCATCACCCGTCCGTAGTGGATCGCCTTGTCGCCGCGCACGAAGATGCGCTGGTCGGCCTTGTTCCTGACGATCGCCTGCAGGCGGGGCACCAACTGGTCCTCGGCGACCTCGGATTCCTGGATGTAGATCTGGCCCTGGCCGTTCACGGTGATGGTCAGGGGCTCGACCTGCTCGTTGATGGTCGCGGCCTGGGTCTTCGGCAGGTCGACCGGCACGCCGACGGTGAGCAGCGGCGCCGCGATCATGAAGATGATCAGCAGCACCAGCATGACGTCGACCAGCGGCGTCACGTTGATGTCCGCCATCGGCGCGTAGCGCGTCGCGGTGCTCCGGCGCTTGAGGAGGGGGCCTGCCATCGTTCGCTTACTCCGCCTCGTCGAGCTGGCGCGAGACGATCGCTCCGAACTCGGCGGCGAAACCCTCCAGGCGCGCGGTGTAGCGGCCGATGTCGGAGGAGATCTTGTTGTAGGCGATGACGGCGGGAATGGCCGCGACGAGGCCGAGGGCGGTCGCGAACAGCGCCTCTGCGATGCCGGGCGCCACTACCGCGAGCGAGGTGTTCTTGGTGAGCGCGATCGACTTGAAGCTGTTCATGATGCCCCACACCGTGCCGAACAGGCCGATGAACGGCGCGGTCGAGCCGACCGAGGCGAGGAAGGTCATGTAGCGCTCGACCTGGCTCATCTCGCGCTGGAGGGTGATCTGCATCACCTGCTCGATGCGCTGGCGGAGGCTGGCGCGCATCGGGCCGGAGCCGACCAGGCCCTTGGCCGCCGAGCGGCGCCATTCGCGCATGGCGGACGAGAAGATCGCGCTCATCGGCTCGCCCGGACGGCTTCCGAGCCGGTCGTAGAGATCCTCGAGCGGCGCGCCGGACCAGAACTGCTCTTCGAACTCGCTGGCCTGCGCCTGCAGGCGGCGAAGGCGGATGATCTTGTCGAAGATGATCGCCCAGCACCAGAACGAGGCGAAGATGAGCAAGATCATCACCGCCTTCACGACATAGTCGGCCTGGAGGAACAGGCCGATGATCGACATGTCGGTGGATCCCACGGATCCGGCGAGGGTGACGGCGTTGACGAGCTTGGGTTCCATCTAGTCGTTCACTCCTCGAGCGGTTGCCGCCGCCATGGCGGCCCGCAGATTCTTGGGCAGTCGCGCCGGCCGTCCGTGCCCGTCTACGCAGGCGACCACGAGCCTGAGCCGGGCAACCTCGTCCGCCTCGCGCCGGATGACCTGCTCGGCCACCAGCGAAGCGCCGCCGACCTCCAGGACCCGGGTGGCGACGTCGAGGACGTCGTCGAGCCGGGCGGAGCGGCGGAAATCGATCTCGCACCGGGTCACGGCGAAGCCGAGCCCCGTCTCCTCGCGCCACTGCCGTTGTTGCACGCCTAAGTCGCGCAACCACTCGGACCGGGCTCGTTCAGCAAACTTTAAGTAGTTGCTGTGGTAGACGATCCCGCCCGCGTCGGTGTCTTCGTAGTAGACGCGTATGGCAAAACGATGGCCGCCCTCAGGCATCATCGGCCTCCGAGGGCAGGAGGTCATACTGGGCGGCAGTGGACGGCACCGGCAGCCCGAGATGGCGGTAACCCTGGGCCGCCAGCATTCGCCCGCGGGGCGTCCGCTGCACCAGGCCCTGCTGCATCAGATAGGGCTCGATCACGTCCTCGATGACGTCGCGCTGCTCGGAGAGCGCGGCGGCCAGGGTCTCGACCCCGACCGGGCCGCCGCCGTAGTTGTCGATGAGGCAGGAGAGATACCGGCGGTCCATGGCATCCAGTCCCGTGCGGTCGACCTCGAGGCGGTTGAGCGCGGCGTCGGCGGCCTTGGCGTCGATCACCTTGTGGCCGTCGACGGCGGCGAAGTCGCGCACCCGCCGAAGCAGCCGGCCGGCGATCCGGGGCGTGCCCCGGGCGCGCCTCGCCACCTCGGTGGCGCCGTCCTCGGTCATCTCGATGCCGTGGATGCCGGCGGCGCGGCGCACGATCGAGACCAGCTCGTCGACCTCGTAGAAGTTGAGGCGGAGCGGGATGCCGAAGCGCTCGCGCAGCGGCGTGGTCAGCAGACCCGAGCGCGTGGTGGCGCCGATCAGGGTGAAGGGCGGCAGG
>CAMDFP010000236.1 GCA_945897335.1 Asaia bogorensis | reverse complement strand
TATCCTGCCGAAGTAGTGACGCTGGCGATCTCCGACGTGCCGGGGGACAGCCCGGCGGTGATCGCGTCAGGCCCCACCGTCCCCGACCCCACCACCTATGCCGATGCGGAGGCGGTGCTGGCGAAGTACGGCATCACCCCACCCGACAGCATCGCCCGCCGCTTCGCCGCGGCCGCCGACGAGACGCCGAAGCCGGGCGATCCTCGGCTCGCGCGCACGCGCTACACCATGATCTCGCGGCCCCAGGCGTCGCTGGAAGCGGCCGCCGCGGTCGCCCGCGCCAACGGCGTGACCCCGGTGATCCTGGGCGACGCGCTGGAGGGCGAATCCCGCGAGGTCGCCAAGGCGATGGCCGGCATCGCCCGCTCGGCCGCCCTCAACGGCCACCCGGCGGGGCCGCCGGTCGTTCTCCTGTCCGGCGGCGAGACCACCGTCACCGTCCGCGGCAAGGGCCGCGGCGGCCGCAACGCCGAGTTCCTGCTGGCGCTCGCGGTCGCCCTCGGCGGTCACCCACGGATCTCCGCGATCGCCTGCGACACCGACGGCATCGACGGCAGCGAGGACAATGCCGGCGCGATGCTGCTGCCCGACACCCTCGCCCGCGCCGGCAAGCTGAGCCTCGACGCCAAGGCGAGGCTCGCCGACAATGACGGCTTCGGGTTCTTCTCAGGCGTCGGCGACCTCGTCGTCACCGGCCCGACCCTGACCAACGTCAACGACTTCCGCGCCGTCCTGATTCTCTAGTCCGGAGCCTCCTCACATGGATCTGCTGATCGCCGGTGGCACCCAGTTCGTGGGTCGCCACATCGTCGAGGCCGCGCTCGCCCGCGGCCACAAGGTGACCCTGCTCAACCGCGGCCAGTCCGGCGAAGGGCTCTTCCCCGGCGTCGAGCGCATCCAGGCCGACCGCATGGTCGACGTCTCCGCGGTGAAGGGCCGGCGCTTCGATTCCTGCATCGACGTCTCAGGCTATTTCCATCGCCCGGTCCGCATGCTGGCCGAGGCGGTGAAGCCGATGGTGCCGCATTACTGCTTCATCTCGACGATTTCGGTCTATGCCGACTGGCGCGAGGCCAAGGCCATCGACGAGAATTTCGACGTCGCCACCACCGACACGCCCGACCACGAGCTTCGCGACGGCAAGGACTATGGCGGGCTCAAGGTGCTGGCCGAGAACGCGGCCAAGGCCGTTTATGGCGAAGGCACGCTGATCATCCGCCCCGGCCTCATTGTCGGCCCCGGCGACCACACCAACCGCTTCACCTATTGGCCGACGCGGCTCGCCGCCGGGGGCGAGGTTCTGGCGCCCGGGCCGAAGGAGCGCCTGGTGCAGTTCATCGACGTCCGCGACCTCGCCCGCTTCACCCTCGACATGGTCGAGAAGAAAGCCGGCGGCACCTACAACGCCACCGGCCCGGCCGAGCGCATGAGCATGGGCGAGATGCTGGCCCAGATCGCCAAGACCATCGGCTCGACGCCCAAGCTCACCTGGGTCGAGCCTGAGTTCCTGGTCGAGGGCGGCGTCACCCCCTACACCGAGATGCCGCTGTGGCTGCCGAAGTCGGAGAAGCGGCCGCTCTTCGCCTCGATCTCGAACGCCAAAGGCATCGCTGCCGGCTTGCGCCACCGTCCCTTCGCCGAGACCGTGCGCGACACGCTCGCCTGGTGGAAGGGCGAGAAGACCCCGCCCGCAGGCACCGCGCTGAAGCGCGAGAAGGAGAGCGATCTCCTGGCGAAGTGGAAGGCGAAGGGCGCCTGAGCCGGCGCATCGCGACTTGCCATCATGGAGCGGGCGGACTATCCTTGCTCGCGTGACGCCAGAAGTGCATCTGGTCTGCTAAATCTGGAGGAAGTCCGATGCTTTCCCGTCGACTGTTCTGCGGCTGTCTCGCCGGCCTCGCCTTCACCGCGACCGCCGCTCGGGCACAGGTCATGGAAGCCTGCGAGGTGGTCACGGACGAGGCTCAGAAAAGCACGAGCCCCGACATGGCTCTGGCGGCGCTCCGTGCCGGGAACGAGCGCGTGCTCAGGGGAAAGTCCGCGAACTGCGACCGAGCCGCCCAGGTCAGGGCGACCGCCAAGGGCCAGAATCCCTTTGCCGCCATCCTGGGCTGCATCGACTCGCGCGTGGCGCCCGAGCTCGTCTTCGATCAGCACATCGGCGACATCTTCGTCGCGCGCGTCGCCGGCAACATCTCCAACGTCGACATCATCGGCAGCCTCGAATACGCGACCAAGGTCGCCGGCGCCCGGGCGATCGTCGTTCTCGGCCATACCGGCTGCGGCGCGATCAAGGCCGCGGTCGATCATGTGAAGCTGGGCAACATCACCGCGCTGCTGAAGAACATCGACCCGGCGCTCAAGGCCGTCGGCACGGTCTCCGGGCGGAACGACTCGACCAATCTCGACCTCGTGCACAAAGTCACCGAGGCCAATGTGCGCCTGACCGCCGAGAGTCTCGTCAAGCGCAGCAAGATCATCAAGACGATGGTCGACACCGGCGAGCTCAAGATCGCCGGCGCCGTGCACGACGTGGGAACCGGCAAGGTCACCTGGCTCTGATCCCGACGGACGTCGGCTAGGCGACCTCGACCCTGAGCAGGACGCCGTCCTGCCCGACCACGCGGACGTTGGTGCCGGCGGCGAGGTCGGCGCCTTCGACCAGCCAGAGGGAGTCGCCGAACTTCGCCTTGCCCTGGCCGGCGACGATCGGTTCCACCACCACACCGGTGCGCCCGACCATCAGGGCGAAGGTGTCGTTGACCCCTGCCGGCTCGGGCGCCCCCGGCCGGTTGCGCCGTGCGTAGTAGAGACGCCAGCCGGTGAGCGAGAAAGCGACGGCGAACGCAGCGAAGAAAAGGATCTGCGTCTGAAGCGCCGGCTCGAACATGACCGCGACGGCGGCGACGCCGAGCGCAGCCAGGCCCACCCACATCAGGAAGACGCCGGGAAGGACCAACTCGCTCGCCAGAAGCAGGAGCCCGGCGACGCCCCAGGCGACCGGAGGGCTCACGTCTTGCTCCACGGCCCGGGCTTGGCGCCGCCCGGGGACGACGACTGCGACTGCGCCTCGCGGACGATGTCGACGATCCCGGCGATCGAGCCGGCGATGCCGGCGGCCTCCAGCGGGATCAGCACCAGCTTGGAATTGGTCGAGGTGCCGATGGCGGTCAGCGCCTCGGTGTAGCGCTGGGCGATGAAGTAGTTGAGCGCCTGGGCGCTGCCCGAACTCACCGCCTCGGAGACCAGTGAGGTCGCCTTGGCCTCGGCCTCGGCCAGGCGCTCGCGGGCCTCGGCATCTCGTTTCGCCGCCTCGAGCCGGCCCTCGGCCGCCAGGATCTGCGACTGCTTCTCGCCCTCGGCCTTCAGGATCTCCGACTGGCGGAAGCCTTCCGCCTCCAGGATCCGGGCCCGCTTCTGGCGGTCGGCGGTCAGCTGCTTCGACATCGAGGCGACCACGTCCTCGGGCGGGCGCACGTCCTTCAACTCGACGCGGGTGATCTTGGTGCCCCAGGGCCTCGTCGCGCTGTCGAGGATGGAGAGGAGCCGCGTGTTGATCTCGTCGCGCTTCGACAGCACTTCGTCGAGATCCATGCTGCCGATCGCCGTTCGCGTGTTGGTCAGGCTGAGGTTGACGATGGCGTCTCGCAGGTTCTGCACCTGATAGGCGGCCTGCTCGGCGACGATCACCTGATAGAAGGCGACGCCGTCGACGGTGACGGTGGCGTTGTCGCGGGTGATGACGACCTGGGACGGGATATCCAGCACCGTCTCCTGGACGTTGATCTTGAAGCGCACCCGGTCGACATAGGGGACGATCAGGTTGAGCCCGGGCTTCAAGGTCATGCGGAACCGCCCGAAGCGCTCGACCGTGTACTCGAAGCCCTGCGGCACGATGACGATGCCGAGCCAGAGAGTCAGCAGGACGAGGAAGGCGAGCGCGAGGACGAAGATCATCGAGCCGCTGGCAAGGACATCGACAGGCATGGGTCAGAACCTCCGGCGCCAGCGTGGCGCGACATCATGGCCGAATGGTGGCGTCGCCTCGCTTAGGAGCCTAGATCCCGCCGCCGCCGCCCGCCCCGGTGCCAAAGGCGAAGGGCGAGGCGAAGGCGGCCCATCCGCCCGGCAGCGCCAGCTTGACCTCGGCAATCTCGACCGAGATGTCCTTCGGCGTCAGCTGGCAGATGACGCCGCTGACCGTGTCGACCGAGGAGACCTGGAGCTGGACCCCGGACTTGTCCCGCTCCAGCTTGTCCAGGCTCTCGGTGGTGAACTTCTCCACGATGATGCGGAAATCGGCGCAGATCGCGCCGTTGGAGCCTTGCGCATTCAGGCCCTTGGCCAGGACGACCTGATGGCCGCGGCTGGGCGTAAAGCGCACCTGCGTCATGAAGGCGCCGCCATAGACGCCGACATAGGCGACCGCGAGGCCGCCCGGCGTGTAGTCCGACGGATAGCTGATCTTCGAGTCGATATAGGCTGCGGCGGAAACCACGGCATCCGCACCGACGAAACGCTCGGCGGCTGCAGCCGGCAGCGAGAGCAGCACCATCAGGACCGCAAGGAGGCGCATGGCCGGCAACCTAGCAGCCCCCGGCCGATTCGTCACTTGGCGGCGGCCATCGCGCTCAGCGTCGTGAAGGCGGAGATGTGCTCGAGGCTGGAGCGGACGTCGATCACCGACGGCCCGTCGGCGGCCAGCGCCTGAGCAACCGCCGCCGGTGCCTCGGCCGAGGTCGAAACGGTGATGCCGACGGCACCGAAGGCGCGGGCGAAGGCGGCGAAGTCCGGGTTCGCCAGCTCGGTCGCCTTCACCCGGCCGGGATAGTGCTTCTCCTGGTGCTGGCGGATGGTGCCGTAGCTGCCGTTGTTGGAGACGATGGCGACCAGCTTGGCCTTGTGGCGGATCGCGGTCGCGAGTTCCGTCCCCGTCATCAGGAAGCCGCCGTCGCCGATCAGCACCACAACAGGCGTGCCGGGATGGCGGAGTGCCGCCGCGACCGCGCCCGGCATGCCGAAGCCCATGGCGCCGGCGACGACGCCCAGCAGCCGGTGGCGCCCGGAGAAGGGGAAGTGCCGGTGCAGCCAGCCGGAGAAGTTGCCGGCATCGAGGACGAAGATGGCGTCGTCGGGTACCCGGTCGATCAGGGCCACGGTCGGGTGGCCGAAGACGACGCCGTCCTTGGCCTCGATCGGGGTCCACACCGCGAGGCGGGCATGGCGGCCGTGCAGGCGCTCGGCCCAGCGGGCGCGGGCCTCGGCGTTTGTGTTCGACCGCCGCGGCGTCGCCCGGGCCAGCGCGTGCGCAAAGGCGACGGGATCGGCGGCGATCGGAGCGGCCTCCGGATCGGGATAGACATGGACCAGTTCCTGCCCGGCCATCGGCAGGCGGTAGCCCTGGCTGGTGACGTCGCCGAGCCGCGTGCCGATCGCAATCAGGAGATCGGCCTCGCCGACCATCTTCACCTGCTCGTCCGGCGCCATGTAGCCGAGATGGCCGCCGAAGAGGCGGTGGGTATTCGGGAACAGGTCCTGCTGCTTGAAAGAGGCGATCACCGGCGTGTCGGTCGCCTCCGCCAGCTCGAGCAGCGCCGCCCGGCCGTCGGCGCCGCGCAGAAGCCCGCCGGCGATCACCGCCGGCCGCTCGGCCACCGCGAGCTTGGCCGCGATTTCCGCGATCGCGCCGGCATCGGCATGGGTGACGGCGACCGGCTTCGGCGCCAGCACCTCGGCCTCGACCTCGTCCAGAAGCATGTCCTCGGGCAGCACCACCACGGTCGGCCCGGGCGTGCCGGCCTGGGCCAGGTGGAAGGCCCGCCGGATCGCTTCCGGCACCCGCTCGCCGTCGGTGACCACCTCGACGTGCTTGGCCATGTCGCCGAAGGTCTGTCGGTAGTCGACCTCCTGGAAGGCGCGGCGGTGCACGTCCTTCCGCTCGATCTGGCCGATGAAGAGAACGAAGGGCACGGCGTCCTGCTGGGCGACGTGGACGGCGATGGACGCATTGGTGGCGCCGGGGCCGCGGCTGACGAAGACCACGCCCGGGCGCATCGTCAGCTTGGCGTCGGCGACCCCCATGAAGCCGGCCCCGCCCTCGTGGCGGGCGACCACGACGTCGATCTCCTTGCGGTCGACCAGCGCGTCCAGGACCGCGAGGTAGCTTTCGCCGGGCACGCAGAAGACGCGGTCGACGCCATGGGCGACAAGGCAGTCGACGAGCAGGTCGGCGGCGCGGCGGGTCATGGGTGGTCCGGCGTCGGGGGCGGGAGAGGCCGACGATACGCGAAAGCCTTGCCCGCGGCGACCGGCTCTGAGACCCTGCCGGCCCGCTCGAGCGGAGGAGATATCGATGGCACGATGGAAGCGGCGGCCCGAGGGATCGACCTGGGGCGATTTCGGCCCGGACGACCAGATCGGCCGGCTGAACCTGATCACCCGGGAGAAGGTGCTGGAAGGCATCGCCGAGGTGAAGGAGGGTCGCACCTTCTGCCTTTCGCTGCCGCTGGAGCTGCCGGGCGGCAACGTGCTGAACCCGCGCCGCCATCCGCCGAAGCGCTACGCCACCATCCGCGGCGGGCTCGCCAACTACAACTACCCCTTCCGCAACGAGAATCCCGACTGGCTCGACGTCGTCTCCGACGATGCCGTGCTGCTGCACACGCAATATTCGACCCAGTGGGACTCCTTCGCCCATGTCGGCCAGCTCTTCGATGCCGACGGCGACGGCGAGCCTGAGCTCGTCTACTACAACGGCTTCCGCGCCGGCACGCATGTGGTGGCCCCCGCCGCCAAGCCCGGCGGCGTCGCCTGGGACACCTACGAAGGCTCCGAGGCCAAAGCGCTCGGCATCCAGAACTTCGCCGTGCACGGCCTCCAGGGGCGTGCCGTGATGGTCGACCTGGAGAAGCATTTCGGGCACGCGCGGAAGGACGTCGGCTATGACGACCTCCGCCGCGTCCTCGATGCCGACAAGGTCGAGGTGACCAAGGGCGACATGGTCTGCTTCTACACGGGCTTCGCCGACGTCATCATCGGTCTCGGCGGCACGCCGGACGCGAAGACACTGGAGACTTCCTGCGCGACATTGGACGGTCGCGACGATCGCCTGTTGAACTGGATCACCGATTCCGGTGCCGCCGTGCTGATCGCCGACAACTACGCGGTCGAGTCCGTGCCGGCACGGCCTGGCACCGGCAAGCACACGGCGATGCCGCTGCACGCCCATTGCCTGTTCAAGCTGGGCGTGCCGCTGGGCGAGATCTGGTTCCTCTCCGAGCTCGCCCTCTGGCTCCGCGCCGCCAAGCGCTCGCGTTTCCTTCTCACCGCCCCGCCGCTCCGCCTCACCGGCGCCGTCGGCTCCCCCGCCAGTCCGATCGCGACGGTCTAGAGAGAGCCAACATCGATGGCATCCCGTCCCGGCCCGGAGTCGCTCCGGTCGCTTTTCTGGCCGCGCTCGGTCGCGGTCCTCGGTGCGTCCAACGAGCCGTCCCGCATCGGCGGCCGGCCGATCCGCTATCTCAAGGAAGGCGGCTTCCCCGGTCCGATCTGGCCCGTGAACACCAAGGGCGACACCATCCAGGGGCTTCCGGCCTTCAGGACTCTGGACGAGCTGCCGGAGGCGCCGGAGTGCCTGATCGTCGCGGTGCCGGCCTCGGCCGTCTGCGACGCGGTCGAGAGCGCGGCCAGGCGCGGCACGCGCGCCGCCGTCATCTTCTCCGCCGGCTTCGCGGAAGCGAGCGAACAAGGCAAGGCCTGGCAGGACCGCCTGGTGTCGATCGCCGCCGAGACCGGCTGCCGCATCGTCGGGCCGAACTGCCTCGGCCTCTTCAACGCCCGCCACG
The DNA here is from genome assembly GCA_945897335.1 of Asaia bogorensis. Lineage (GTDB taxonomy): Bacteria > Pseudomonadota > Alphaproteobacteria > SHVZ01 > SHVZ01 > SHVZ01. The sequence goes on along the minus strand of CAMDFP010000236.1, from coordinate 288 downwards.
GCTACGCGCCCACCTTCACCGCCGCGCTCGACCATGGCCATCCCAAGCCCGGCGTCGTCGGCATGGTCAGCCAGTCCGGCGCCTATGGCAGCCATCTCTTCGTGCTGACCCGCGACCGCAACATCGGCATGAGCTGCTGGCTCACCACCGGCAACGACTGCGACGTCGATGTCTCCGACACCATCGCCTACTTCGCCGACGACCCTCATACCAAGGTGATCGCGGCATATGTCGAGGGCATCAAGGACCGCGACCGCTTCATGGGCGCGCTCGAGCGGGCGCGGGATG
>CAMDFP010000235.1 GCA_945897335.1 Asaia bogorensis | reverse complement strand
GTGACCTCGGCATAGTAGCCACGGTAGCCACAGCGGGCGATGGTCTGCGCGGCCACGGTGTCGAAGATGCCGTCCCGCAGATAGGCCGGGTCGATATGGACCCCGACGACCTGCCCCAGCACCATGTAGTAGTCTGTACCGTCGCCGTTGAGATCCTTGACCTCGGTGATTCCGAGCGACCTGCACTCGAAAGCGGCCGGCGCCGCGGCGACGCGGGGCGGCCTCACCAGCCGCGACGGCGCTGCCGCGAGGCCCGCCAGGCGCATCTCGTCCTCGCCCGGCGGGACTGCGGCGGAGGTGACGTTCATGACCTCGGCGAGCTGCCGGTTCACCAGGCTCGCGACGAACTCGCCGGTCGCCCTGATGTTGTCGACGCTGTCCTTCCAGCCCTTGCTGGCGAAGTAGAGGATCGGCGGCGCGTCGCAGACCATGTTGAAGAAGCTGTAGGGCGCCAGATTGACGTTGCCCTTCGCATCGACGCTGGAGATCCACCCGATCGGCCTGGGCGCGACGATCGCCTTGAGCGGGCAATGAGGCAATCTGTGCCCTTTCACCGGTTCGTAGAAGTGCGTGTCGGCCAGAACGGTTGTCATCGAAGGAACCTCGCGGAAATGCACGACGCGACGATGACGCAATTCGTCGTTCCCTGGCAACGTCAGCCGACATCCATCTCGCTCTTCAGCCAGGGCACCAGCTTGCGGATGTCGGGCGCGCACGCTTCCGTCAGAACCGCCCGCGCCAGGCTCGATACGCGCTCGGGAAGGTCGAGATGGAGGCCGGCGCGGGAGACCAGCGTCAGCTGGCGGACGAAGCCCGGTCCCGGCAGCGGAAGCGCCCGCACGCCGGACGCATGCGCCCGGCCCTGCAGCAGGCAGAGCGGCGTTGTGACGGCCCAGCCGAGCCCGGCCGCGACCATGGCGACCACGGTGTCCGAGGTGTCTACCTCCAGCCGCCGGGGCGGGTCGACCCGGACGCGCCGGAGATGCCGCTCGATCTGGCCGCCGATATGCGAGCGCGCGCTGTAGCGGACGAGCGGCATGTCGCGGGCGAGCCGGTCGAGGCTGGAAGTCCGTACCGCCGCCGCGGCCGAACGCGGCAACAGGAGGACGAACGGCTCGACCAGGAGCGAGTGCCGTTCGAACCCGTCGACATCCTCCATGGCATCGGTGGTGACGATCAGGTCCAGGCTGCGGTTGACCAGGCCGCTGCCCAGGCTCGGCGACAGGCCGCTCCAGATCAGCACGCGCGCCGCCTCGTCGGTGAGGCGGCGCACCAGCTGCGGGCCGGCGGTGGTCGCGAAGGAGTCGACCAGCCCCATCCTGATCTCGAGCACCTTGGCGTCGGCCTGGTCGCGCAAGAGCGGCAGCAGCTGCTCGGCCTCGTCGACGATCCGCGCGGCGCGATCGCGGAGAAGCACGCCGGCGGCCGTAAGCCCCACCGGCCGCCTCGAGCGGTCGACCAGCGGCACCCCGAAGCGATCCTCGATCTGCCTGATGATCTGCGAGATCGCCGGCTGGGTCATGCCGAGCCGGCGCGCCGCCAGCGTCATGCTTCCGCACTCGGCCACGACCAGGAAGACCTTGAGAGACCGGAAATCGATCATCGCCCCCGCTCCCCGCCAACGCGCCATCATCCGACAGGCTTATCTTTAACATAAGCTTACGTAATGTCGCTCCATCGGGGGTCCGTCTCGCTACGATCAGCGGAGGTCGCCCCGCCTTCGCGGGCCCAACATACTGATGGAGGGCATCATGGCCGCTACACGCGCGTGCATGACGTTCGGGGCCGCAGCGGCTCTGCTGACCGTGCTTTCAGCCGAGGCCCGCGCGCAGGAGCTTCGCATCGGCATCGGCGCCGAAGCGACGACGATGGACCCGCATTTCTACAACCTGACCCCGAACATCGAGGTCAACGAACACATATTCGACTACCTGGTCCACACCGATGCGAAGTCGCAGGTGAAGCCCGGCCTGGCACTTTCCTGGTCCCTGGTGAACGAGACCACCTGGGAGTTCAAGCTCCGCCCCGGCGTCGTCTTCCATGACGGCACGCCGCTGAAGGCCGACGATGTCGCCTTCACATTCGACCGCGCACCGAAGGTCCCGAACACGCCGGCGAGCTACAGCCAGTTCCTGAGGCGCATCACGGCGGTCACCGCCGTCGACGACGCCACCGTGCGGGTGACCACCGACGGCCCCAACCCGATGGTCGTCCGCCAGGTCAGCAACGTCGCCATCGTGTCACGCAAGCACGGCACGGGTGCGACCACGAACGACTACAATTTCGGCAAGGCCGCGATCGGTACCGGCCCCTACAAGCTGGCGGAGTGGGTTCCGGCCGACCGCTTAGTGCTGGTCCGCAACGACAACTACTGGGGCGAGAAGCCCAAATGGTCGCGCGTGACCATGAAGCCGATCTCCAACGCAACGGCGCGCTCGGCCGCAGTACTCGCCGGCGACGTCGACCTGATTAACTTCGTACCGTCCGTGGACATCGAGAAGCTGAAGAAGACGCCCAACCTCTCGGTCGTGACCGAGGTCGGCAGCCGGCTCTTCTACATGATGCCGGATGTCGGCCGCGCCCAGTCGCCCTTCGTCACCGACAAGGCGGGCACGCCGCTGCCCAAGAACCCGCTGCAGGACGTCCGGGTGCGGCGCGCGCTGTCCAAGGCGATCGACCGCACCGCTTTGGTCGAGCGCGTCATGGACGGCGCCGGAGCAATCGCCGGACAGTTTCTCCCGGACGGCAGCTATGGCGTAACGCCGAAGCTGAAGCCCGAGGCCTATGATCCGGAGGGCGCCAAGAAGCTGCTGGCCGAGGCCGGGTATCCGGACGGCTTCGGGCTGACGGTGCACGGCACCAACGACCGCTATCTCAACGACGCGAGAGTCGTGCAGACGGTCGGCCAGATGCTGTCGAGGATAGGCATCACCACCAAGGTCGAGGCCCTGCCGAAGGCCAACTACTTCACCCGCGCCTCCAACCGCGACTTCAGCTTCTTCCTGATCGGCACCGGCACCAATGACGGCGAGACCACCTCGCTCGTCCTCTACATCCTGGCGTCCTACGACGAGAAGAAGGGCCTCGGCAACGGCAACCGCAGCCGGTACTCGAACCCGAAGGTCGACGAGCTGATCGGCAGGTCGCTGGTCGAGATGAACGAGAGCAAGCGCGAGATGCTGCTCAGGGAAGCAACCGAGATCGGCTTAGGCCAGGACCAGGCCATCATCCCAATGTTCTTCGAGGTGAATACCTGGGCGCTGAAGAAGGGGCTCACCTACACTGCGCGCACCGACGGGCGGACCACCGCCATGGACGTCCGCTAGGGAGGCCGCGGTCATGGCGGCGGCACCTCAGACGGACCCGAAGGCCGGGGGCGAGGCGATGGCGTTCCGTCGCGAAACCCTGGTCTTCGACTGCACCAAGCTGCTCTATGCGGTCGATGAGCCCTATGCCAGCCGGCTGAAGGAAGGCGGCGTCGACGTCGTCAACCTGACCACGGTGGCCGAGACCGAGGGCTGGGACGACACCCTCAAGATCACCGAGACGGCGCTCAAGACCATCGAGAAGAGCCCGATCCTGGTGCAGGCGACCAACGCGGCGGAGGTCCGGGCGGCGAAGAGGGCCGGCAAGATCGCGGTGATCCTGGGCACGCAGGGCGCCTCGATGCTGGATACCCAGCATTGGCGCCTGGAAGTCCTGCATCGACTGGGCTACCGCTATTTCGGCCTCGCCTATACCGGCGCCAACGTCTTCGCCGACGGCTGCGGCGAGCGCCGGGACGCCGGCGTGTCGTTCCTCGGCAAGGAGCTGATCGAGCTCTGCAACCAGCTGGGCATGATCCTCGACCTCGCCCATTGCGGCCATCGGACCCGGTATGAGGCGGCCAAGCTCGCCAAGCACCCGCTCTGCACGCACTCCAATGCCTATTCGGTGAACGCGAATGACCGCAACACCAAGGACGAGACCATCAAGGCGATAGCGGCCAAGGGAGGCGTGATCGGCATCTGCGGCCTGGTCCCCTCAGTCTGGCCCAAGGACGCAACCATCGATCATATGCTGGACCATCTCGATCACATGGTCCGGCTGGTCAGGCCCCAGCACTTGGGCCTCGGCCTCGACTTCGTCGAGGGCTATCAGGAAGACTTCCGCGCCGGGAAAGTCGCGGTGTCCGAGCACGACAAGCCGCCGAAGTGGCGGACGCTGCGCCCCGACATCTTCGGCACCGCCGACGACTTCTACAACGTGCCCTACCCGAAGGGGCTGGATCAGGTCCGGCTCCTCCCTAACTTCACCCAGAGCCTGATGGATCGCCAGTATTTGCGGGATCAGATCGCGGCGATCATGGGCGGCAACTGGCTCCGCCATTTCGAGCAGGCCGCAGGCTAGAGCAGCCTGCCAGGAGACCGCATCCGATGACGACGACGCTGAACAAAGACCTCAGGGCGGGCAGCGACGCGCTGGCGCTGCATCGCAAGGCCTTGGTGTTCGACTGCACCTCGCTGCTCTATACGATCGACGAGCCCTATGCGAGCCGGCTGAAGGAAGGCGGCGTCGACGCGATCAACCTCACCACCTGCTCCGAGTCCGAGAGCTGGGACGACGTGCTCAGGATCACCGAGCAGTGCCTCGACAAGATCGAGGCGAGCCCGATCCTGGTGCAGGCGACCAATGCGGCCGAGATCAAGGCGGCGAAGAAGGCCGGCAAGATCGCGGTGGTCCTCGGCACCCAGGGCGCCTCGATGCTGGACACGCAGCTCTGGCGGCTCGAGGTGCTGCACCGGCTGGGATACCGCTACTTCGGCCTCGCCTATACCGGCGCCAACGTCTTCGCCGATGGCTGCGGCGAGCTTCGCAATGCCGGCGTGTCGTTCCTCGGCCGTGAGCTGATCTCGCTGGTCAACGACCTCAACATGATCCTCGACCTGTCGCACTGCGGCCATCAGACCCGCTGGGAAGCGGCCGAAATCGCCAAACATCCGGTCTGCACGCATTCCAATGCCTATACGGTCAATCCCAACGACCGGAACACCAAGGACGAGACCATCAAGGCGATCGCGGCCAAGGGCGGCGTGGTCGGGACCTGCGGCCTCGTCAAGTCGGTCTGGCCGAAAGATCAGACCATCGAACACATGCTCGATCACCTCGACCACGTCGTTAAGCTGGTCGGCCACCAGCATGCCGGCCTCGGCCTCGATTTCACCGAGGGCTACCAGGATGCGGCGCGCGCCAGCAACCAGATGGGCAACACCAAGAAGGCGCCGAAATGGCGCACGCTTCGCCCGGACATCTTCGGCACCGTCGAGGACTTCTTCACCGTCAGCTACCCGAAGGGCCTCGACAGCATCCGCCTGCTGCCCAACTTCACCCAGGGCCTGCTCGACCGCGGCTACCCGGCCGATCAGGTCGAGGCAATTTTGGGTCGGAATTGGCTCGATCACTTCGAGCGGGCCGTCGGATAGTCGGCGCCATCCGGGTGTTGTGCGCCCAAGCCTTGCCGTGTAGGAGTTTCGTCCGCTCGACCCAGCCCTCCCCCGGGATGACGGTCGGTACCTGAGAGCCTGATGAGCAACTATTCCGCCTTCCGCCTCTTCGTCGAAGGACTGCGCAACCAGACCGGCTGGACCCGCGCCTGGCGCGACCCGCAGCCCAAGGCGTCCTATGACGTCATCATCATCGGCGGCGGCGGCCATGGCCTCGCCAGCGCCTACTACCTCGCCCGCGTCCACGGCATCACCAACGTCGCCGTGCTCGAACGCGGCCAGATCGGTCTCGGCAATGTCGGCCGCAACACCACGATCGTGCGCTCGAACTATCTCTTCCCCGAGAATCACCTCTTCTACGAGAAGTCGCTGCAGCTCTGGGAAGGCCTAGAACAGGATCTGAATTTCAACGTGATGATGAGCCAGCGCGGCGTCATCAATCTCTACCACTCCGACAGCCAGCGCGACGCATACGCCCGGCGCGGCAACGCGATGCGGCTGAGCGGCATCGATGCCGAGCTGCTCGATCGCGACCAGGTCCGCGCCATGGTACCGATCCTCGATTTCGACAATGCCCGCTTCCCGATCCAGGGCGGCCTCCTGCAGAAGCGGGGCGGCACCGCCCGCCACGACGCCGTCGCCTGGGGCCTCGCCCGCGGCGCCGACCGGCTCGGCGTCGACATCATCCAGAACTGCGAGGTCACCGGCATCCGCCGCGAGGGGGACCGGGTGGTCGGCGTCGAGACCACGCGCGGCTACATCGCCGCTCCCAAGGTCGGCATCGCCGTCGCCGGGCATAGCTCCCAGGTCGCGGCGATGGCCGGCGTTCGCCTGCCGATCGAGAGCCACCTGCTGCAGGCCTTCGTCAGCGAAGCGGTCAAGCCGGTGCTCGACCATGTCGTCACCTTCGGCGCCGGACACTTTTATGTCAGCCAGTCGGACAAAGGCGGCCTGGTCTTCGGCGGCGGCCTCGACGGCTACAACTCCTTCGCCCAGCGCGGCACCCTGCCCGAGGCCGAGCACGTTCTGGCCGAAGGCGTCGCGATGATCCCGCTGTTCTCGCGGCTCCGCGTGCTCCGCCAATGGGCAGGCGTGATGGACATGACCTTCGACGGCACCCCGCTGATCTGTAAGACGCCGGTGAAGGGTCTCTACGTCAATGGCGGCTGGTGCTATGGCGGCTTCAAGGCGATCCCCGGATCGGGCTGGTGCTTCGCCCATACGGTCGCCAAGGACGAGCCGCACGCGTACAACGCCGCGATGACCATCGAGCGTTTCCGCGACGGCGCCGTCGTCGACGAGAAGGGCGCCGGCCCCTTCCCCTGGCTGCACTGAGGGGATGCCATGCTTCGCATAGACTGTCCCTGGTGCGGCGTGCGCGACGAAGCCGAGTTCAAATACGGCGGCGACGCGACGGTGAAGCGGCCTGCTGCCGACGGCAGCGCCGAGAGCTTCTATTTCTACACCTACGAACGCGCCAATCCGAAAGGCTGGCACCTCGAATGGTGGCATCACGCCGCCGGCTGCCGGCAATGGCTGAAGGTCGTCCGCCACACCGTGACCCATGAGATCCGCACCGTCGCCAAGTCCGGCGACGACGTGCCGGTGCCCTCGCCGTGACTCAGTCCCATCGCCTGCCGGCCGGCGGCCGCATCGATCGCAGCCGCGCGCTCCGCTTTACCTTCGACGGACGCGCCTTCGAAGGCCATCCGGGCGACACGTTGGCCTCGGCCCTGCTCGCCAATGGCGAGTACCTGATCGGTCGCAGCTTCAAGTATCACCGGCCGCGCGGCATCTATGCCGCCGGACCCGACGATCCGAGCGCGCTGGTCCAGCTGCGATCGGGCGCTCGGCAGGAGCCGAACTCGCGGGCGACCACGGCCGAGCTCTTCGACGGCCTGGAAGCGACCAGCCAGAACCGCTGGCCCTCCCTCGCCTTCGACGTGTCGTCGATCAACTCGCTGTTCAGCCGCTTCCTCAGCGCCGGCTTCTACTACAAGACCTTCATGTGGCCCGCCTCCTTCTGGGAGAAGGTCTACGAGCCGATCATCCGCCGCGCCGCCGGCCTCGGTCGTGCCGCCCCGGCGCCCGACCCCGACAGCTATGAGTTCATGCACGCCCATTGCGACGTGCTGGTGGTGGGCTCCGGTGCCGCAGGACTGACGGCGGCCCGGACCGCCGGCGCCGCCGGTGCCCGTGTCATCCTCGCCGAACAGGATTTCGAGCTGGGCGGCGGGCTCCTCCTCGATCCGGCACGCGAAACCTGGCGGCGATCCATGCTGGACGCGCTGGCGGCGATGCCCGAGGTCAAGGTACTGCCGCGGACCACCGTCTTCGGCTTCTACGAGCACAACGTGCTGGGCGCGGTGGAGCGGGTCTCCGATCACCTGCCCGTGCCGGCCGACAACGCCGTCCGCCAGCGGGTCTGGACCATCCGCGCCCTCCAGACGGTGCTGGCGACCGGCGCGACCGAACGCCCGATCGCGTTTCCCGACAACGACCGGCCCGGCGTCATGCTGGCCTCGGCGGCGATGACCTATGCGCGGCGCTACGGCGTCCGCCCTGGCGAGCGGATCGCAGTCTTCGCCAACAACGACACCGCCTATGAGGCCGCCTTCGCGCTGCACGATGCCGGCGCCACCGTCGGTGTCATCGTCGACGTGCGCAAAACGTCGTCGCGCGCCA
>CAMDFP010000234.1 GCA_945897335.1 Asaia bogorensis | reverse complement strand
CGACGGGCTCGGCCGGGAGCGTCATGCTGCCGATGCGGAAGGGCCAGCCGATGACGGCGTTGGTGTCCTTGATCGGCACCGGCACGCCGTCGAGGGCGCCCTTCGGCTGCCCCTTCTGCCAGCGGGCTTCCGACTCCCGCGCCATGCGGTAACCGGTCTCCCGGTCGATCAGGCAGAAGGGATTGAGCCGCGGCTGCTCGGCGTCGAGCCGCTTCAGCGAGGCGTCCAGCACCTCGACCGGCGACAGCGTCTTCGCGCGGAAGCCCTGAAGCAGCTCGGCCACGGTCAGGAAGGCGGGATCGGTCGCGGTCATGGTCTTCCTCTCTAGGCCGGTCTAGGCCGGCAGGATCTCCGACAGCGCCGAGATCAGCCGGTCGACCTCGGCATCGTCGTTGTAGTGAGCGAAGCTGATGCGGATGACGCCTTCGAGCCCGAGGGCGTCGACGCAGCGCTTGGCATAGAAGTGTCCGTGGCCGACCGCGATCTTGCGGGCGAACAGCGCCTTCGCCACCTCGGTCGAGGTCTTGCCTTCGACCGAGAAGCAGATGATCGGTGCGCGGGCGCCGTCCTCGCCGATCAGACGGACGGACTTCCGGCTCTTCAGGAAGTCGACGATGCGCTTCCCCAGCTTCGCCTCATGCGCCTCGATCATCTTGAAGACGCGGGCGTAGCGGGCGCGGGGCGAATTCTCGCCCGAGCCGAAGTGGTGGCGATAGAGGAGGTCGAGATAGTCGCCGGTGCCACCCAATCCTGCGACCAGCTCGTAGGAGAGGCCGCCCGGGTTGAGGGTCGCCGGCGTGGCGGTGATGAACTCGTGGTTCTGCGGCCGTGCCCGCTTCGCCAGATCGGGGCGGACCCAGAGGATGCCGAGATGGGTCCCGAAGATCTTGTAGGCCGAGCAGGCATAGGCATCGACGCCGAGGGCGCGCACGTCGATCAGATGGTGCGGCGCATAGCCGACGCCGTCGACGATGGTGAGCGCGCCGACCGCCTTCGCCCGCGCCGCGACCGCGGTCACGTCGTTGACGGTGCCGACCACGTTCGAGCAATGAGTGACGCAGACCAGCTTGGTCTTCGGCGACAGCAGCCGGTCGAGGTCGGCCAGTCGCAGCTCGCCGCTGGCCTTGTCGATCTGCCACTCGCGGATGACGAGGCCGAACTCGGCGAGGCGGCGCCAGGAGCCGACATTGGCCTCATGGTCCTGGTCGGTGACGATGACCTCGTCCCCGGGCTGGAACAGCGGCCGGAGCGCCTGGGCCAGGACATAAAAGTTGAGCGTGGTCGAGGGACCGAGGACGATCTCCTCCGGCTCGACGCCGAGCAGATCGGCCGCCAGCCGCTTGCCGTCGGCCATGCGCTGGCGCGAGATCAGCGAGGGCTCGGAATCGTAGGAGGGCTGGGCGAAGCTCTGCCCGGTGAAGTCGGCGAGTCGCTTCCTCACCGGTTCCGGCACCAGGCTGCCGCCGGCGTTCTCGAAGAAGGCGGTGCCGTCGCCGAGTTGCGGGAACTGGCGCCGCACGAAGGCGACGTCGAGGGTCGAGGAGGTCATGGGACGGGGACTCACCTGAGCGGGGGGGCGGACGTCCCGCCCCCCGACGCGCGCGCCCAAACCGTCAGTACGGGTGCTTGGCGTGGAAGGCGTGAACGCCCTTCTCGTACACGCGATACACCATCGGCTCGAACGTCTCCAGCGGCAGGTAATCGTAAACGCCGAAGCAGTTCATGTCGTAGTGCTCGCAGAATCGCATCGCCTCCTCGAAGTATTGGTGGCCGCGGTACTTCTCGCAGGCGGTCTTGTCGAACTTCGAATGGTCGCGGAAGGAGAGCTGGAAGACCTGGTGGTTCTGCACCACCCAGTGCAGCTCCTCGGACACGTGATAGCGCAGCACGTCGCCGGCCAGCTTGTCGTGGTTGTAGGGGTTGAGGTCCTGGCAGACGTCGTGCAGCAGGGCTGCGACGATGTATTCCTCGGTCTCGCCGTTCTTCAGCGCGCGCGTGGCGCATTGCAGCGAGTGCTCGTAGTTGTTCACCTGCCAGCCATGCTTCGGCACGTCCTTCTGGGAGCGCAGCAGGTCGATCACCGGGCGGCCGGCGTTCTTCGTGATCGCCTCGCGGCCGAGCTTGGTGACCAGGTCCCAGTCCTCGGCGGTCGCTTCGCGGAAACTCGTCGCCTTGACCGTGGGGATGCCGACGATGGTGTCCATGGACCTCAAGCTCCTGCGGGATGGCATTTCTTATCGGAAAGCTAGCGGGTTCCCTCAGGTTTGGCTAGGCGGCGGCGTCCTCGACCGGGTGGAAGCTCTCGATCCGGAGTTCCTGGAGCGTAATGTCCTCGGCGGTGCCAAGCGTGGCGATGGTGGTGAGGAACCGCACGGTCCCGGCCGGCGTCCTGACCTCGGCCGGCACCACCAGGCCGACCTCAGCGCCGTCCAGCTCGCGGGGATCGGGCCCGGGCACGCCCGGATATCCCGCGATTTCGGCCAGGAGTGCTCTGCGGCCGGCATCGCCGTCCCGCAACACCTCGCGGCGGGCGCGGGCGAGCACGGCGCGCGTGGTCTCCTCCCAGTTGACGAGCAGCTTGCGGGCACCGTCGGGATGGCAGAGGAGGCGAAGGATGTTGGGCCGGGGCCTGGTGGTCAGCGTCAGTGCCGCGATCGGGGGAGTGCCCGCCGGAAGCAGCGCATTCAGCATCCCGGCATAGGCGGTGTTGGCCATGATGACATCCCAGCCGGAATCGAAGGCGACGGCGGGGAAGGGCTCGTGCCGGCGCAGCATCAGGCGGACGGCCGACATCACCTCGGCCATCTCGGGCGCGTCCAGCGCCGTTTCGCGGTAGACCGGGGCGAATCCCGCGGCCAGCAGCAGATTGTTGCGATCGCGAAGCGGCACCGCCAGCACGCCGCAGAGCCGGAGCACCATGTCGCGGCTGGGCCGGGTGCGCCCGGTCTCGATGAAGCTGAGATGGCGGGAGGAGATGCGGCTTTCCAGCGCGAGGTCGAGCTGGCTCAGGCGGCGGCCCTTGCGCCAGCGGGCGATCAATCCCCCGATGGTCGGCGCCTGGTTGATCCGGGTCTGGGTGGTGGTCGGGGTCATGCCGGTCAAGGTAGCCGTCCGGTTGTAACTCGGCCATTACCTCGGGGGTAGGCAAAGCCCTGCTCGTTGCCGCAGTCGGCCGGGCGCGGTATGACCACGCCGACCATGTCAATCGATGAACCCACATTCGAGCGCCTCGCCGACGAGACACTGAAGTACCTCCTCGCCACCATCGAGGCGGCGCTCGGCGCCCATATGGATGTCGACATCGAGGGCGGGGTCCTCACCATCCGGCTGGATGCGGGCGGGGTCTACGTCGTCAACAAACAGGCGCCAAACCGACAGATCTGGTTGGCTTCGCCCGCCTCCGGCGCCTGGCATTTCGACTTCCGCGACGCTCCGGCCAAGGCCGGGCGCTGGGTCGCGACCAAGGGCGGGATGACGCTCGCCGCCCTTCTCGCAAGCGAGCTCTCGGCGGTCGCCGGCACCCCACTCACCCTCGACTGACCGTAAAATCAGTGGCCGCCAACACCGATCGCATGCCGAGCAAGAACCTGGGGGCGCTTAGCCCTCTCTGGCGATTTCTCCGGCCCTACCTGCCGCAGCTCGTCGGGGCCGGCTTCTTCCTGCTGGTGGCGGCGGCGACCGTGCTCGGCCTCGGCTGGGCGCTCCGCCACCTGATCGATGACGGGCTCGCCGGCGGCAATGCGGCGCTCCTCGACCGCACGGTGGTGGCGCTGCTCGGCGTCGTCGTGGTGGCGGCACTCTCCACCTTCGGGCGCTACTATCTCGTCACCTGGATCGGCGAGCGGGTCGTCGCCGATCTCCGCCGCGCCGTCTATGCCCGGGTGCTCGCGCTCAGCCCCGGCTTCTACGAGGTGACGCGGACGGCCGAGATCATCACCCGCCTCACCACCGACACCACGCTTGTGCAGGCGGTGGTGGGATCTTCGGCCTCGGTCACGCTCCGCAACATCCTGATCCTATCGGGCGCCGTCGCGATGATGGCGATCACCAGCGTCAAGCTGACGCTGATGGCGTTTGCCATCATCCCCCTGGTGCTGGTGCCGATCCTCACTTTCGGCCGCCATGTCCGGCGCTTGAGCCGCGAGAGCCAGGACCGGGTCGCCGATGTCGGCGCCTATGTCGACGAGAGCCTGGGCGCGATCCGCACGGTCCAGGCCTTCACCCACGAGGATCTCGACCGCCGCCGCTTCACCGAACGGGTCGAGGACGCCTTCCGCGTCGCCATCAGGCGGACGCGGATGCGGGCGTTCCTGACCGCGGTCGTCATCCTGCTGGTCTTCGGCGCCGTGGCCCTCGTTCTCTGGGCCGGCGGCCATGACATGCTGGCGGGCGCGATAACGCCGGGCGCGCTCTCATCCTTCGTCTTCTATGCGATCCTCGCCGCCTCCTCGGCCGGCGCCATATCGGAAGTGATGGGCGACCTCCAGCGCGCCGCCGGCGCGATGGAGCGGATCATCGAGCTCTTGTCGATCGAGCCTGCGGTGCAGGCGCCGGCCGTGCCGACGCCCCTGCCGGTGCCGCCGCGAGGTCACATCGCCTTCGAGAACGTCCGCTTCCACTATCCGTCCCGGCCTGATCGCGCCGCACTGGAAGGCCTCTCCCTCGAGGTCAAGCCGGGCGAGCGGGTGGCGCTGGTCGGTCCCTCCGGCGCCGGCAAGACCACGGTCTTCCAGCTTCTGCTGAGATTCTACGATCCCGATGCCGGCGTCGTCAGGCTGGATGGGGTCCCGCTGACCGAGACCGATCCCCAGGATGCCCGCCGGCGCATCGGGTTGGTGCCGCAGGAGCCGGTGATCTTCTCGGCCGACGCCTGGGAGAACATCCGCTACGGCCGGCCGGACGCCTCCGACGCCGAGGTCCGCGCCGCCGCCGAGGCGGCGCACGCGGCCGAGTTCCTGGATCGCCTGCCCGACGGGTTCAGGACCTTCCTCGGCGAGAAGGGCGTGCGCCTTTCCGGCGGCCAGCGCCAGCGCCTGGCGATCGCGCGCGCCGTGCTGCGTGATGCTCCCATCCTCCTGCTCGACGAGGCGACCAGCGCGCTCGACGCCGAGAGCGAGCGGGCGGTTCAGGATGCTCTCGACCGGCTGATGCAGGGGCGCACGACGCTGGTGATCGCGCACCGCCTCGCCACCGTGCAGAAGGCGAGCCGCATCGTCGTCATCGATCAGGGCCGCGTCGTCTCGACCGGCACCCATGACGAGCTGGTTCGCGAAGGCGGGCTCTACGCCCGGCTCGCCGCACTCCAGTTCGATCGGCCCCGGCTGGAAGCGACGGCGAGCTAGAACCCCGCGACCGTCTCCGCGATCAACCACTCGACCACGTGCCTCAGCGCTTCCGGCTGTGTCGCGCCCTCGGCGATCGCCGCGCGGTAGACCTCGGTCTGCCGGTCGGCCGAGGTGCCGCGTTCAAGGATGGTGCGGGCATGCGCGACCTCGGCCTGGCAGCCGAAGGCCTCGGCGTCCGGGGCCACCAGCTCGAAGATCTCCTCCAAGAGATCGCGGTAAGGCACGACGGCGCCCTTGCCGAAGTCGACCAGGCCTTCGCCGATGCCGTAGCGCTGCGCCCGCCAGCGGTTCTCGTCCACCAGCATGCGCGCATAGTTCCGCCAGCGCTGGTTCGAGCGCCGTAGCCGCCAGAGCATGCGGAGCAGGCAGCGGTAGAGGGCGGCGACGGATATCCCGTCGTCGAGCCGGGTGCAGACGTCGGTGATCCGCATCTCAAGCGTCGGGAAGCGGGCCGAGGCACGGATATCCCACCAGAGCTTGGAGGCGTCCTCGATCAGGCCGGCCGAGACCAGCACGCCGATATGACGCTGGTACTCGCCCCAGCTGGCGAAGGTCTCCGGCAGGCCGGTGCGCGGCAGTCCCTGGAAGACGCTGATGCGGTAGGACTTGAGCCCGGTGTCCTCGCCCCGCCAGAACGGCGAGGATGTCGAGAGCGCCAGAAGGTGCGGCAGGAAATAGGCGACCTGGCTCATCAGGTCGATGCGGAGGTCCGGGTCCTCGATGCCGACATGGACATGCATGCCGCAGATGACGAGGCGTCGGGCGACGCCCTGGAGGTCGCGGGCGAGCTGGACATAGCGCTCGCGCTCGCTGTGCTTGACCTGGTCCCATTCGGCGAAGGGGTGGGTCGATGCCGCGATCGGTGCCAGGCCATGATCTCCGGCGAGCTCGGCGACCGTGCGCCGAAGCTCGACCAGCTCGCCCCTGGCCTCGGCCAGGCTGGTGCATTTGCGGGTCGCGACCTCGATCTGCGACTTCAGGAACTCCGGCATCGCCCGCTCGCCGAGCCGGGCCTGGGCCGCCTGAAGCATCGCCGGGGGCGGCTCGACCGCAAGCCCGCCGCCACGGCGCTCGACCAAGTGGTACTCTTCCTCGATGCCGAGGGTGAAGCTGGGTTCGCCGGCCGCCATGCCGTCGACGCTAACAGAACCGCGGCAGCCGTCGCCACGGATGGGCATGTTAACCTGTTTTTAACCACCGCCGGCCACCCTCACCGAAAGAAGCGAAGGCCGCCCGACTGTGCGAATCGCAGACTGGATCGACCGACGACTGGCCGGCCGGCAGAGGGCGACGTTGAGCGTCATCGGGCTGGTAACGGTGCTGGCCGTGCTCGCGGGCGCGGTCGCGACGGCGTGGTGGCTCCGCCAGGGATCGCTCGCCGACCAGCGCGTCCGGCTCGACGACGTGGCGGCGGTCCTGGCCCAGCATGCCGGCCGCACGATCGAGAGCGTCGACCTGGCGCTCAGCGTGGTGGCGGAGAGGATCGGCGCGTCCGAGCTCGCCGACCGCACCGACGCGGAGGGACTGAGCCAGCTTCTCCACGACCACATCGTCGGCCTGCCGCACATCCGCAGCGTCCTCTACCTGGATGCGGACGGAGTCGGCCGGGGCGATTCGGAGGCGGCCCCTGCCAGGCCCATCAATGTCGCCGATCGTCCCTACTTCCAGCACCATCAGCAGCACACCGGACGCAATCTCTATGTCGGCGTGCCGGTCTGGAGCCGGGTGTCGGGGCAATGGACGATCACCTTCAGCCGCCGGGTCCAATCGCCCGCCGGTGAGTTCCTCGGCATCGTCGCCGCCGGCGTCGACCCGGGCGTCTTCTCCGAGATCTACCAGGGCCTCGCGATCGGCAGCACAAGCCGGATGTCCCTGGTCCGCGGCGACGGCATCCTGATGGCGCGCCACCCGCCGTCCGGCAGCGGCCTGGCGGAGCCGATCGGCGCGTCCGGGGGCGAGCGGGACGAAGCCATGCTCGCGATGCGCAGGGTCGACCGCTACCCGATCTCGGTGCTGATCGCGATGCCGACCGCGGCCGCCCTGCAGGGCTGGGAGCACCAGGTCGCGGTCATCGGTGGTGCCACCGTGTTGGCCCTGATGTTCGTGGGCATGATCGGTTATCTCCTGCTTGACCAGTCGGACCGGCTGGAGACGACCGTCGGCGCGCTTGCGGCCGCCCGGGACGAGGCGGTCCGCGCGCGCCTCAGGGAGGAGGACGCGGGCCGTGCCAAGTCGGCCTTCCTCGCCAACACCAGCCATGAGCTCAGAACGCCGCTGAACGCCATCCTTGGATTCTCCGAGGTCCTGCGCGACGGGCATGTGGGTCCCCTCGACCCCAAGCATCGGGGCTACGCCGCCAGCATCCACGACGCCGGCACGCATCTGCTCGGCGTGATCAGCGATCTCCTGGACATGGCGAAGATCGAGGCGCGCGAGCTGCATATTCGCGAGGCGATCATCGACCTAGCCGATGTCGTCGCCGATGGGCTCAAGCTGACCGAGCAACGCGCCGCGGAACGCGGGGTCATCGTCATCTCGCGGGTCGAGGGCGACGCGATCCGTATCCGCGGCGACGCCCAGCGGCTCCGCCAGATCGTGCTGAATCTTCTCACCAACGCGATCAAGTTCACCGCTGCGGGCGGCCGCGTCTGGATCGACGCCTCGATCGACGCCGGCGGTCGGCCGACGCTCGCGGTCAGCGACACCGGCATCGGCATGACGGCCGAGGAGATCCAGGTGGCGCTGACCCCGTTCCGCCAGGTCGAGAGCGCGTTTTCCCGCGTGCACGAAGGCACCGGCCTCGGGCTCCCCATCGTCAAGGCGCT
>CAMDFP010000233.1 GCA_945897335.1 Asaia bogorensis | reverse complement strand
AGGAGGATTTTCTTTTTCTGCGGAAGACGTTTCCGAATCGGGAGGTGGGGTTAGCGGATATGTCGGGGGATGATGGTCGCTGGTTGGTTTTGAGTTCGGGGGATACGGATCCTGGGACGTACTATTTATTTGATCGTGGGACGAAGGAGGTAAAGAAGTTCGGGGCTTTGCGCCCTGATTTACCGCAGGAGAAGTTGGCGCCGATGGTATCGGTACGGTACCGGTCATCGGACGGGCTGGAGATTCCTGGGTATTTGACTTTGCCGTTGGGGAAGGTGGCAAAGAATCTGCCATTGCTGGTGATGCCGCATGGGGGACCTTGGGCGCGAGATTTCTGGGGGTACAGCGGGACGGTGCAATTTTTTGCGAATCGTGGGTTAGCGGTGTTGCAGCCCAATTTTCGGCAATCGACGGGCTATGGGAAAAAGTTTTATGCGGCGGGGCGGCACGGATCGACTGGGGGTGGGTCGGCGAACGTGCGCCCGAGGTGGAAACGCCCGACTCCAAGGTCGAGCCGCGCAACCGCGTGGTCGAGATCACCGTGGCGCGGGAACCCTAGGTCGGCAGCGGCTCGTCGTCGGGGATGACGGCGTCGATGTCGATCTCCATCAGGAACTCCGGCTTCGCCAGCCCCTGGACGATCAACCCGGTCGAGACCGGGAAGACGCCCTTCAGCCAGCGACCGATCACCTGATAGACCGGCTCCCGATGGGCGCGGTCGACCAGGTAGATCGTGACCTTGCAGACATGCTCCAGCCGGCTGCCGGCTTCCTCGAGCAGGATCTTGGCGCAGCGCATCGCGTTCTCAGCCTGCGCCGCAGGATCGCCCAGGCCCTGCATCCTGCCCTCGAGATCGATCGCGGTCTGACCGCGGAGGAAGACATGGCGGCCGGCGCGCACCGCCATGCAGAGGTCGTTGTCGAGCTTCTGCTCGGGGTACAACGCCTTGGTGTTGAACTTGCGGATCCTGACGTGAGGCATGGCGCACTCCCGCTCAGGGTTTGAGGGCGGCGATGCCGTCCAGCGTCAGGTCGATGCCGAAGCCGGGCGCGTCGGAGGGGACCAGGAAGCCGTCCTTCGGCGTCGGCACGCCGGGGAACACCGCCATCTCGGCCAGCGGCACGCCGGGCGGGGATCCTAAGAAGTACTCGCCCCAGGGCACGTTCGGCGAGGCGAAGCCGAAATGCTGGCCATAGGGCGTGTTCATGCCGGCATGCGGCATCACCGGGATGCCGGCGGCCTCGGCCAGCGCGTTGATCTTCATGCAGGCGGTCAGCCCGCCGACCCAGCCGATGTCGGGCTGGAAGATGTCGACCGACTTCCGCGCCGCCGCGGCGGCAAAGGTGAACGTCGAGTACCAGTGCTCGCCGGTCGCCAGCGTCATCCAGGGCAGCCGGCGGCGCAGCTCGTCCTGGCCGTCGAGGTTCTCAGGGAGAAGGCAGTCCTCGATCCATTTGAGGCCGTAGGGCTTGAGGCGCTCGGCCAGCCGCACCGCGAACTCGACGTCGAAGGCCATCCAGCAGTCGAGCATGAGCTCGACCTCCGGCCCGATCAGTTCGCGCGTGCGGGCGATCAGCGCCTCGTTTCTTGCAAGGCCATCGAGGCCGTCGGATGTTCCGTGCGGGCAGGCGGGCTTGGTCGCGCGGAAGCCCAGCTCCATGTGCCAGTCGGTGTCGTTGCCGGTGGCGTAGACCGGGATGCGGTCCCGCGCCGGGCCGCCGATCAGCTCATAGACCGGGCGCTTCAGAATCTTGCCCTTCAGGTCCCAGAGCGCGAGGTCGACGGCGCTGATCGCGTAAGCCGCAATGCCGCCCGGCCCATATGGCGAGACGATCCTCGTCATCATGTCCCAGAGCCGCTCGGTCGCCAGCGCCGGCTCTCCCGGCAGCAGCGGCGCGATGTGCTCGTTGACGATGGCGATCACCGGCGTGCCGTAGCGGCTGGCGCCGAAGCCCCAGCTGCCGTCCTCGGCGGTGACGATGCAGCCGACCGAGGGCCAGGTCGGGCGCCAGGTCGAGCGCAGCTTCTTGAATCGCGGATATCGCGACATCGGTCCGGCGACCTCGGCCTCGGCGAGCCAGGAGGGACGCCGAGCCTTGGTCTTCGGCGGACCGCCGACGAGGTCGCTCTTGATGGCGAAGGCCTGAACGGATTTGATCTTCACCGGCGTCTCACTCTCTTGATCTCCGGGCGGGCGGAGCTGCCGCGCGCCACCAGCTCGAAACCGACATCGACCGTCCGCGCGCCCTCGGGCCGGCCGAGCAACCGGCCGACGATCATCTCGCCGGCGACCTGGCCGACACGATATTCGGGCACGCGCACCGTGGTCATGCCGGGGGGCACGTGGCGCCCGATCTCCAGGTCGCCGAATCCGGCGATGGCGAGATCGTCCGGCACGCTCCAGCCCACCTCCATCGCCTCCAGCATGGCGCCGACGGCGATCGAATCCGAGGTGCAGAAAAGGCCGTCGACGTCCGGATGCCGGTCGCGGAGGCGCTTCAGGCCCCGCCGCCCGCCCTCGATGCTGAGGTCGGTCGCGATCACGATCGGCGCGTGATCCAGCACCTTGGCCACGGCCGCCTCGTAGGCGGCGCGGCGGGCACGCACGCGGGCATGCTCGACCTTCACGGTCATGAAGGCGATGCGGTGCGAACCCATCCGGATCAGGTGGTCGACGATGGCGGCGCCGGCGGCGTGGTTGGAGAAGCCGACATTCATATCGAGCGGCTTCGGCACCAGCTCCCACAGCTCGGCCAGCGGCGCCTTGAGGCGCGCGAGCGAGCGGGTCAGCTCCGGGCGGTGATCGCCGCCGGCCAGCACCACCGCCTCCGGCCGATATGCCAGCAGCGACATCATCACCCGCCGCTCCTCGTCGACCGCGTAGTTCGAGGTGCCCAGGACCAGCGAATAGCCCTCGGGCGAGATCGCGTCGGCGATGCCCTGCACGACATTGGCGTAGACCGGCGAGGAGATCGTCGGGATGACGCAGGCGATGGTTTGGCTCCGTTTGGAGCGCAGCCCGCTGGCAATCTGGTTCGGCAGGTAGCCCAGCGCATCGGCGGCGCGCAGCACCTTCTCCAGCGTGTCCTCGGACAGTGCGTCGGGGCGGCGGAAGGCGCGCGAGACGGTCATGATCGAGACGCCGGCGCGCTTGGCCACGTCCTCCAGGCTGACGCTGCCGAGATGGCTGATCACGGGGCGCGGGCCAGGGCGGGGGCGGCGATCGCGGCCGGCGCGCCGCCGAGCCGGGCCGATCTGTGGATCGCCTCGATGACGTCGACGGTGGCGGCACCGACCGCACCCGGCGACAGGTTCTCGCCCCGGCCCTGAGCCAGGTCGATCAACGCATGGACCGGGCCGTCGCAGCGATAGACCCAGTCGCCGGGCGCGAGGTCGAGGCGGATCTCTTTGCCGTCATGACGCTGGATCGCGGCGAAGTCGCGGTGAAGGGCGAGCTCGACCGCGCCGTCGCGGCCGACGATGTGGAGGGTGAGCAATGCGCGCTGGCCTTCGGGCATGCCGGCGGCGCCGGAGAAGGTGCCGATGGCGCCGCCGTCGAAGGCCACCGTCGCGGCGTCGAACAGGTCGACGTCGCACGGCACCATCGCGGCCGAGACCGAGGTCGGCGAGAGGCCGGTGAGCCAGAGCGTGAGCGCGATCGAATGCGAGAGCTGGCCATAGGCGAAGCCACCGCCCTGTTTCGGATCCTGCCAGGTGGCGGCGTCGGGCCGGAAGAAGCTGGTCTGCCAGCGGCCGAGCCCGGCCTTGCCCTCGAAGACGTTGCGGGTCGCCGAGACGAAGTTGGCGGCGACGTGCTCGACCGGGCCGACCGCCGTGCCGAGAAGGGCGCGAAGCCGCGCCAGCTCGCGGAGATAGTGATAGCCGTTGGCGACCAGCAGGTGCCGGCCTCGCGCCCGCGCACGAGCGACCAGGTCCCAGGCCTCGGCGGGATCGAGCGTCATCGGTTTCTCGCAGAGCACGTGACAGCCGGCCTCGATCGCGTCCCGCGCATGTTCGTAATGCAGGTTATGCGGCGAGGCGATGATGGCGGCATCGGGCCCTCGTGCCAGCACGTCACGATGATTTTCCGAGCCGTAGGCGAAGCTGAAATGGCTGCGGACTCGTTCGAGCTCTTTGACGCCCAAGCGGCAGACGCCGTCGAGCGCGGCGTCGGGACGGGACGCGAGCACCGGGATGTGGTTCTCGGCCGCGTACCAACCGGCCCCGATCACGGCGACCCTGACCCCCGCCATCGCTCTCACTTACTTTCGCAATTGTCGGTAGCTGCGATGTTGTTATCGTTAACAGGCGCCCGGGCCCGGACCAATAGGAAAATCAGGCGAAGCGGGGGGGAGAGGCTTCAGAAAGGCCGCGTTCCAGGCAGCATGTCGCGGATGCCATGATCGTCGGCCTTGTGGATCACCAGGTCGGCGTGGTCTCGATCTGCGCGGATGTGGTCGCGCAGGTTCGGCAAGTTGATGGTGCGCCAGACCCGGGCGGCGAAGGCCCGCCGGGCATCCAGATCCAGGTCGCGATAGGCGAAGTAGAACGACTTCGGATCGTCGACGCCGGCGGCCATCAGCGGCAGCAGCCGGTCGGTGAACCAGGTCTCGATCGCCGTCTCCTCGGCGTCGAGATAGATCAGGGTGTCGATCAGCCGCGGCTTGCCGGGTTCCTCGACCTGGGCGAGATGAAGGCCGTCGAGCAGGACGACATCGGGCGCAGAGACGACCTGCGCGTCGTTCCGATCGACATCGTAGGTGACGTGCGAATGGCGTGGGATCTCCACCCTTTCCTTCCGCTTGATCGAGGCGAGCGCTACGCGCATTCCCGCGACGTCGAAGGACTCGGGGAAGCCTTTCCTCTGCCTCAGGCCGCGTTCGCCTAGCACGCTGTTGGGGAAGAGAAAGCCGTCGGTCGAGACGATGTCGACGCGCGGCGTCCCGGGGCTCGCCGTGATCATCCGGCCGAGCTCGCGGGCGAAAGTGCTCTTGCCGACGGCGACGCTGCCGGCGACACCGATCAGGTACGGCGTTCCGTCGGCAACGCCGGCGGCCGGCCATCGCTTCAGGACCTCGCTCAGGATCGGATCCATTTCGGGTGGCATGGCAGAAACATCCTGCGGAGATGGACGATGGCCGGAGACCACTATAATACGGCCCGCCGGCCCGCCGGTTCCGCTTTCCAGGACGACCTCCCGACGCCGATGTCCAGCCCGATCGAGATCTTCGTCGATGCCGACGCCTGCCCGGTGAAGGCCGAGGTCTATCGCGTCGCCGAGCGCTACGGCCTCAAGGTCTATGTCGTCGCCAACGCATTGCTGGCGGTGCCGCGGAACCCGCTGTTCGAGCGGGTGATCGTCGGCGACGGCTTCGATGCGGCCGACGACTGGATCGCCGGCAAGGTCGGCCCGGCCTCGATCGTCATCACCGCCGACATCCCGCTGGCCAGCCGCTGCCTTGCCGCCGGCGCGATGGCGATCGGCTCGACCGGCAAGCCCTTCACCAAGGATTCGATCGGCATGGCGATGGCTACCCGCGAGCTGATGCAGCAGCTCCGCGCCATGGGCGAGGTCTCGGGCGGGCCGAAGCCGATGGCAGCCAAGGACAAATCCCGCTTCCTCTCGGCTCTCGACGAGGCGGTGGTGAAGCTGAAGCGCGCCGCCGGCTGACGGACTACATGCCGGCGGGAGCGGAGGCGCCCTGGCCTTCGATGCGGGCGAGCAGGCGCGCGGCTCGTGCGCGCTTCTCGGGATCCAGGTCGCGGGCGACGATCCGCTGCAGCACCGAGCCGGCGCGCGGGTCGCCGGCTTCCCCCAGCTCGAAGGCGAGCTGGTCGCGCTTGTCGAACCAGGTGCGGTCGAAGGGCTTGGAGGTCAGTGCCAAGCGCTTCCAGTAGTATTTGAGCTCGTCGGATTTCCAGCCGGCATAGACCTCTTCCCAGGTCAGCGGCTGGCCGTCGGGCTGGGCGTTGTCGAAGTTGAACGGCTCGCTCACCAGCTGGAAGCGGACGTCGATCGACATGCGGAGCCGGTCGCTGCGGTTCGGCACGCCTTTGTGCACGGTCATGCTGTGGAAGATCAGCACGTCACCGACGGAGAAGGGACCGCTTGTCCAGCGGCCGTCCAGCGGGTCCTTGATTTCGATGCCGCCGGCGCCGGCGCCGATGTGGAAGTCGTAGACGCCCTGGGCATGCGATCCGGTGGCCACCTGAAGCGGGCCAACCTCGATCGGGCAGTCGATCAGCGGGATCCAGGCGGTGAATGCCTCGGTCGTGCCCTGGACGTTGGGGAAGTCCTGATGCGCCTTGGTGGTGAACTCTTCCTTGGCCGGGAAGATGTTGCGCATGAGCACGCGGGGATGGGCCAGGATCGGCCCGCCCAGCATGCGCTCGAACAACCCGATCAGGCGCGGATGGTGCTTGAGGCCGTGATAAGCCTCCAGCCGATTGATGCGCCGGAGTGTCTTCAGATATGTGGGATCGGGATCGACGCAGAAGCCCGAGAGGTCGGCCGCGGCCTCGGCCACCGGCCGGTCGGGTTTTAGCCAGCCGTCGGTGCGGGCGATCTCGCCGATCTGGCGCTGCACCTCGGCGACGTCCGTGCGGGGCAGCAGGCCGCGGAGGAACAGATAGCCGTCACGCTTCATCCGCCCGGCGAGCGCGGCGCCATCGGCGATGAGATCGGTCGAATCGACGAACGGGTTCATGGGTTGACCTCCCGACTCACTTGCCTTCGTAGCCGAACATCCAGGGGATCCACAGCACGATCCCTGGAATATAGGTCATCGCGGCGAGCTGGGCGATCATCAGGCCGATCCAGAGCCAGCCCTCGGCGATGATCTCGCGGAGCTTGATGCCGGTCAGCCCGCTGATGACGAAGAGCAGCACGCCATAGGGTGGAGTGACGAGCCCGATCATCATGTTGACGACGATGACCACGCCGAAATGCACCAGGTCGATGCCGAGCGCCTTCACCGTCGGCAGCAGAAGCGGCACCAAGACCAGCAGCATCACGGTCGCGTCGAGGAAGCATCCCAGGACCAGGAAGGCAACATTGACCAGCAGCAGGAACTGCCACTGGGTGAGCTGCATCGAGGTGAGCCACGCCGCGAGGTAGTCGGCCGTCCGCTCGCCGGCGATGATGTAGTTGAAGACGAAGGCGCCGGCGATGATCAGCGCCACCACCGAGGACGAGCGCGCGGTCTCGACCAGCACGGTGACGAGGCGGGGGACCGACAGGGTCCGGTAGAACAGCGCCAGCACGAGCGCATAGAGGGAGGCGACCGCCGCCGCCTCGGTCGGGGTGAAGGCGCCGGAGTAGATGCCGCCCAGCATGACCACCGGCATCATCAGCGCCGGGAAGGCGCGCGCGGTGATGCGCGGGAAGTCGCGAAGCGGGATCTTCGCTTCGATCGGGAAATTGCGGCGCTTGGCGATGGCGGCGATGCCGACCATCTGCAGCACCGCCATCAGCACGCCCGGTACCATGCCGCCGAGGAAGAGGTAGCCGACCGAGGTGTTGGACACCATCGCGTAGAGCACCATCGGGATCGACGGCGGGAAGATCGGGCCGATCACCGCCGAGGCCGCGGTGATGGCGGCGGAGAAGCCCTGGGTGTAGCGGTTGTCCTTCACCATCATGTCGATGGTCAGCTTGCCGATGCCGGCCGCGTCCGCGACCGCGCTGCCGCTCATGCCGGAGAAGACCAGGCTGGTCAGCACGTTCACATGCGCGAGCCCGCCGCGGAGCCGGCCGACCAGAACCAGGCAGAAATCGAACAGCCGGTCGGTCACCGTCGTCACGTTCATGATGTTGGCGGCGAAGATGAACAGCGGGACGGCGAGAAAGACGAAGTTGGTGTAGAGCCCCTGCAGGATCTGCTCGCCGGCGAGCCCGATGTCCTTGCCGGTCACCGCCAGGTAGAGCACGCCGCTGCCGATCATGGCGTAGCCGATCGGCACGCGGATCGCGGCGGCCGTGAAGAAGGCGCCGAGCATCAGGAAGAGGGCGGCACTCATCGGCGGCGGATGCTCAAAGGTGATCGCGCCAGCGCCGGCCGAACAGCCCGACCAGGCGGTTGAGGCCGAACAGGATCACGCCTGCGAGGAACAGGACGTAGCAGGAGAAGACGTAGTCGAAGCGGATGTCGAGGATCCAGGTCCGCTCGATCTTCATGAAGGTGACGTAGTCGAGGCTCGGCAGAAAGG
>CAMDFP010000232.1 GCA_945897335.1 Asaia bogorensis | reverse complement strand
CGTCGTCGGCCCCTTCGGCCTGCTGCAGCCGATCGCCGACGGTCTCAAGCTGTTGTCGAAGGAGACGATCCTTCCGTCCGGGGCCAACCGCGCCGTGTTCCTGATGGCGCCGATGCTGACCTTTATCCTGGCGCTGGTCGCCTGGGCGGTCATTCCCTTCGGCGAGGGCATCGTGCTGGCCGACATCAATGTCGGCGTCCTCTACCTCTTCGCCATCTCCTCGCTCGGCGTCTACGGCGTGATCATGGCCGGCTGGGCGTCGAACTCAAAATACGCCTTCCTCGGCGCGCTGCGCTCGGCCGCCCAGATGGTGTCCTACGAGGTCTCGATCGGCTTCGTCATCATCACCGTGCTGCTCTGCGTCGGCTCGTTGAACCTGACGGACGTGGTGCTGGCGCAGCGGAACCTCTGGTTCTGCGTGCCGCTGCTGCCGATGTTCGTGATCTTCTTCGTCTCCGGCCTGGCCGAGACCAATCGGCTTCCCTTCGACCTGCCTGAGGGCGAGTCCGAGATCGTCGCCGGCTACATGGTCGAATACTCGTCGATGAGTTTCGGGCTCTTCTTCCTCGGCGAATACGCGAACATGATCCTGGTCTCGGCGATGACCGCGATACTGTTCCTCGGCGGCTGGCTGCCGCCCTTCGACATCGCGCCGTTCAACTGGGTTCCAGGGCCGATCTGGTTCGCGCTCAAGATAGCGTTCCTGCTGTTCCTGTTCCTTTGGATCCGCGGGACCTTCCCGCGCTACCGCTACGACCAGCTCATGCGGCTCGGCTGGAAGGTGTTCCTGCCGATCTCGCTCGTTTGGGTGGTGCTTACCGCCGGCTTCCTTGTCGCCTTCGACATGGTGCCGTGACGGAGGGATGACATGGCCGTTCTAGACCGCGCCGCGAAAAGCCTGCTGCTGTCGGAGCTCATCTCCGGCATGGCGATCACCTTGCGCTATTTCTTCAAGCCCAAGGTGACCCTGAACTACCCCTACGAGAAGGGGCCGCTCAGCCCGCGCTTCCGTGGCGAGCACGTGCTTCGCCGCTATCCCAACGGCGAAGAGCGCTGCATCGCCTGCAAGCTCTGCGAGGCGGTGTGTCCGGCCCAGGCGATCACCATCGAGGCCGAGCCGCGCGACGACGGCAGCCGGCGGACGACGCGCTACGACATCGACATGACCAAGTGCATCTACTGCGGCTTCTGCCAGGAAGCCTGCCCGGTCGATGCCATCGTCGAGGGGCCGAACTTCGAGTTCGCCGCCGAGACCCGCGAGGAGCTCTTCTACAACAAGGAGAAGCTGCTCGAGAACGGCGACCGCTGGGAAAGCGAGATCGCCGCCAACCTCGTCGCCGACGCTCCGTACCGGTGATGCCATGGTGATCCAGGCGCTCGCCTTCTACTTGTTCGCGCTGGTGGCCATCGGCTCCGGCGTGATGGTCGTCTCGGCCCGGAACCCGGTCCATTCGGTGCTGTTCCTGATCCTCGCCTTCTTCAACGCCGCCGGCCTGTTCGTGCTGATGGGGGCCGAGTTCCTGGCGATGATCCTGGTCGTCGTCTATGTCGGCGCCGTCGCCGTCTTGTTCCTCTTCGTCGTCATGATGCTCGACATTAATTTCGCCCGGCTTCGCCAGGGCCTGTTCCGCTACCTACCGGTCGGTGCCGCGGTCGGCCTGATCCTGCTGGCCGAGCTGGTGCTGATCTTCGGTTCCTGGATCGGCGCGCCGGACGGCTCGCAGACCCGGCCGATGGCGCCGGCATCCGAGATGACGAACACCGAGGCGCTGGGCCGCATCCTCTATACCGACTACGTCTATCTGTTCCAGGCCTCGGGCATGGTGCTGCTGGTCGCCATGATCGGCGCCATCGTGCTGACGCTCCGCCAGCGCGACGGCGTCCGCCGCCAGACCATCGGCGCACAGGTCGCGCGCAGCAAGGCGGACTCGATCGAGGTGGTGAAGGTCCGGTCGGGGAGCGGCGTCTGATGCTGACCATCACGCTCGCCCACTACCTCACCGTCGCCGCGATCCTGTTCACGCTTGGCGTCTTCGGCATCTTCCTCAACCGGAAGAACGTCATCGTCATCCTGATGTCGATCGAGCTGATGCTGCTGGCGGTCAACATCAACCTGGTGGCCTTCTCGACCCACATGGGCGACCTGGTCGGCCAGGTCTTCGCCATGTTCGTCCTGACCGTCGCTGCCGCCGAGGCGGCGATCGGTCTCGCCATCCTCGTCGTCTATTTCCGCAACCGCGGCTCGATCGCCGTGGAAGACATCAACCTGATGAAGGGCTGACGGACGTGCTGCATGCCGCTCCTGTCTTCTTGCCGCTTCTTGGCGCGCTGATCGTCGGCTTATTCGGCCGGATGCTCGGCGACCGCGGCTCGCAGCTCGTCACCTGCGGGGCGATGGTGCTGGCCGCAATCACCGGCGCCTACGTCTTCTATGACGTGGCGCTGATGGGCCACACGCGGGTGGTCGAGATCGCGTCCTGGATCGTCTCGGGCTCCTTCGACGTCACCTGGTCGGTGAGGCTCGATGCGTTGTCGGCCTCGATGATCGGCATGATCTCGCTCGTGTCATGCATGATCCACATCTACTCCTGCGGCTACATGGCCCACGACGCCTCGGTGCCGCGGTTCATGGCCTATCTCAGCCTCTTCACCTTTTTCATGCTGATGCTGGTGTCGGCCGACAACTTCGTTCAGCTGTTCTTCGGCTGGGAGGGCGTCGGTCTCGCCTCGTACCTGCTGATCGGCTTCTGGTTCGAGCGGCCCTCGGCCAATGCGGCGGCGATCAAAGCCTTCCTGGTCAACCGGGTCGGCGACTTCGGCTTCGCGCTCGGCGTCTTCGCCGTGTTCATGGTCTTCGACTCGGTCGGGTTCGATGCGGTCTTCGCCGCGACGCCGGGCAAGGTCGGGACCACGATCAATTTCTTGGGCTACAACTTCGACACGCTGACCACGGTCTGCCTGCTGCTCTTCGTCGGTGCCATGGGCAAGTCGGCCCAGCTCGGCCTCCACACCTGGCTGCCGGACGCGATGGAAGGCCCGACCCCGGTCTCGGCGCTGATCCATGCCGCGACCATGGTGACGGCCGGCGTCTTCATGGTCTGCCGGCTTTCGCCGATGTTCGAGTACGCGCCGACCGCGCTCGCCGTCGTCTGCTTCGTCGGCGCCTCGACCGCCTTCTTCGCCGCGACCGTCGGCCTGGTACAGAACGACATCAAGCGGGTGATCGCCTATTCGACCTGCAGCCAGCTCGGCTACATGTTCTTCGCCGCCGGCGTCTCGGCCTATTCGGCGGCGATGTTCCACCTGATCACCCATGCCTTCTTCAAGGCGCTGCTGTTCCTCGGCGCCGGCTCGGTGATCCACGCCATGTCCGACGAGCAGGACATGCGCAAGATGGGCGGCATCTGGAAGCTGATCCCCGTGACCTACGCGCTGATGTGGATCGGCAACCTGGCGCTGGCCGGCATGCCGCCCTTCGCCGGCTTCTTCTCCAAGGACGTGATCCTGGAGGCAGCCTGGGCCGCGCATTCGGGCGTCGGCATGTACGCCTTCATCCTCGGCACCTTCGCCGCCTTGCTGACCGCCTTCTATTCCTGGCGCCTCCTGTTCCTCACCTTCCACGGCGAGCCGCGCGCCGACCATCACACGATGGAGCATGTGCACGAGTCGCCGCAGATCATGCTGGCGCCGCTCTACGTGCTGGCGGCCGGCGCGATCTTCTCGGGCTTCCTCTTGTACAACCTCTTCGTCGGCGACGGCCGCGTTGCCTTCTGGGGCGCCTCGCTGTTCGTGCTGCCCGAGCACGACACGGTCGAAGGCGCACATCACGTGCCGCTCTTCGTCAAGCTGCTGCCGACCATCGTCGGCGTGCTCGGCATCGCCGGTGCCTATCTCGCCTACATAGCCAGCCCGGGCATGCCGGGGCGGATGGTCGAGGCGTTCCGCCCGCTCTACCTCTTCCTCTACAACAAGTGGTACTTCGACGAGCTCTATGACCGGATCTTCGTGCGTCCGGCCTTCTGGCTCGGCCGCATCCTGTGGAAGGGCGGCGACGGCGCCATCATCGACGGGCTCGGCCCCGACGGCATCGCCGCGACGACGGTCGGGCTCGCCAAGCGGGCAGGGCGGCTGCAGACGGGCTACGTCTATCACTACGCCTTCGCCATGCTGATCGGCGTGGTGATCCTGGCGAGCTTCTACCTCTACCGGATGGGACGTTAGGTCATGGCGAGCGACTGGCCGCTTCTCTCGCTGGTGACCTTCCTGCCCCTGGTCGGGGTGGCGATCATCCTGCTGACCCGCGGCGATGCCGAGCTCGTCGCCCGGAACGCCCGCAACGTGGCGCTGTGGACCTCGGTGATCACCTTCCTGGTGTCGCTGCTGCTGTGGTCCAACTTCGATCCCGACATGTCGGACTTCCAGTTCGTCGAAAAGGCGCCCTGGATTCCGGCCTTCGGCATCAACTACACGATGGGCGTCGACGGCATCTCGCTGTTCTTCGTGCTGCTGTCGACTCTGCTGACGCCGATCTGCGTGCTGGCGAGCTGGGAGGCGATCGAGGTCCGGGTGAAGGAGTACATGATCTCCTTCCTGGTGCTCGAGACCCTGATGGTCGGCACCTTCTCCTCGCTCGACTTCGTCCTCTTCTACGTCTTCTTCGAGGGCGTCCTGATCCCGATGTTCCTGATCATCGGCATCTGGGGCGGCCAGCGTCGGGTCTATTCGGCCTTCAAGTTCTTCCTCTACACGCTGACCGGCTCCGTCCTCATGCTGCTGGCGATCCTCGCCATCTTCTTCGAGACGGGGACCACCGACATACCGACCCTGATGCAGGCGCATCTGCCGTCGGGCATGCAGAAATGGCTGTGGCTCGCCTTCTTCGCCTCGTTCGCGGTCAAGGTGCCGATGTGGCCGGTCCACACCTGGCTGCCCGACGCGCATGTCGAGGCGCCGACCGCGGGCTCGGTGATCCTGGCCGGCGTGCTCCTGAAGATGGGGGCCTACGGCTTCCTCCGCTTCTCGGTGCCGCTGCTGCCGGAAGCGACGCAATACTTCACGCCGCTGGTCTATGCGCTGTCCGTCGTCGCAGTCATCTATACCTCGCTGGTGGCGCTGGCCCAGGAGGACATGAAGAAGCTGATCGCCTATTCGTCGGTCGCCCATATGGGCTACGTGACGATCGGCATCTTCGCCTTGAACACCCAGGCGGTGACCGGCGCCATCTACCAGATGCTGAGCCATGGCATCGTCTCGGCCGCGCTCTTCCTCTGCGTCGGCGTGGTCTACGACCGCATGCACTCCCGCGAGATCTCGCGCTACGGCGGGCTGGTCCACCGCATGCCGGCTTATGCCTTCGTCTTCATGGTCTTCACCATGGCCTCGGTCGGCCTGCCGGGCACGTCGGGCTTCGTCGGCGAGTTCCTGGTGTTGACCGGTGCCTTCCAGTCGAACACCTGGGTCGCGACGCTCGCGACATCGGGCGTCGTGCTGGGTGCCGCCTACATGCTCTACCTCTATCGCCGGGTGATCTTCGGCAAGCTCGAGCGCGACGATCTGAAGTCGATCCTGGACCTGAGCTGGCGCGAGATCGCGATCTTCGCGCCGCTGGTCGTCCTGACCATCTGGATGGGTGTCTATCCGATCTCCTTCACCCGCTCGATCCATGTCTCCGTCGTCAATCTCGTGACCAAGTACGAAACCGCCTCGGTGCCGCGCCCGGCATCGCTCGCGGTCGCCCAGCGCTAGGACGCCGCCGCCCATGACCACACTCCAGCTCATGCCGGTGCTGCCGGAGATCTGGCTCGCCGTTGCCGGCATGGGCCTCCTGATGATCGGCGTCTTCAAGGGCGATGGCTGGACCCGTCAGCTCTCCTGGCTCTCGGTCATCGTGCTGGGGATCGCCATCGTGCTGGTGCTGGGCGGGGCGCCGGGCCGTGTCGTCGCCTTCGGCGGCCAATTTGTCACCGATCCCTTCGCCGCCTTCGTCAAGGTGCTGGTGCTGCTGGGCTCGATGATCTCGATCGTGCTCGCGCTCGACTACATCGAGCGGGAAGGGATGGCGCGGTTCGAGTACCCGGTGCTGATCGTACTGGCGACGCTGGGTATGCTGGTGATGGTGTCGGCCAACGACATGATCACGCTCTATCTCGGGCTCGAGCTGCAATCGCTGGCGCTCTACGTGGTCGCCGCTTTCCAGCGCGACCAGATCCGCTCGACCGAGGCCGGCCTCAAATACTTCGTCTTAGGCGCGCTTTCGTCGGGCATGCTGCTCTACGGCTGCTCCTTGATCTACGGCTCGACCGGCGCCACCGGTTTCGAGGCGATCGCCCAGTCGATCACCGACAACGAGGGTGCGGCCTCCATCGGCCTCGTCTTCGGCATCGTCTTCCTGGCGGCCGGCCTCGCCTTCAAGGTCTCGGCCGTGCCCTTCCACATGTGGACGCCCGACGTATACGAGGGCGCGCCGACGCCGGTGACTGCGCTCTTCGCCATCGCGCCTAAGGCGGCGGCGATCGCGCTGTTCGTCCGCGTGCTGATCGGGCCTTTCGGCGAGCTGGTGGTCGACTGGCGGCCGATCATGATCGCGATCTCGCTCGGTTCGATGGTGCTGGGCGCCGTCGCCGCGGTCAATCAGACCAACATCAAGCGCCTGCTTGCCTACAGCTCGATCGGCAACATGGGCTACGCGCTGGTCGGCCTTGCCGCCGGCACCGAGTCCGGCGTCCGCGGCATCCTCATCTACATGTCGATCTACATCGTCATGACCGCCGGCGCCTTCGCCGTCGTCCTTTCCATGCGCCAGAAGGGCAAGATGGTGGAGGGGATCTCCGATCTCGCCGGACTGTCCAAGACCCATCCGGGTATGGCGCTGGCCTTCGCCATCTTCCTATTCTCGCTGGCCGGCATCCCGCCGCTGGCCGGCTTCTTCGGCAAGCTCTACGTCTTCCTCGCCGCGGTCGAAGCAGGGCTCTACGCGCTGGCCGTCATCGGCGTTCTCGCGTCCGTGGTGGCTGCCTTCTACTACCTCCGCATCATCAAGCTGATGTACTTCGACGATGCCGTGGTGCCGCTCGACAAGGACGCGTCCGGGCGTTCTTTGGGCCTGGTCCAGGCGGTCACCGCTGTCCTCATCCTGCTCTTCTTCGTCTATCCCAGCCCGGTGCTGACGACGGCCGCCATGGCTGCACGGGCTCTCTTCCCGGCATGACCCTGCCCGGGGTGTTCCACCGGGTCGCGCATGACGAGGTCGGGTCCACCAACGCGGAGGCGCTCAGGCTTGCCGAGGCCGGCGCGCTCGAATTCACGCTGGTAACCGCGCGGCGGCAAACGGCTGGCCGCGGTCGCCGCGGAAGGAATTGGGTTTCGCCCGAGGGCAACCTCTACGCCTCGATCGTGCTCCGGCCCGACCGTCCCCCGGCGGTGCTCTCACAGCTTTCCTTCGTCGTGGCTCTGGCGGTCGGCGAACTTCTCGACCGGCTCGGCATCAAGGGCCAGATCGCTTTCAAATGGCCGAACGATGTCCTGGTCGAGGGCGCCAAGATCTCCGGCATCCTGCTGGAAGGTGGGCAAGGGCACTTGGTAGCCGGTATCGGCGTCAACCTCGCCCATCACCCGGCGGACACTCCCTACCCGACGACCTCCGTCGCCGCCCAGTGCGGCCGTGCCGACGTCGAGGAGGCCACTGCCGTCTTGGGCGACGCGTTTCTCGGATGGTACCGGCGCTGGCTCGTCGAGGGGTTCGCCCCCGTTCGCGAGACCTGGCTCGCCCGCGCCGCCGGCCTCGGCCGCGAGATCCGGGTGACGCTGCACGAGGGCAAGGTCGACACCGGCGTGTTCTCGGCGCTGGATGAGTCGGGCGCCCTCGTGCTGACCCATGCCAGCACCAGCCGGAAGATCACCGCCGGCGAGATCTTCTTTGCCGCCTGAGGTGGCGCCGGCCATCCGGCAGCCACATATGAAGCCTGCCCGCATGATCGGACCAGTATGAGCAAGCCAGCCGTTTCCGATTTCCTGTTCCTGCCCCTCGGCGGGGCGGAGGAGATCGGCATGAACCTCAATCTCTACGGCTACGGCGGCAAGTGGCTGATCGTCGATTGCGGCGTCACCTTCGGCGACGACTCGACGCCCGGCGTCGAGCTGATCCTTCCCGACCCCGCCTGGATCGTCGAGCGCCGGAAGGACCTGATCGGCATCGTCGCCACCCACGCGCATGAAG
>CAMDFP010000231.1 GCA_945897335.1 Asaia bogorensis | reverse complement strand
TAGATCGAGACGAACGCGCACGCGCTGGCCGGGGATCATGCGCTTCGGGGTCTCGTCGCTCTCGCGATGCGTCAGGTTCAGCACCTGGAAGGCGAC
The DNA here is from genome assembly GCA_945897335.1 of Asaia bogorensis. GTDB lineage: Bacteria > Pseudomonadota > Alphaproteobacteria > SHVZ01 > SHVZ01 > SHVZ01. Next base: position 8,166 of record CAMDFP010000231.1, on the reverse strand, counting down.
CCGGACCGAGGTGCCATCGGGCGCCACATCGCAGAGCCGTGCCACGAGTTGCGCCAACGGCCGGTCGACGGCGAGGTCGATCTCCAGCGCGGCACGGCCGAGGATGTCGACCGACTTGCCCAGCGGCTCGGAATCGAAGCTGAGCGAGCGGCCGTCATCCTCGCGCTGGTCGCGGGGCTGCTCGCCCTCGATGTCCATGCTGAGCCACTCGGTCGCCGCCAGGCCCGTCGCCAGCGGCGAGGAATGGGTCAGCGCCTGCTCTCCCTTCGGCCTCGCGTCGAGACGACCGGGGTTCAGGTGGAAGACCCGCGGCTTGACCTTGTCCGAGGGCCAGCCCTCGATCGCCACCCAGCGGCCGGGCTTCACCCCGTATCTCGCCGACGGCTTCTCGAAGGACTGCAGATATGCCCGATAGGTCGGCCCGGCATCCCAGCCGTTGATGATGTCCTTGGTGTAGCGGTCGAAGAAGCGGACGCAGTCCTGCAGGAAGCCCACGGCCGGACCGGGGACGCCGTCATGCGGGTAGTGATGGCCCCAGGGACCGAGCAGCGCGAAGCGAGGCCCCTTGAGGCCGGCCATCATCCGCGGTACCGCGCGGGAGATGTAGTCGGCCCAGCCGCCGACGGCGAAGACCGCGGCAGTGACCTTGTCGAAGTGCTCGCAGAGGGACGCGTGCTTCCAGAACTCATCGCGGCGCTGGTGCTTCAGCCAGTCAATCAGCCAAGGGTGATTGTCGTCGAGGCGAGCCTTCCACATCTCGCGCCAGCGCTCGCCGACGATCTCGGGATCGGGCGGACGCGCGTTGAACTGGATCATGGTGTCGGTCCACCACAGCTGCTCGGCAAGGAAGGCGCCGCCGGTCCAGTGCAGTGACTGATTGTAGCGGTCGTCGCCGGCGCAGACCGGGATGATAGCCTTCAAGGCCGGCGGCGCGAGGCCGGCCAGCGCCAGCGCCGAGAAGCCGCTCCACGACTTCCCGATCATGCCGACCGAGCCGGTACACCAGGGCTGCTTCACCATCCAGTCGATCACCGCGAGCCCGTCGTCGAGCTCGCCCTGCTCCCATTCGCCGCGGAGCAGGCCGTCGGAGTCGCCGGAGCCGCGGGTGTCGACCCGGAACGACGCGTAGCCGTGGCCGGCGAGATAGTGGTGGATCGACTCATCGCGCGCCCGGCTCTGGTCGCGCTTGCGATAGGGCATGTATTCGAAGATTGCCGGCACCTTGTCGGTCTCGGCGTCTTCGGGAATCCACATCCGGGCGGCGAGCCGGCGCCCGTCCGGCATCGGGATGAAGACGTTCTCGATGGTGCGGACGCGGCGGGGGTACTTGGTCTTGACCGGCTTCATGCCGGCGAGGCTAGCCCGCGCCTGCGACCCGGGCCAAGCCGCGCATCGACGAGGTGAAACGCCGGTGATCGTGTCATCAGCCAAACTTATCGGGTTGTATCGGGAAGCCCAACTCGACCCCCTGCAGCCCTGGCCCTAGTCTCGGCCGCATGACCGCTGCCATCCGCATCGCCGCCGACATCGGCGGCACCTTCACCGACATCGCCCTCACGCTTCCCGACGGCACCATCGCCACTCACAAGGTGCTGTCGACGCCGGCCGACTATGCCGCCGCCGTTGTCGACGGCGTTCGCGATCTGCTGAAGAGATGGGGCGTCAAGGGCAGCGAGGTGTCGGAGGTGCTGCATGCCTGCACGGTTGCCACCAACTCGATCCTGGAAGGGAAGGGGGCTCGCACCGCCCTGCTCACCACGAGGGGATTCCGCGACGTGCTCGAGCTGCGCCGCGTGCGGGTGCCGAAGCTCTACGACCCGCTCTGGGTAAAGCCGACGCCGCTGGTGCCGCGCAACCTCCGCTTCGAGGTGACCGAGCGTCTGGGACCGGACGGCGAGGTGATCCTTCCGCTCGACGAGGCCGAGCTCGATCGCGTCATCGCCGAGATCGGCAGGGCGCGCGTCGAGGCGATCGCGGTCTGCTTTCTCCACTCCTATGCCAATCCCGATCACGAGCGGCGGGTCGGCGCCAGGCTGCGAAAGGCCTTCCCCGAGGCTTTCGTCACGCTCTCGATCGACATCCTGCCTGAGATCCGGGAATACGAGCGCACCAGCACCACGGTCGTGAACGCCTATGTCGGCCCGCCGGTGAAGGCCTATGTCGGCGCGCTGGCGAAGCGGCTGAAAGACGATGGCGTCGCCGGGCGGCTCCTGGTGATGCAGTCCTCGGGCGGCATCCTGGATGCACCGACGGTGATGGAGCAGCCGGCGCGCATCGTCGAATGCGGCCCGGCGGCCGGCGTCATCGGCGCTGCGCGCGTTGCCGCCGCTGCCGGTATGAATGACGTGCTGACCCTCGACATGGGCGGCACCACGGCCAAGGCCTCGCTGATCGAAGGCGGCAAGATCGCGCATACTGACGAATACGAGGTCGGCGGCGGCATCTCGCTCTCAAGCCGCCTGGTCAAGGGCGCCGGCTATGCGCTGAAGCTGCCGGTCATCGACATCTCCGAGGTCGGCGCCGGCGGCGGCAGCCTGGTCAAGTTCGACCGCGGTGGCGGCCTCAAGGTCGGGCCGGAGAGCGCCGGTGCCGCGCCCGGTCCCGCCTGCTACGGCCTCGGTGGCACCGAAGCGACGGTGACCGACGCCAATGTCATGCTGGGTTTCGTCAACCCGAAGGCGCTGGCCGGCGGCACCGTGCCGATCGATGCCGGCAAGGCCAGGACCGCGATCGAGGAGAAGGTGGCGCGCCGGCTCGGCACCTCGGTCGAGGCCGCGGCCTGGAGCGTCTTCGAGGTCGCCTCGTCGACGATGATGCGGGCCCTGAAGGCGGTCTCGACATATCGCGGCCGCGATCCGCGCGAGTTCGGTCTGGTCGCCTTCGGCGGCAATGGCGGCGTCTTCGGTCCGCACCTGGCGAAGGAGCTCGGCATCGCCCGCATGATCGTACCGCCGGCGGCGGGCGTGCTCTCCGCCATCGGTCTGCTGGTCTCCGACGTCGCCTTCGGGCGATCGCGGGGCTATCTCAAGAAGACGCTGGAATCCTCGCCGTCTGAGGTCGGGCGGCTGCTGGACGAGCTCTCGGCCGAGGTTCTGGCGAAGCTCGGTCCCTGGGCGAAGACCGCGACGCCGACCCGCGTCGCCTCCATGCGCTATTCCAGCCAGGCCTTCGAATTGCAGATCCCGATCCCGGACGGACCGATCACCGCAGATGTGCTGTCGGCGCTGCCGGCGCGGTTCGAGGCCGAGCACCAGTTGACCTACGGACATAACTTCCGAGGCACGGTGGCGACCGAGATCGTGGCGCTTTCCGTAACGGCGACGGCGCCGGCGGGCGGATCGGCCGAAACTTTGCGGGTCTCTTCCGGGCGCAGTGAGGCGGCGGAGCTGACGCGCTCGGCCTATTTCGGCCCGCGCCACGGCCGGATCGAGACGCCGGTGCTGGGCCGCGCGGCGCTCACCGACAAGCCGCGATCGGGGCCGCTGATCATAGAGGAATACGAGGGCACCACCGTGGTGCCGCCGGGGGCGGCGGCGTCGCGCGACGCCATCGGCAACGTCCACGTCGTCTTCGCCGGGAGCTGAAGATGGACACCATCCCGAACAACACTGATCCTGTGCTGACCGAGATCGTCCGGAACGCGCTCGACGCCATCGCCGACGAGATCGCGCTGATCGTGCTGCGCACGGCCTGCTCCGGCATCGTCCGCGACTCCATGGACTATTCGACCGCGGTCTGCGATGCGGCCGGCGCCACCCTGGCTCAGGGCCTGACCACGCCCCTGCATCTCGGCAGCTTCCAGGACGCGATGCAGGCGCTGATCAAGCATTTCCAGGGCGATGTCGCCGAGGGCGACGTCTTCATCTTCAACGACCCCTACCTTTCGGCCGGCCAGCATCTGCCCGACATCTACATCATCCGCCCGGTGTTCGTGGAAGGCACGCTGGAGGGCTGGGCCACGACCGTCGCCCACCACAACGACGTCGGCGGCATCGTTCCCGGCAGCAACTCGATCGGCTCGACCGACATCTATCAGGAGGGGCTCCGCCTGCCGTTCCTGAAGCTCTCGGCCGCCGGCGTCGAGAACCGGGCGATCATGGATATCCTCTCGGCCAATGTGCGGGTGCCGGAGAAGGTGCTGGGCGACCTCAACGCCCAGATCGCCGCCACGGCCATTGGCGTCCGCGAGATTCAGTCGCTGTTCGCGAAGTACGGAAAAGCCCGGCTTCGTGCCACCTTCGCCGAGATCCATGACCATGCCGAGCGCCTGGCCCGCTCGGTGATCGCCGAGATCCCGGACGGCACCTACAAGTTCGAGTCCTGGATCGACGGCTTCGGCGAGAACCCGGAGCCGATCCGTTTCTCAGCCGCGGTGACGGTCGCCGGCGACGAGATCACCGTCGACATGGAGGGCACCTCGCCGCAGGTGCCGGCAGGCATCAACGCCCCGGTGCCCTTCACCAAGGCGGCCTGCTATGCCGCCATCCGCTCGGTCATGGGCGAGGAGATCCCGAACGCCCAGGGCTTCACCCGGCCGATCCATGTGAAGGCGCCGCTCGGATCCATCGTCAACCCGCGCTCGCCCGGCGCCTGCGGGGCGCGCGGCATCACCGGCTTCCGCACCATGGACACGGTGTTCGGTGCGCTGGCCCAGGCGGTGCCCGACCGCGTGCCGGCCGACGGCAATGGCGGTTCCTCGATCCCGGCGATCGGCGGCGAACACCAGGGGAAGCCCTTCGTCTTCGTCGAAACCTTCATGGGCAACTGGGGCGGCTCGTCCTCGCATGACGGGCAGGAGGGCGTGACCCATATGGGCGCCAACCAGTCGAACGTGCCGGTCGAGATGATCGAGGCCGAATACCCGATCCGCATCGAGCAATACGCGCTGGTGCCGAACTCCGGCGGTCCCGGCAAGCACCGGGGCGGTCTCTCGATGATCCGCGACTATCGCTTCCTCGGTGACTTCGGCACGATGACGCTTCGCTCCGACAAGCGACGCTTCCCGCCCTTCGGCCTGGCGGGGGGGCAGCCCGGCGCACCCTGTCTCTCGATCATCAACCCCGACCAGGAGGCACGCTCGCTTCCGGTGCTGGTGACCCAGCCGGTGATGCTGAAGAAGGGCGACCTCTTCCGCCACGTGCTTCCCGGCGCCGGCGGCTGGGGCAAGGCCAACGACCGCGATCCCGAGCGCGTGCTGAACGACGTGGTCCTCGGCAAGGTTGACCGCGAGCATGCACGGACGGCCTATGGCGTGGTCATCTCGGGCGAACCGCCGCACGTGGATGCCGAGGGGACGCGGCAGGCGAGGGCTTCCTAGAAGCGTGCGTCAGTTCGCCGGCGCCGGCTCCATGCCCTTTTCCTTGAGGATCGCCTCGGCGCCCGGTCCCTTCAGCGCCATCAGGAGTGCGCGTGCCGCCGTCGCGTCGCGTGCCGTTGTCGAGAGCGCGCCGGCGTAGACCGTGTAGTTCTGGATCTCGCGCGGGATCGGCCCGACCAGCGTCGCGCCGGGCACGGCGAGAATTTCGCTGATCTGATGGAGCGCGATGTCGGCCTGGTCGTTGACCAGCCGTTCGGCGACGAGGCCGCCAGGTACGAGGACCGCCTTCGGCCTGATCCGGTCGGCGATGCCGAGCTTCGCGAAGAGCTCGGTCAGGTAGATCCCGCTCGAGCCGCCGGCAGCGGGATCGATATAGGCGACGGCGCGCGCCTTGAGCAGCGCCTCCTGGAAGGCGGCGACTGAACTGATATCCGGAGCGGCGGCGCCCTTCTTGACCGCAGCGCCGATCGCGACCCGCGCCAGTCGCACCCCCGAACCGTCGACGACCTTGCCGGCCTTGACCAGGGGATCGATCCCTCCCGGCGGAATGACCACGAGGTCGAAGGCCTCGCCGCCGGTGATGCGCCGGGCAAGCCCGCCCGCCGTGTCGTTGTCGACCGTGACCTTGTGGCCGGTCTGCCTCTCGAACTCGGGCACGAGTGCCACGACGACCGGCTTGAAGGCGCCGGCGCTCAGCACCTTGATCTCAGCCGCGAGGGCCGGTGCCGCCGAAAGCAAGACGGTCAGGACCACGACAAACCGGTGCATGGGGGGCTCCTCGTTGCATTGGCCGGCCGATCCTAGACGGGGAACGCCTGCTGCCGGCGATCACATCCGTATCAGCCGTGCTCCGCTCCCTCAAAAAGAAACGGGGGGCCGAAGCCCCCCGTTGGTAGCGAGATCGAAGGTTCGATTACTCGGTCCAGACGTCCCACATCCGCGGGATGCGCGCCGGGGCGTAGCCCTGCACGTTGGCGCGGGTGGCCTGGTAGCGGCCGAGATCGCCGACCTTGATCGCCGGCACCCATTCGAACATGCGCGTCTGGAAGTCGGCGAAAGCCTTCTTCCGCTCCTCCAGCGAGGTCGAGGTGGTCAGCACCTTGTTGGCGCGCGCCAGTTCCGGATCGGACACCCACTGGGCGCCCTTGCCTTCGTGGTCGGTGGTGAAGAACGAAGCCACGTTGTACGGGCCTTCGTAGGGCTCGATGCCCATGCCGAGGGTCCAGAGGCTCCAGCCGTCCGGCTTGTCGCGCAGATTGAAGGCGGTCGGCCAGTCGACCATGTTGAGCTTGATGTTGAGGCCGGCCTTCTTCAGCTGCTCGGCGGCGACGACACCGGTATCCTTGTGGTTCTGGATGGTCGAGTCGGTGAGGACGACGATCTCCTCGCCCTTGTAGCCGGCTTCGGCGAGCAGCGCCTTGGCCTTGGCCATGTCCTTGACGTTGTACTTGTCCTTGCCGATGTCGCCGGCGAAGTAGCCGGTGCCCGGATGCTGCCAGCCATGGGTCATGCGATAGAGACCCTCGCCCGCGATCGCCATGATCTCTTCGGTGTCGAGGATCGCCTGAATCGCCTGGCGGACCTTCACGTCCTTGGTCGGGCCGAACGAGGCATTCATGATGAGGGTCTGGTAGGCCCAGGGCATCGCCTCGTAGATCTTGATCGCCTTGTTGTCCTTGAGGCGCTTGGCCGAGGACGGGGCCAGCGCGTCGACCGCTGTCAGCTCGCCGGCTTCCAGGGCCGCGGCGCGGGCGCCCGACTCCGGGATGTGGCGGAAGCGGATGGTGTCGTAGTAGGCGGTCTTCTTGCCGCCGAAGCCGTCACGCTTCGTGTAGTTCATGTTCGGGGTATACCCGTCGAAGCGCTTCACCAGGACGTGGCTGTCCGGCACGTATTCGACGAACTGGAAGGGGCCGGTGCCGATGTGCTCGATCTTGCCGCGCTCCTTCGCACCTTCCGACTTCGGCATGATGCCGGCCGGGGCGCGGGGGCTGGAGAGATTGTCGATCAGGCCCGGGAAGGGCGCGCTCAGCTTGAGGGTGACGACGTATTTCGACGTCGGCGTCATGCTGGTGATCGGCTTGATGATCTGAGCGGAGCCGCCGACCTTGCCGTAGCGCTCGAGGGACGCGATCACGTCCTCGGCCGTCATCTCCTGGCCGTTGTGGAACTTCACGCCTTCGCGCAGCGTGAGGACGTAGGTCAGGCCGTCGGCCGAGATGTCGGCCTTGGTGGCGAGATCGGGAATGGGGTTCGCGTTCTCGTCGCGCGCGAACAGGGTCTCGATCCAGTGCATGGAAACGTTACGCGACGCCTCGGCCGTGGAGGCCTGGGCATCGGTCAGCGGCGGCGCCGATGAGGTACCGACGACGGCGGCTCCGCCCTTCTTCTGGGCGAGCGCCGGCGAAACGACGACCGCAAGCGCGAGCGCGCTCACCGTCGACAAAAGGGTCAACCTGGACACGATGAGAACCTCCCCTAGGAGCCAAATGACGCGAATGAAGGAAGCCTATGATGCCCGTCAAAGGCTTGGCAATCGGGATCGTCCGGATTGGAAACACGGACTCGTGACGGCCGCCCTTCGGCGTGGGTGATTTCGGTGGTATTGGGTGCCGTTCCGCTTGGGGGAAGGCGAATGATGTCGGAGATGCTGGGTTTCATCGACCGGAACCGCGACCGCCAGGAGCGGCTGCTGGCCGATCTCGTCCGCATCCCCTCCGACAACCCGCCGGGTGACCTGGCCGGGGCGGCGGCGAAGGCGGCCCGTCTGCTCGAGGGGCTCGGGTTCACGGTCGAGTCCCATCCGGTGCCGGCCGATCTGGTCCGCGACAACGGCATGGTCAGCGCCG
>CAMDFP010000230.1 GCA_945897335.1 Asaia bogorensis | reverse complement strand
CCGCGCTGGGTGATCGTCAACTACGACCTCCTCAAGAGCGAGGCCGCCCGACTTCATCGCATCTCCTGGGCGGGCGTGATCCTGGACGAGGCGCATTTCATCAAGAACGCCAGCGTCAGAACCTCCCACTGCCTGAAGCTTCTCGGGGTTCAGGAAAGTGCCAAGGCACCCTTGATCGGGCCGGAGTACGTCTTCCTGCTCACCGGGACGCCGATGACCAACCGGCCGCGCGACCTGTACAACCTGTTGCGCTGCGTCGGGCATCCAGCGGCGCGCAGCTTTCTCTCCTTCGCCAAGCGTTACTGTGAGGCCTACCGGAACGACTACGGTTGGGTGACGACCGGCGCATCGAACCTCGCCGAACTCAATCTCCTGATGAAGGAGGTCATGCTTCGTCGGAAGAAGGACGAGGTGCTCAATCTACCGCCCAAGATCCGCTCCTGGGTGCCGGTCGACATCTCCGGCTCTGCATCCGCTCTGGCGGCCATCGAGAACTTCCTCGGCTGGTATCAGGCGACCGACCCGAGCAAGCCGAACGATACGCAGTTCCTCGCGCGCCTGACCAAGGTCCGAGTTGCCCTGCACAAGGCCAAGCAGAAGGCGGTCTCCGAGCGCATCAAGGACGTGGTGGCGGCAGGCGAGAAGGTGGTGGTCTTCACCAGCTTCAATGACGGCGTTGCCCGGCACGTCAAGGATCTCGGCGAGGCGGCTGTCACGATCACCGGATCGCAGACGATCGAGCAGCGTATGGAGGCGGTCGACCGCTTCCAGAAGGATCCGTCGGTCCGTGTTGCGGTCTGCAACATCATCGCCGGTGGCGTCGGCATCACGCTGACGGCCGGAACGCATGTGATCTTCCAGGACCTCGATTGGGTGCCGGCTAACCATGCGCAGGCGGAGGATCGTTGCTACCGGCTTGGCCAGACCAAGCGGGTGACGGTCGAATACTTCCACGCCGAGGGGTCGCTTGACGCCTATATCGCGAAGCTCCTGGAAGCGAAGATGCGTTTGATCGCGACGGTGGAGGCGGAGGAGGTCCCCGATACGTCGATCCTCGCCGAGGTCGAGGCGAGCCTTCGCTCCCTGGCTCCGGCGCTGATGGAGGAAGTCCGCCTGGCTCGTTCTTCTGCATCCGGGGCAGCCAGCTCTGTCGAACATCTCGCCGTCTCACAGCCACGCATCGCAGTTCCGGCAACTCCGATCGAGGCCACGGGCGTCTGGGAGTTCACGAGTGAGCGCGACACTTCCAAAACCTATCGCGTCACCTATGGCCGCGCCGGGCACCTCGAATGCAGCTGCAAGGGCTTCGAGTTCCGCGGGAACTGCAAGCACGTCCGCGAGGTGCGGGGGAAGCAGGCGGCGTAGGAATTGAAGAGAGACGACCAGCGACGATCACTTCGGTGGTCACTGGTCGTCTTCTCGCCTTTGAGTGCGATCGACGAGAATCGCGCGAGTTTGCACAATCAGCCCGATAGCCTTGTGCGCCCAGTTGTCGCAAACCAGCCGCGGTCAATACAGTCCGGCCTAAATCCCGTGCTCAATCAGCACCGCTATCAAAAGCGCACCAGCGGGTATTGCGACGGTGACGACGAGATACACCCACATCATGGCTGCTTCCTTTCCTGATACGCCAAACGCCTCGTCTACCTGAAGATCAATATTCGACCAGATGCGGTATCTATCACATGTGTGGCGTGCCCTTATAAGCGACGCCAAGGCGTATATCGGTGTCGCTTCGTTTCGAAGTCGCTCATTCAAGCACCAAGGCGTGCTTCGTGTTGTCGATCGACCATGACTTGAACTTGTTGAGAAAGCTTTGACCGAGGAGCGGATCGCCCGCGATGTGTGTCTCGCTGCCCATGACATTCTCAACAGAACTGGCTCCGTTTGTCTGAACAGGGATCACGGGTCGATAAGTGGACCATCTGCCGGGTTCAGGCTGCCGCGATCTGCGGTAGCCAGTTGAAGTAGGCCTGATCGGGCGTCTGCCGTCCAAGTCTCAGCCGGAGATAGAGCCAGATCTCCCGGTGAGTGATCGCAGCCGGGTGTCTCAGTTATCCGGGCTGCACTCCACCAGATCATTTCGAAGCCACCACCGACAACGTCGCGGTCATGCGGCGGACGACGTCCTCGATCAAAGACGTAAAACCATCGTCGTCGTTGTGAAGCTGCGTCGCCTGAGCCACCGCTATCGGCAGCGCCAGCCACGACAGGGGCGCTCCTCCGGCCCAACGATTCCCGAGATGGCTTGCTTGCCATAACGCGAGACCATCGCGGGAGCGAACGAGCTCGACCTCGAGCCCGAAGCGCTGGTCCGCCCAGATCAGGGCAAACCGCCCGCTACCGTCGAGGACCCGCCACCGGAGTACGCTGTCACACGCCATGCCGGTCGCCAGAGCGCGTTGTTCCTGTTCACCAGCTCCTTCATAGGCCATGCCGCCAGCGGCGCGTTCGGCCTCCTCGGATCCGATGACCCGTTCGAAGTGATCGACAAGATGGCGCCTGAGTGAACCCGTGACCCGCGATGTGATGCTCTGGTCGAGCCCCGGATCCGCCGGAACGATCATGACGCAGCGGGGCAGATCGCTCGCGATCTCAGCCGAGACATGGGCGTAGACACGGCGCTCGAGCAGCGGTGTCGCAGCCTCTCTTTGGTCGTAAGGCCTGTAGGTTGTGGCGGTGCACCCACCGGCCAAGGCTGCGACAATGAAGCAGTATCCGATGCGTATCATAGCCGGGCGCATGGGCGTCTACCGGCCCCAGTCAGATCGATCACTCCCGGAACGGCTCTTTTGCCGACGGCGACGTCCTCGATCAGCAGTCTGCCGCCTGCCAGCACGTAGCGCGCACGGATCGACCCTTCGCCTTCATAGCCGGCCCCGACGAGATGGCGTAGGCCGCCCAGAAGCAGGGCATCGGCGACGCGAGGCAGCAAGAACGCACGCTGTGCTGCAGGGAGTCCGGCATGACGATCACGGATCTGGCGTTCTTCCGCGTCGGCGCCGACGCTCATCGACCTGTCGATCTGGCGGACAAAGCCACTGTAACGATCGAGGTTGAGGCCGCTCGGCCGACCACGCTCGCCATCAGCGAGGAAGAGTCGCCCTTGCATATCGATCAGAGCCATCTTGAGATCGAAGCAATCCCGGAGAACGGAAAACAGCCGCTCGCGCTCGCCCGCGGCATCTGGCCAGGCGATCTCGACCACAGGGCCCTTGCCGTGCTCGAGAAGGCGTAGGAGAGCGCGGCCTTTCACCACAATTTCCTTGCCCACGGTTTCGACTGAAACTGGGATCTCTGGCGCCCGAGGTGCTTCGAGGGGCTCGGCCAGTCTCTCGACATGACGATCGTCGCTTTCTATGGGCTTTATCGCCGTGACAGGCTCCGGCGCGAGCGGCACCGGCCGGGGCGTCGGCTTGAGAGGTACGAGCGGACGTCGCGGCTCCTCTTCTGAAATTTTGGTTTGACGAAGCGCCGGTCGCTCCGCGACCAGCGCGGGAGTGCCTTCAGAAATCCGGGAGGCCGGTTCCGCCGTTGGCAGCAAGGGGACTACGAGAAGAGGCAAAGGTTCGACGGACTGGGTCGGACGCAAGGGCAGGATCGTCGCCTTCGGCTCAGCCATCGGCGTAGATTGCGTCGTGGGGGGCGGCGGTTCGATTGTAGGGGGAGGCGGCAACATGACCTCATCGACCGAGGGCGCTGCCGGGCGTTTCTCTACCGCCGTGGTGTCGGGTGCCGGAGCTGGCACTGAACTTGGCGCCGATGTCGCGGTCACCGGATTCGACCGCGATATCTGTTGGATCGTCGTCCCGGCCAACGCTAAGAGAAATACGGCCGACAGCAGAGCGGAGACGGACTGGGACATACGACGGCTCCTTTTCACCGGTGGACCTTTTCGGCGTAGAGCAGCTCCATCTCCTCGGCGAGCCGCTGCAGCTCGCGTCGGCGGTCGCGCGCACTCATGAACTCAGCACTTTCGGCCCTGCGGACGGGCTGGCGGCCAGCTCCGGTGGATTCGGTATCGCCGGTACGACCGAGAACCTCGTCCCTCCGAGTGGCGACGGCAGGGTCGTCGACCATAGGTGGGGCCGGATGCCTACCAGCGGCACGCGGCAATCCAGGAGCGACCGTGGCATCGAGCGGCGCGGACTTGGGCACGGGCCGCATCGGTACTTCTCTTGATGGCAGTGGCACCGGGAGCAATTCTCTTGCCGGCACCGGCAGCGGGGCCAATACCGGCACAGCTGCCACTTCGATCGGTCTTGCGGCCGGAGCGGTCGGTGTAGGCGCGTTCGCTTGCGGTGCTGGGCTATTCTCCACTACGCCAGAAAACGCTGCCTTTACCGGCTCTGTCCGTGGCACAGGGATTGGGCTTGCTTCCGCTTTTGGTTCTGCAATTTGCGGTGTGGCTTGCCCAACCCCGCGGATGGCGGCGACGCCAGCATCGCGGATGGCGGCAGCGACATTGCCGGCTTCGATGCGGCTGGGCTGACCCCACAGCAGGTAGACGAGCGCTGCGATCGAAGCGATGTTGAAGATGACGAACCGCATGGCTTGCCTCTGTCGTTAGGTGACGGGAAAACAACGGCGCTCGGACTTCCATGCACGCAAGATCGCCAGTGCAGCCCTAAGAAGAGCCGACGCCGGGAGCCCGACCAGGGTCGTCATGAAAGCCATGGAGAAATCGGAGGTGAGGCCGCGGATGATTCCCTGCACCGTGGCCGGGGTTAGGTCCTTTTCAGCTAGCTGACCAACGCCAAGGGCAATACCGAGTAAGGTATGGTTGAGGGCTAGCGTCGCGATGCCGTTCGCGGAGTTGATCCCTGCCTCGTACCAAACACCGATCCCGTTGGTCCCCTCGCTCTGCCATAGCCGCACCAAGCAGAAGATCGCCGCATAGCTGAGGACAATAAAAATGATCACGAATGAGGTGCTCAGCACATTGATGGCCCAACTGCCGATTGCAGCAACCGGCCGCGCTGTAGCTGCGACGGCCACTGCCAGGACGATGGCGGCGGCGCCAAGGAACAAGCTCAGGGCTCGGGAGCCGGTGTCCAGATGGGTAAACAGGGCGCGCATGTCACCACCGCCGTCCATGCCGCGCCGACATAAGGCTCTGGCTCGTGAGCCCGAGCTGGTCCATCCACTGGTCGGCCACCGCCAGATTCTTCTCGACAGCGGCGTGGACCAGGAACGTCAGGTCGTAGTTGGAGAAGGCCCGGCGGACGACAGGGGTATTGCGGCCGGTAATCCCTTCGTCGCGGAGCGTCATCCGCTCTAGATCGACTAGCCGGCGCTTGGCGGTTTCCAGGCGGCCCTCACGCTCGCCTGGCTGCAGCTCGGGATCCAAGAAGGCCAAGATGAGCACCGACCTCTCCCGCTCCATGTTCTCGATCGCGCCGGCCTTCGCCGGAATGGCCGCCAGCGCGACAGCTAACAACGCCTTCGCGACCAGCAGATTCTTCATCGATGAACGCATGACAGACCTCCGTTTCAGCGTGAGACAAAGAGACTGACGGCGCTGGCCGGGTTGACCGCGTCAGGGACGTCGGATTCGGCTCGAGCGGCGTCCATCGCCTCATCAGCGAGCGCCATGGCATCGAGCGACACCAGTTTTGCCATGTAGCCCAGCATCGACTCTTCTTGCTGGATCAGCGCTATATCGGCCTGGGCCTCGCCTAGCATGGCGCGGATGGCGTCCTGACGGCTCATCGGTTGGCCATCACGGGCCGAGCTGTCGGTCATGGGATGTGAGCCGATCGCCTGGGCGAGCTGCTCAATGGCCGCCATGTTCTTGGTGTACTCTGCAGCGTAGCGGCTTTCCGGGGCGGCAGAGGTGCGGAAAACCTGCAGATCGACCTTGGCGAGAGAGCCGGCGAAGCGCGTCCGCGCCTGTTGCTGCTGGACGATCAGCTCCTGCCGGCCGGCCGAGGCGCCTTCCTTGTCCTGGCCCAGTCGGTCGAGCATGCGCTCGAACAGTTTCGCCTTCGTCTCCAGATGCTTCTTTCGGAGCGCATTCTTGCCCGCCATCAGGGAGACATAAGCTTTCTTTTCGGCGAGAAACTGATGGCGAAGCTCCATACCGACATCGCCGGCGGCAGATCCGACGGCATTCTGCAGATCGACCATGGTCTGGGCCTTGAGCCCGATCTCGTTCTCGGAATCGCGAATTGCCTGGCCCAGGGGCGACTGGGAGAAATCCTGATCCAGGGATTTCTTGAGGTAGCTCGCCGGCAGCTTCACAAGGCGCTCCATCGGCGCGGGCTGCCAGGTTGGATTCTCCGCGGCCATGACGGCGGGATTGAACGAGAGCGCCATTGCGCCGGCCGTCAACATTCGCAAGGTAACGATGGAAGAAAAACCGAGACGGAACATCGGGACCTCCTTCAATTGCGCGTCCAGTAGCGGACACGGCGCAGCTCTTCCTTGACCGACGTGGGCGCGTTGACCGTGGAAAACTCGCCGACCGCGGTCTTGTCGCGAAGCCCTAGCAACAGCTCCATGGTCTCCGTGAACGAGCCGCCGTCGGGGTAGTAGAGGTCCTGCCCGGCGAAGGCGGCCTTGAGCGACTCGAGGTTGCTCCGGGCCTTGGCGACGTCGCCGCCCTTGAGGTAGTTCTGCACGCCGAGGGCCCAGGCCCTGAGGCGCTCCTCCTGGGCGACGCCGGAGCCGCCGGGCCCGACATCGGCCTCGCACTTCTCGATAAGGCGCGCGCTGGCAAGGTAGCGGGCCGGCGCAGCCGAGGCCCTGGCCTGGCGGTCCAGTTCCAGCGCCTCGTCCCGGCAGGCCCGGTACTGGCGCATGGCCACGACCTCCTGGAACCGGGTCTCGCGGAAGCCGATGCCCTCGGCGATCGGGTTCGGCGTCGTGGTGCAGGCCGACAGAGCGGCTAGCGCCGTCGCCAGCAGGATCGTTCGGGCTCTCGTGCTTGGCTCATTCATGACGTGGGTCCTTTGCACTCCTCACACATGAGGTAATGCAGAGGGGTGAGCGGTTTTTCGGGTGAGCGACGGCGCGATCCGCCGACGATCAGCCGAGAGCCCAGAGGCGCGGCGCCCGTCGCCCCGAAAGGCCAGGACGGGCGCCGCCCCTGGGATCGCTAACGCAGGCGATCCCCGCTCATCATGGCCGGCCCTGGACGCACCCTCGACACTCCCGACGGATCCGTGAATCCGCCGGCTCAGGCATGGAGGCGTGCTGGCAACGCGGAAGCCGGCATTGTTGTTCCGGTTTCCGGTGGTGTTCCTGTTGCGGTTGGCCGCGCGGAGGTTCCTTGGATTGTTGTTCCAGGAACCGCCGCGCAGGACGCGCTGGCCACAGGGGGCCGGCCAGGCCCTCGCGCCGGCGGTACGATACCGGGATCGAACCGGCCGCCGCGAAAGATCGCGTGGCGAAGACGCCACGTGTCAGCATGCTCGGCGTGAGCGCACCAAGCGCTGATCTTCCGATCGACTTCCGCAATGTCCGTCGCACCCGCGCGCCAGCGATCGCGCAGGCCCCGCAGCCGGTTGCGGAATCGCCGGATGTTTTCCTCGGGCAGGCGCCGCCGGCCGCCCGGCAGCAGCACGAAGCCGAGGAACGTCGCCGGCTCCGCCGTTGAAACGATCATCGTCTTGCGTGGATGCAGCGACAGTCGCCGGCGACCGAGATAGGCGGCGATACGCAGGCGCCAGTCCTCGAGCACAGATGAATCGTCGTGAAACAAGGCGAAGTCGTCGACGTAGCGCAGATAGCCGCGCGCCCGGAGCACTTCCTTGCAGAAGTGATCAAGACCGTCGAGATAGACGTTGGCGAAGAACTGGCTGGTCAGGTTTCCGATCGGCAATCCACGACGACGCTCGTAGGGCGTGAACAGATCGTCGCCGGGGTAATGGATATGCACAGGTTCCTGTCGGTTCGAGCCGTCGACGATGGCATCGAGCAGCTGAAATGTAGGGATGCAAACGATCCGTCGGCGCAGATCTTTCTTCAGCACGGCATGATCGATGGATGGAAAGTAGCGATAGATGTCGCAGCGAAGCACATGCCGGAACCGGTCTCGGAAGCCCTCGTAGCGCTCGATCGCCCGATGAGTGCCCTTGCCGACCCGGTTGGCGAAGCTGTCGGCGATGAAACCGCGCTCGAAGATCGGCTGAATGACATCGTGGACGGCATGGTGCACGACGCGGTCACGGAACGGGGCCGCGGACACCGTGCGCGGCTTGGGTGGGTATTCCGGTGATGGCGGACAGGCATTCCATTTGAAGGCGGACAGTGATTCCGGTCGATGGCGGACAGCATTCCGGTGAAGGCGG
>CAMDFP010000229.1 GCA_945897335.1 Asaia bogorensis | reverse complement strand
GTGGCGATCGAGATCCGCGGGTCGACCTCTGCGGCGCGGCGATGGACCTGCTCGACATCGGGGTGATCATCCGCGTCCGACAGCACGCGTGCGATGACACGGCGCTGCTCGGTCATTCGCAGCCCCTTCTTGATGCAGAGCTCCTCGATCTTGGAAATCACCCGAAGCCTCTCCTTCCGCCTTCCTCCATAGGCTAGCACGGCGCCTCAGCCGGCGCCGCACCGCCATCCCAGATAGTCGCGCCGGCGCCGTTCCGGCGTCCTGGCTACTTCGATCCGCGCCGACGCGCCCGCGTGCCGAGGCCGATGTCCTTGGCGAGCTTGCTGCGTTGTTCGGCGTATTTGGGTGCCACCATCGGATAGTCCGGCGGCAGGCCCCAGCGCTCGCGGTATTGCTCGGGCGTCATGTTGAACGCCGTCTTGAGATGCCGCTTCAGCATCTTCAGCTTCTTACCGTCCTCGAGGCAGATGATGTATTCGGGGGTCACCGACTTCTTGATCGGGACGGCCGGATGCGGCCGTTCCGGAGTCGGCGCCGGCGCTTGCCCTAAGGTAGAGAGCGACGCGTAGACCTGCTGGATCAGTTGCGGCAGCTCCGCGACACCCACGGTGTTATTGGACACGTGAGCGGCGACAATATCTGCCGTAAGCGCCAGGATCTCGTTGTTATCGGCCTGGTCAGCCATGGAAGGAATTCCTCATTGGGGGGGATCTCCATGATTATAGAGATGCATGGACTATTCATCAACAAGTCATTCATATCTCGAAGCACACTTCTGAAATCAGAAGAGACAGTCGTTTCGCATTTGAAAGATAAAGAAGCCTAAATCGCCCGGCGCATCGTTACCGCTGCGATCCTTCGACCCTCGGGATCTCGATAGTAACCTTCCCGCCGTCCCATGGTTTCGAAGCCCGCCCGCCGATAAAGCGCAAGAGCAGCGATATTGTCTTCGGCGACTTCGAGGAACGCCGTCTTGGCCCCGAGACCGGCCGCACGGGCCAGCCCCCCCTCCAGGAGCCGGCGGGCGTAGCCCCGTTTGCGAAGCCCGGGCACGACGCCGAGGGTCAGAAGATCCGCCTGGTCCATCACCACCTGGATGACGATGAAGCCGGCCGAGACCCGCCCGGCGGGCGTGGTGTCGCGGAGGATGAGGGCAAAGGCGCCGGGCAGGCTCAAGGTCTTGGCGATGCTGGCGGCGCCCCAGGGCTCGCGGAAGCAGGTGGCCTGCATCTCGGCCACCCGCTCGATATCGGCCGGACTGACCGCAACAACCGCCGGCCGCGTCATCGGGGGGTCTTCGGCTGGGTGACGTCCGGCGGTCTCAAATAGAGAGGTTCGGCAGGGAGCGCCGCCGCCGTTCCGTACCGCCCGGCGGCCAGACGGGCGACCACCACCGCATCCGGTACGTCCGGCCCGAGCTTGAGGGCGCTCAGCCCCGCGGCGGCGAGAAGGGGCTGCAGTCGGGTCGCGCCGTCGCCCGCAAGCCCGAGTTCGCCCGGCGGCCACGCCCAACCGGCGACCCGGTCGGGTGCCAGCGAAACCGGCCCGTCGAGCCCCCGCCCCCCGGCGAAGACCTGGACGTAGAGGTCCTCGCGCTTGCTCTCGAGCGCGACGACGAGCGGCCTGTCTCCGGCCGGCGTCGCCGCAGCCACGGCTTCGAGGGTGGTAACGCCGGCAAGCGGCCGCCCCCACGCGAGGGCGAGTCCCTGGGCGGCGGCAAGGCCGACGCGAAGCCCGGTGAAGTGACCGGGGCCGACGGTGACGGCGAAAAGCTCGAAGTCGGCGAAGCCGAGACCGGCTTCGGCCGCGACCTCGCGCACCATCGGCAGAAGCCGCTCGGCATGACCCCGAGCCATCGGCTCGAAACGGTGGGCCGCGAGACGCCCGTCCACCAGCACGGCGACCGAGCAGGCGGCCAACGCCGAGTCGATGGCAAGGACTCGTCGCGGTTGGTCACACATGTCTTGGCTGATCCGCTCGCGGCTGTGGCGGCGCTGCCGCCAGGCTGCGCCGCCACGCCTTCTAGCGGAACCGGGCGCGGACGAGAAGCGGAGCCGAGCGGCTCAGGCCTCGGCGCGAACCTCGATGACTTCGGGGATGTAGTGCTTGAGCATGTTCTCGATGCCCATCTTCAGCGTCGCGGTCGAGCTGGGGCAGCCCGAGCAGGAGCCCTGCATGTGCAGGGTCACAACGCCGTCCTTGAAATCCTTGAAGATGATATCGCCGCCATCCTGAGCGACGGCCGGGCGGACCCGGGTGTCGATGAGCTCGATGATCTGCTGGACCAGTTCGGCGTTCTCGCCGTCGGCCTCGATCGCCTTCGGCGCCTCGCTGCCGGCGACCACGATCGGCTTGCCCGAGGTGTAGTGGTCCATGATCGCGCCGAGCACCGCCGGCTTGACGACCGCCCACTCCTTGTCCTCGCGCTTGGTGACGGTAACGAAATCCGATCCGAAGAACACACGCTCGATGCCTTCGATGCCGAACAGCGTCTCGGCAAGCGGCGACCGCCCGGCGGTGGACGCATCGGCGAAGTCGGCCGTGCCGGACGGCATGACCTCGCGACCCGGCAGGAACTTGAGGGTGGCCGGATTCGGCGTGTACTCGGTCTGAATGAACATGGCATCCTCGCGGGAACTGTCGCACCCAAGATGGGCAAGCCGGGGACCCGGTTCAACCACATTGACAGTAGGGGAACGCGCGCCAACTGTGTGCGCCCGATGGCCCGAACCCCCGATCCCGCCGCCTTCTTCGCCCGCCTCCAAGCGGCAACGCCCGAGCCCAAGGGCGAGCTCGACTACGTCAACCCCTACACGCTCCTGGTGGCCGTGGTCCTCTCGGCGCAGGCGACCGATGTCGGCGTCAACCGGGCGACCAGCCGGCTATTTCAGACGGTCGACCATCCGGCAAAGATGCTGGTCCTCGGCGAGGCGGGCCTGAAGGAGCACATCAAGACCATCGGCCTCTACAACGCCAAGGCCAAGAACGTCATCCGGCTGTCGGAGCTGCTGATCGAGCGCCATGGCGGCGAGGTCCCGCGCGACCGAGACGCGCTGGAGGCGCTGCCGGGGGTCGGGCGCAAGACCGCCAGCGTCGTCCTCAACATCGCCTTCGGCGAGCCCACCATCGCCGTCGACACCCATGTCTTCCGGGTTGCCAACCGCACCGGCCTCGCCCCCGGCCGGACCCCGATCGAGGTCGAAACCGCGCTGGAGAGAAAAGTGCCGCCGGCCTACCGGCGCCACGCGCATCACTGGCTGATCCTGCACGGGCGCTATGTCTGCAAGGCGCGGAGGCCGGACTGCCCCGTATGCGTCGTCCGCGATCTCTGCCGCTTCAAGGCGAAGACGATCGGCTAGTCGCTAGAGCGCCTTCGGCTGCACCATCGAGACCATGGCGCCCTCGCAGCCGCCGGACGACACGAGATCGGCGCTGCGCTCGCGAAACTCCGCGTGGCGGACCGTGAGCGCCGCTCCTTCGCGGTAGAAGTAGACGTTGAGGGTGCAGCGGTCGGTGCCGTACTGCCAGATCTGGGCCGGCCCGTCGCGGCGAACGAAGCGCGGCCGCCCCAGCATGCCCTCGACGTCGCGGGAGGCGAGCCCGACAAGCGTCGGCCCTAAGGCCGCCCGAGGAGCGGCCTTCATCGTGTCGCCGGGCAATTCCCGCCACGCCGACCCGACCGACGCCCCCCCGGGCGCGACCGCCGTCTTCGTCGACGGCGGCGGTGCGGCGCAGGCGGCGACGGCGAGCGCCACCACCAGGCCCAGACGACGCATGGCCATATCCCCCCGCTTACTCCCGTCAGGTCGTCGGCGCGGCCCCGCCGGAGACCAGTTGCACGTCGCCAGTCACCTCGCCACCCCGCTCCACCTCGAGCTGGCCATAACGAACGGTGCCGGTGACCTTCCCGCTCGCGCGCACCAGGAGGCGGTTGCGAACGGTCAGGGTCCCGTCGAAGGATCCGTTGATGTCGCCTTCGTCGATCTCGGCCTTGCCCTTGAAATGCCCGGTCGAGGAGATCTCGATCGCATGGCTGTTCGAGAGCGTCGCCTCGACCCGGCCTTCGACCACCAGCACATCGCAGGAGGTGATCTCGCCGGAGAGGATGATGTCGCGGCCGACCGTCAGGCGCTTGGTCTCGCCATCCGGCTTCTTGACCGGCTCGGCGCGCCTCGGCGGGCCGGGAATGTCGACTACGCGCTTCGGCACTTCCGGATTGAAGCCGGGTGCGGGGGGTTTCTGTTGGGTCATCGAGGCACCTTTGGCCGGCAAATCGTCGGTCGCCGGGGTCGAGGCCGGAGAGAGCCCGGCCGGTTGATCCTTGGCGGTTCCGTCATCGCCGCCCTTCTTCTTGAAGAACATCGGAGAAATCCCGGTTGGTCCTGGGCGTCAGAGCTCTCTATACCAGATCATCCGGCGCCTTGGCGAATACGCTCTCGCTCGACGAGATGAACCATCGCGGCGAAGCCGAGATAGGGCACGAAAAGGTTGAGCCCAGGCACCATCATCGCCCCTGCGAGAAGAAGTCCGCCGGCCCAGAGGCCGAACCGGCGACGGCGGCGGACGTCGCGGGCGGTCCCCGGCGGAAAGCGTCGAGCCGCCGCCGATTCGAAGTACTCGCGGCTGATCAGGTAGCCGTTGAGAAGCAGGAACAGCACCAGGTTGATCCCGGGCATCAGGAGGTAGATCGGGATCGCCAGAAGGTTCAGGAGGAGCCCCGCCGACACCAGCCGGAGGGTCGCCCCGAGCCCCTCCGCCGCGCCTGTCGCCCTCGGCTCCGGCGTACCGGGGTAGTGGCGACGCTCGACGGCGCGAGCCAGGCGATCTCCCAGCAGCCCGGCGGCAAGCGCGCTCGATGCAGGAAAGAGGAGCCAGGCCAGCACCAGCCCGGCGAGGCCACCGAAGGTCGCCGCCGGTACCGACGCCCACTCCCAGCCGGGCGGAACGGCATAGACGAGCAGGACGGAGATCGCTACCGCGAGGCCGGCGAGCAGCAGCAGGGAGCAGCCGATCCCGACCAGCACCAGCCGGCGGAACGGCGGATCGGAGAGCTGGCTCAAGGCCAGAGCGAAAGCGCGGATCACTCTAGAAGTAGGCGATGAGGCGGCCGGCGGCGGCGACCGAGAGCCAGGCCGCCAGCGACACCGCCCCGGAAATCCGCGCCGACGGCGGCGGGCGGCCCTCGCGCCAGTCCGCCAACCCGGGCTTGGTCACGAACTCGAAGACCGCGACATTGGCGAGGCCGACCAGGATCAGCAGCACCTTCACCCGGAAGACCGGGTTCTCGACGATCGCCGAGGCCTCGGCGCTGAACAGCAGGAAGCCGCTGACCACCTGGATGGCGAAGCCAAGCATGGCGGCCCGCCGCCAGCGGTTGACGAACGGCGCTAGCGGCAAAGCCTGGAAGGCGCCGAGGAGCCTCGCGTCCATGACCGCGATCGCGCCTGCGAACGCCGCGAGCCCGATGATGTGCAGCACGTTGGCGAGCGGGTAGAGGAACGACGAGCCCCGCATCGCCGCGCCGATGCCGGACTGCTCGAGCGCGAGGAAGACGTCCATCAACGCATCTCGTAGGTGGTGCCGTTGACGATGATGCGCTCGGCCCGCATCTCGTGCGGCCGCGCCGTGCTGGCGTAGCCGTAGGCCGCCATGGTGTTGCCTTCCTTGACGACCGCGAGGACCGCCTTCCTGGCCTCCATCCGCGACGGCGGCGCCAGGGTGATCTCCCAGGTGTTGCCCTCATGGTCGATCATCACGTGGACGTGCGGATACTGATATGTCGAGTGCTTGATCTGCCCGGTGATGGTGAGGGGCTTGCTGGCGTCGTAGCTGCCCCAGCCGTGATGAGCGATCGCCGGGGCGGCGAGCGCGAGGAGCAGGCCGGCGGCGAGAATGAAACGGCGGGTTCGGATCATCGTCTCGACTCCTTCTCTTGAGGACTCGGGAACAGAGCCCTGATTTCAGCACAGGAATGTCCTCGGCGACATCCCCGTTCCGCCACAGGTATAGTGCCGCCATCACAATTCAACGATCCAGGAGAGGTTCATGGCGGAGGCGAAATGGGACGTCGTCGGCATCGGCAATGCCATCGTCGATGTGCTGGCAAAGGCCGACGACGCCTTCCTCGCCCGCCAGGGCATGGCCAAGAACGCCATGATCCTGATCGACGCCGACCGCGCCGAGTCGCTCTACAAGGCGATCGGCCCGGCGGTCGAGCAGTCCGGCGGCTCGGCTGCCAACACCATCGCGGGCCTCGCCTCGCTGGGCGGAAAGGGCGCCTATGTCGGTAAGGTCGCCGATGACCAGCTGGGCGACATCTTCGCCCATGACCTCAAATCTGCCGGAATCCACTTCGCCACGCCGCGCCTGACCAAGGATGCGCCGACCGCCCGGTCCTTCATCATCATCACCCCCGATGGGCATCGGACGATGAACACCTATCTCGGCGCCTGCGTCGCGCTGACACCGGACGACGTCGACGCCGAGACCATCGGCGGCGGCCAGGTGCTCTATCTCGAGGGCTACCTCTGGGACCGGCCTGCGGCGAAGGAGGCCTTCCTCAAGGCCGCCCGCCTCGCCCACCGCGCCGGACGCAAGGTGGCGCTTTCGCTCTCCGACTCCTTCTGCGTCGAGCGCCATCACGAGAGCTTCCTCGACCTGGTGAAGAACCACGTCGACATCCTCTTCGCCAACGAGGCCGAGATCATCGCGCTCTACCGCACGGCGACGTTCGACGAGGCGCTGAAGATCGTGCGCGGCCTCGGCAAGACGGCGGCGCTGACGCGGAGCGAGAAGGGCTCGGTGGTGTTCGATGCCGACGCGGTCCATGTGATCCCCGCGGCACCGGTCGCCCAGGTGGTCGACACCACCGGCGCCGGCGATCTCTACGCCTCTGGCTTCCTCTACGGACTGACCCACGGGCTCAGCCTCGCCCGCGCCGGACGCATCGCCTCGATCGCCGCCGCCGAGGTCATCTCCCATGTCGGGCCGCGGCCACAGGTGCCGCTCGCCGGTCTCATCAAAGAGGCCGCCGCATGACGGGTTGGCTCGGCTCGCTCGCGATCTACCGCGAGCCACGGCTCCTCGCCATCCTGCTGATGGGCTTCTCGAGCGGGCTGCCGCTGGCGCTGACCGGCGCCACGCTCGGAATCTGGCTCGCCGAGGCCGGCCTCTCGCTCACCGCCATCGGCCTCTTCGCCTTGGTCGGCACCGCCTATAACTTCAAGTTCGTCTGGTCGCCGATCATCGACCGTCTGCCGCTGCCGGTGCTGACCCGGCTGCTCGGCCGCCGCCGCGGCTGGGCCGTGGTCATCCAGTTTCTTCTCGGCCTCGCCATCGTCGCGCTGGGCTTCGCCGATCCGCGCATCGACCCATGGTGGACCGCGCTCGGCGCCGTCGCCGTCGCCTTCCTCTCGGCGAGCCAGGACATCGTCCTCGACGCCTACCGCGTCGAGCTGCTTGAGGATCACGAGCAGGCGGCCGGCGCCGCTGCCACCCAGGTGGGCTATCGCTTCGGCATGCTGGCCGCCGGCGCCGGCGCCCTCTATCTCGCGACGTTCTTCGGCTGGCAGGCCACCTATGCGGTGATGGGCGCCCTCATGGGCGTCGGCATCCTGACCGTGCTGGCGACACGCGAGCCCAGCCGCGAAGGCACTGCCGCCAAGCCGGTTCCGACGAGTCTCGGTGCCTGGCTCCAGGACGCGGTGGTCGCGCCTTTCGCGGACTTCGTCACCCGGCCGAACTGGATCCTGATCCTGGTCTTCGTCGTCCTCTACAAATTCGGCGACGCACTGGCGGGTACCGTCTCCAGCCCGTTCTACGTCGCCATGGGCTTCAGCAAGATCGAGATCGCCAACGTCTCGAAGATCTTCGGCGTGGTCTCGACCCTGGTCGGCGTGGCGCTCGGCGGCGTCGTCACCTATCGGCTCGGCCTGGTGCGCGGCCTGATGGTCTGCGGCGTCCTGCAGATGCTCTCGAACCTGATGTTCGCGATCCAGGCAATGGTCGGCTACGACATCCCGATGCTGATGGCGACCATCGCCATCGAGAACGTCACCGGCGGCATGGGCTCGGCCGCCTTCGTCGCCTATCTCTCCAGCCTCTGCAACGTCTCCTACACCGCGACGCAATACGCGCTGCTCTCCTCGCTCGCGGCCACCGCCCGGACCATGCTGTCCTCGTCGGGAGGCTGGCTCGCCGAGTCGCTGGGCTGGGTTCCGTTCTTCCTGCTGACGGTGCTCGCCGCCGTGCCGGGACTCCTGCTGCTCTGGTGGCTCAGCCGGCGCTTCGCTCCGCCGGCCACGACGCCGGAGACGGCCCGTGCGTAGCC
>CAMDFP010000228.1 GCA_945897335.1 Asaia bogorensis | reverse complement strand
CTGGAGGAGGTCGAGCGGCTGGGGGACGCGGTTGCAAGTCTGCGCCGCGCCATCGCGCTGAGCCCGAGCGATGTCGAGGTGCTGAACAACATCGGCAGTCCGCTGCGCTGGCTTGGCCATTTCCATGAAACGATGGTCACGTATCGCCGGGTGCTGGCGGTGGATCCGACATTCGCTCCCGCGTGGTACGGGCTCGGGACGGTGCAGTTGACGACCGGCGATCTCGACCGGGGCTGGGCCGGCTATGACTGGCGGACGAGGGGCGAGCACATCACCAAGCCGCGACCTTTTCGCATGCCGCCATGGAGGGGCCCGTCGGAGCGGGGGGGCGCGCTCCTGGTTTGGGGAGAGCAGGGTCTCGGCGACGAGATCGTGTACGGCTCGATGCTTCCGGATCTCGAGCGCAGCGGCGTGCGTGCGCTCGTCGAGTGCGACTCGCGGATGATCGGTCCGTTCTCGCGCGCGCTGCCGGGGCTGGAGTTCGTCCCACGGCGAGAGCCTTCCGATCCGCGGCTGACGGCCGACGACGTCACGGCGCAGGTGCCTATGGGCAGTCTCGCCCGATGGTATCGCGCGCGGCTTGAGGACTTCCCGGCGAAGGAAGGGTACCTGAAGCCTCGCCCGGACCTGGTCGAGCACTGGCGTCGACGCCTCGCCGAACTCGGCGAGGGTCCGAAGGTCGGCTTCGCATGGCGGAGTCGCCGGACCGACGGCGTCGCCCGCCGCTTCCATCCGCCGGTTCTCGAGTGGGCACCCGTCCTCACCCGTCCCGGAGCCTGCTTCATCTCGCTGCAGTACGGCGAGTCGGAGGACGACATCGAAAGAGTGCGTTCGGTGCTCGGGACGACGGTGCACAAGTTCCCCGATCTCGACCTGCTGGACGACCTCGAAGGTATCCTTGCGCTTTCGGTGGCCCTGGACCTGGTGATCTCTACCGGGACGACCGCGTTCTGCCTGCCGGCAGCCGCCGGAGTTCCGCTCTGGCTCCTGACCCCGGAGAGCGATTTCTGGATGCTCGGCACCGGCCGCTATCCGTGGTTCCCGAACGTCCGCGTCTATTCACACCCCTATCGTCTTCCGTGGTCGTCGACGATCGCTCGCATCGGCGACGACCTTGCTCAGAGATTGCAGGGCGCGCCGGCGGCTCGGCCGCTATAGAGCCAGGAAGTTCTTCAGGATCGTCAGGCCCACCTCGCCGCTCTTCTCCGGATGGAACTGGCAGCCGTAGACGAGTCCTGACTTAACCGCCGCGCAGATGCGAACTCCTTCATACTCGCACTCCGCGAGCCGGATGGCGTCGTCCTTCGGATCGACGGCGAACGAGTGGAGGAAATAGGCGGCCGGCTCCGACGGCAGGCCGGCCAGGATCGTCCCTTCCCAGCCATTGACGCCCGCAGGCAGAGTAAGGGCGTTCCATCCGATCTGGGGGATCTTGCGCCGCGTGCCGTCGCTCCGGCTGCTCGAGATCATCCGGACGTGCCCGGCGAGCACCCCGAGGCCGGGATGCACGCCGAATTCCTCGCTGGCGTCGAACATGACCTGCATGCCGACGCAGATGCCGAGCAGCGGCCGTTCGCTGCGGGCGAAGGCCCGGAGGGGCTCGACGAGACCGCGGGCTTCGAGGTTCCGCATCGAATCCGCCATGGCGCCGACGCCCGGAATCACCAGGCGCTCGACGCTGGCGAGCCCGGCGCCGCTTTCGACGGTCGTGACTTCTGCCCCGCAATGGCGGAGTGCCCGGCACACGCTCAGCAGATTTCCGCTGCCGTAGTCGACGACGGTGACCTTGCTCATATCGGACGGACCTTCAGTCCGTGAACGTGAGCCTGCCGGCGGATCTCCGGAAGACTAAGAACGCCATAGTGCAGCACATGCGCCATAGCGATGGCGTCGGCGGTCCCGTCGACGGCCGCGGCCAGAAGATGATCCATGGATCCCATCCCGCCGCTCGCGATCACGGGGATCGAGACTGCCTTGGTGACGGCGCGAATAAGGTCGACGTCGAAGCCACGGCGGGTGCCTTCCCGGTCGACCGAGGTCAGCAGGATCTCGCCGGCTCCCAATCCCTCAGCGCGCCTAGCCCATTCGACGACGTCCATGCCTGTGCGCTCGCGTCCGCCGTCGCGCAGCGCTTCCCAGCGCTGTGGCTGCACCTGCTTGGCGTCGATCTGCAGCACCATGCACTGCGAGCCGAAGCGCTCAGCCACCTCCCGGATCAGCTCCGGCCGCTGCGTCGCCGCCGAGTTGATCGCGACCTTGTCGGCGCCTGCCCGCAACATGGCGCGAACATCGTCGGCGGTGCGAAGGCCGCCGCCGACGGTGATCGGTACGAATAGCTCCTCTGCCGTCCTTCGCACCAGCTCAGTCAGCATGTCGCGGCTGTAGAGGCTGGCGACCGCGTCCATGTAAATGATCTCGTCGGCGCCGTCGGCATAGTAGCGTCGTGCGAACGTCCTTGGGTCTCCGACCTTGCGCACTCCTTCGAGCTGCACGCTCTTGATCAGATCCGGCCCCTTGATGTCGAGCCGCGGGATGAGCCGCAGGTTGGCCAAGATCAGTTGCCCTGCCAGACGGTGTGCCTCAAGCGCCACTCCTCGCCCTCCCGCAGCCACAGATGCGGCGAGCGGAAACGATCGGCGAGGTGCATGAAATACGCCCGGTCCATCACCGGCTGCTCGAACAGCCGGGAGGCAACCGGGAACTCCGCGGCCGGCAGGCTGAGATAAGCGAACAACTCGTCGATGAACCGCTCGGGGAATTCGCCGTCGTAGCGCCTGACCAGCGCCACCGCCTCCTCGCGAGTGATGTCGCCTGACCTCACTTCCTGCGCCGCATCGTAGGTCGCACGGCCGATCCCGAACTTGACCCGGGTGGTGTAGTAGTGGAGGTCATCGACCCGGTCGTCGATGCTGTTGTACTTGCTGTAGGTTCCGGGCGTGCGTTCGGGCGAAGCCTCGAAGCCGCCATGTTCGACAGCGTAGTAGTAGCAGCTCTGCGGGTGCCAATTCAGATAGTAGCCGAGGTAGTGGACCTCGGTTCTGGTGCGGTGGAGAGCTTCGGGATCCGCCGGCATGTAGGGTGCCAGATCGTTGGCGTCGAGCGCGAACTCGCGTCGGAGCTCGCCGATGGAAACGCCGCTCAGATGAATGTGGTCGCTATCCGTTGCGGCGAAGAACGCGCGGTCCCGTGTCGCCTCGCCGATCTCTGCAATCGGATTGCCGTACTCGGCTTCGCTCTCGCCGTAGAAGACGAGCGGCACGTCGTGCAGGATCGACATCTTCGGGGCCACGGCCTTCTGGCCGATGATGAACGGCTGGAACGGATGAAACAGCGTCTCCACCGCCAGCCGTGTCAGCAGGCGATGTACCCGCGAGTTGGGCGTGGTCAGGCAGTTGTCGAAGCCGCTTCCGATCCATCTCTGGAAGTTCCGCCAACCCCAATCGGTATAGATGTGCGGCGCCCAGGTCACCGTCAGCGGATGCATTCCGAAGCGGTGCTTCAGGATGTGCGAGGCGTAGAAGCTGTCCTTGCCGCCCGATCCAGGCGCGATGCAGTCGTAGCGTCCGTCGGTCCGGCGGTGGCGGTCGCAGAGGTCGCGGAGCCGGCGCTCGCGCTCGGCCCAGTCGATCTCCTTCTTGCGGGCGGCGACCCGGCAGGCATCGCAGATCCCGTCGTCGTCGAGACGGATGGTGGCCTTGGCGCTGGCTTGCGTGTGAGCGTACTCGACGGCCGAGTTGGGACGCTGGTTCGAGATCACGCAGGATCGGCAGAAGCGGACGTTGCGCGGCAATCCATACTTCGCTTCGAGCGAGTCGGGGGCGGCGGAGAAAGCCGCGAGGTCGATGGCCTGGTGACGGGGAAACCGGAACATCTAAGTGCTGAACCTCATGCGGGGCGGAATGTCACCTGGCGAACAGGTGCGGATAGTCGATGTTCGCCCGCTCGAAATCGTCGATGCGCCCGACATCGATCCAGTATTCCCAGATCGGAAAGGCGGCGGCGGGGCGGCCGGCGGCGATCAGGCGGCCGAACAGATCCGTCATGTCGAACTTTTCGCCGGCGGGCACGGCATCGAGAACCGACGGATCGAGGACGTAGATGCCGGCATTGACGAATGAGCGGCTGGTCGGCTTCTCGACGATGCTGCGGATCCGATTGTTCTCCAGCTCGACCACGCCGAAGGGGATCTTGGTCTCGTATTCCCGCACGCACATCGTCGCGACGGCGCCCTGCTCCTGGTGGAATTTGAGCAGGTTCTCGAAGTTCACCTTGGTGAGGACGTCGCCGTTCATGACGATGATCGGCTGGGTCGGTCGCTCAGGCAACAGGCTGAGGGCGCCGGCTGTCCCGAGATGGGTCTCTTCCTCGAGGTAGCGGACCTCGCAGTTCCAGCGGCGCCCGTCGCCGAAATGCGTCTTGACCATCTCGGCCTTGTAGTTGACCGAGATGAAGAAGGACCGGAATCCGAAGGACAGCAGCCCCTCCAGAATCGATTCGAGCAGCGGCTTCTGCCCGACCGTCAGCAACGGCTTCGGCTGGTGCTCGGTCAACGGCATCAGGCGATGGCCCCTGCCGCCGGCCATCAGGATCACCCAGTTGTCGCGGATCCGCTCGCTCTGCAGCAGATCGTTCCAGGACTTGAGATCGACGATCCGCAAGGCCGCATCGACGATCGGTATCTGGTGCAGATGGGTGAGCTTCATGAGGTCGAGGAGCTGGCCCGGCGCGTCGGCGGGGCTGCCGACCAGCGGCTCGCGGTTCATGACCGTGGAGACGACGGCATCGAGGGGGACCGCCTTCAGGATGCCCCGGCGGATATCGCCGTCGGTGACGGTCCCGAGCAGGCGCTCGCCATCATCGGCGACGAGGCAGATCTGGGCGCCGGTCCGGTGCAACGACTGAACGGCATCGAGGATGGTCGCGCCCACGGGGAGCAGCGTATCGCGCCACGATATCATGCCCGGATTCCGGCGGGGACGCACTGTCCGACCATACTGAAGTGACCGCCGCCATCATTACGACCTGGGTACGGCACGAACCTGGGCACTTTGCTCGAAAACGTCAACAATTCATCGTCCGACAGCTCATTGCCCCGCCGGCGGCGCGAAGACCCGCTCGCGCTCGAGCCGCTGCTGCTCGGCGCGGTGGCGGTCGCCGTCCGACTCGATCCGCCTCTGCTCGTCGCGGAGGCGATTTTGCTCGCGCTGGCGGTCATAGGCGGCGCGGGGATCGGAGCGGGTCGTGGTCGTGGGTGCCGGGTTGGAAAAGCCGCTGCGCTCGCGTTCGATGCGGGCGTTCTCGCGCGCCGCGTCGAGCCGCCCTATTTCCTGCTGCTGGCGGAACTGGGCGTCGTCCGAGACCTGGGCGCGCGCAGGAACGGCCGCCATAGCGAAGAGCAGCAGGGAGGCGAGGCGTCGCATCTTCCTGATTTTGGTGCCGGTGGGCTTGGTTACAAGGCACCGGAGCGGAGCCGGCTAGTGCCGGCGCATCTCGGTCGGCTCGATCGGCGTCGCCAGCGCCATCTCGATCAGGCCTTGCAGCAGCTTGGCCCGCCGGGCCACGTCCTGGGCCTCCAGCAGGGCCTGCTTCTCCGGCGGCGCGAACGGGCAGACCATCGCCAGCATGGCGATCAGGCGTTCATTCTCGGTCTTCTCGACCAGCTGCCAGTCGGCCTTGAGGCCGCGGCTCTCGAAATAGGGTTTGAGGGACGCCAGCAGCGCCTTGCGGTCGACCGGACCCGGGTCGGTCGCGAGATCGCCTTTGAACCGCTCCCATCTGGGGATGACGCGGCGATAGCCCGAACGCATCGGCAGTTCGGTCTCGACCTCGAAACGGGCGATGCCGGTCAGCGTCATCAGGAAGCGGCCGTCGTCGGTTTCGCTGAACGAGACGATGCGCCCGGCGCAGCCGACGCCATAGAGCTCGGGCTTCATCTGGACGTCGCCCTCGCCCTCGGGGCTGATCGGCTGGATCATCCCGATCAGCCGCGGCGGCGCCAGCGCATCCCGGGTCATCGCCAGGTAGCGCGGCTCGAAGATGTTGAGCGGCAGCCGTCCGCGCGGCAGCAGCAGGACGCCGGTCAGCGGGAAGACCGGAAGCTCGGCCGGAAGATCTTCCAAGCGGGTCGCGTGTTCCGACTCCGCCATGACCGGCTCCTTCCGTTTAAGAGAACATCAGCGAGGACAGCCGCTTCCGCCCACCGATGGTGAGCGGGTCGGTCGGGCCGAAAGCCTCGAAGAACTTGACCAGCTGCTTCCGGGCCGCGTCTTCGTTCCACTTGCGGTCGCGGCGGAACAACTCCAGCAGCTCGTCCACCGCCTCCTCGCGCTGGTTCTCGGCGAACAGCGCCATGGCGAGGTCGAAGCGTGCCTGGTGGTCGGCGGGATTGGCCGCGACCTTCTCCTTCAGCGGCGCGGTCGCCCCGGCCTTGGCACCGGTTTCGGTCAGCTCGAGCGTGGCCGCAACCGCGACGATCTCCGGATTCTTGGCGATCTCGGGCGGCAGGTCCTTCAGCATCTCGCGGGCGGCCTCGCTCTGGCCCGCCTTCATCAGGCAGCGGAGGTGGCCGGCGATCGCCTGCGGGTTCTCGGGATCATGCTGCAGGATCTGGGCGTAGAGATTGCCGGCGGCGGCGTGGTTGCCGGCCTCCAGCAGGTCCTTCGCCTGGGCCAGCGCCTCCTCGATGACGTTGTCCTCTTCCGAGGGCCCGCCGCCGCCGGCGGCGACCCGCTGGACGAACTGCTTGATCTGGCTTTCCGGCAGGGCACCGACGAAGCCGTCGAAGGGGCGGCCGTCCTTGAAGGCATAGACCGCCGGGATCGACTGGATGCGCATCTGGGCGGCGATCGACTGGTTCTTGTCGATGTCGACCTTGACCATGCGGACCTTGCCCTTGGTGGCGGCGACCGCCTTCTCCAGCATGGGGCCGAGGGTCTTGCAGGGCCCGCACCAGGGGGCCCAGAAGTCGACGATCACCGGCACCGTCTTGGATGCCTCGATGACCTCGGCCATGAATTCCTTCTGGCCGATATCCTTGACCGGCGCGGGCGCGCCTCCGGCCGGCCCTTGGCCGAGTCCGAGCAATGGCTCCATGGTGCTCATCCTGAAATTTCCGTCAGATATCGAGATTTAGGGTGCGAGGGCGGTGCCCGCAAGCCTCGATGAAGCGAAGCAGGTCTTGAGGCCGGATCGCCGTGGTCCTGGTGTTGACCAGCGGATGATAGTTGAGAAGGCTTTCGGCCATCATCGCCTCATCCAGGATCACCTCGACCTGGACGGCGGTGTCGTTGACCAGGGCGAAGGGGGTGACCGCGCCCGGGCGGATCCCCAGCACCTGCCAGAGCCGCTCGGGGCTGGCGAAGCTGAGCCGGGTGCCCAGCAGCTTGTCGAGGGCCTTCAGGTCGACTTTGCGGTCCTCGGATGTCACCACCAGCCAGTAGCGGTCCTTCCGGTCCTTCAGGAACAGGTTCTTGCAATGGCCGCCCGGAAGGTCGCCGCGGAGGCGCTTCGAGTCCTCGACGGTCATCAGCGGCGGATGGTCGTGGGTGGTCGTCTCGATGCCCAAATCCTTGAAACGCTGGAGCAATTGCTCTGGGCTCAGGGGCTCGGGGCGGGCGGCGGCGGGGCTGGAATCGGTCATGGCGGGCGCGACCCTAGCGGCCGGGCGGCGGCCTTGCAATGAGCCCAAGTTTCGCTATAGTCCGCCGCCTCGACGGCCGGGCCTATCGCCGCCGCCGAGCGGAGCGCGGGCGTAGCTCAGGGGTAGAGCACAACCTTGCCAAGGTTGGGGTCGAGGGTTCGAATCCCTTCGCCCGCTCCAAATATGGCAATCAGACCAAATAGTTCGATGCACGGTGCGATTGCGCTGTGTCTCGGGCGTTGGCCGGGTAAGCACTGGGTAAGCACGAGCGCGTGCTGATAAAAATGCAGCAGCGCACCGATCCGCCCAGGCGTCCCGTAAGCCTCGTCTCACACCGCTATAAAAAAGGGCCCGCACCGCCGATGGAGGGAGCTAGGGTGAGGGTACAACCCCACCGCTTCACTCGGAGGCCGCGTGACAGACGCCCTTCGCGCCCTTGCGGACCCAGTGTCCGCCGACGAGCTACGCAGATACGTCGCTTCTGGGTGGAAGGCGGTCCTTGACGAGACCTGGGTGCCGCGGTTCCAAGACGATCCGATCAGTGATGCATTCTCAACTTGGGAGACGGCCGCGTATGAGTGCGGCATGGTCCCGCACGACGTACCGAGCCCCCAACTCGTCCCCTGGTGGCACGAGGTGAACAAGAAGCCAAGCCGGCTGCAGCGGATGGGTCTGCCAGCTATCCGAAAATG
>CAMDFP010000227.1 GCA_945897335.1 Asaia bogorensis | reverse complement strand
TCGTATGGGCATGGCATCTCCTCCTTCTCAAAGAAGACAACGGACGGGACGCGACCTCGTTCCGGGAACCGACGCCCGGTCCCGGCGTTTTGCCTACAGGAATACCTTTCGAGGAGAGGCGCATGCGCCCGCTGATTCTGATCGCTCTCGCGACGCCGCTCATGCTCGTCGCCTGCGGCGGCGGCGACACGCCCACGCCCAGCGTCGTCATGGCACCGCCGTCAGGAACAACGGTGTACGTGCCGCCCGGCAGCTCCGCCAAGATCTGCCCGGTCGGCACCGTCTGCTGACGGTTGTCACAGCTCAAGATGAGACGGCGCCGCGATCCCCTCGCGGCGCCTTTTTCATGAGCGCCTAGCCGGCGAGGAAATGCCCGAAGGCGTTCAGCGGCCGGATGCGGTCGCAGACGATCTTG
The DNA here is from genome assembly GCA_945897335.1 of Asaia bogorensis. Lineage (GTDB taxonomy): Bacteria > Pseudomonadota > Alphaproteobacteria > SHVZ01 > SHVZ01 > SHVZ01. The sequence goes on along the minus strand of CAMDFP010000227.1, from coordinate 7,934 downwards.
GTGATCGCGAGCAGCGGCACCGCCAGGATGGCGCCGGGCACGCCCCACATCCAGTACCAGAAGACCAGAGCCAGGATCACCAGCACCGGGTTTAGGGTGAAGCGCTTCGCCAAGAGCATCGGCGTGACGCCTTCGCCCTCGATCACGTGGATCAGCAGATAGAGGCCGGCCGGAAGCAGCGCCTCCCACAGCATGTCCAGGGTCAGCAGGCCGACCAGGACGAACAGCCCGACACCGATCAGAGGCCCCAGGATGGGCACGTAGTTCAGCAGGAAGGCTACGGCGCCCCAGAGCACCGGGTCGCCGATGCCGCAGGACCACATGACCAGCGCGGTGGCGAGACCGACAGCGGCGTTCATGATGGTGACGGTGGCGAGGTAGGCGGAAATGTCGCTTTCGATCTGCTGCGACATTTCCACTGCCTGACGCTTCTCGCTGAACGAGGGCAGGATCTCCACCAGCTTGCGCAGGAACGTGTCGCCGGCAATCATCAGGAAGAACAGCAGAAGCCCGGTGGTGAACAGGCCGGCGGCGAAGTTCCAGGTACCGGCAAAGAGCTGCTCGTGCAGCGTGCCCTCGCTCGTGGGAATCGCGACCACCGCGCTTTCCAGCGGTGCGAGGCCCCGCACCGCCGCGAGAAAGCGACGGAAGATTTCGACCGGCTGGCGCAGAAACTCTAGCTTCTCCTGAAGGCGCGGGATGCCTCCCGGCAGTTTGGCGAACCAGTCGACGGCAGGGCCCGACAGCGCCGCGACCAGGCCGACGATGGTTGCGCTCAGAGCCACCAGCAGCAGCAGCGCGCCGAGGACTCGAGGCAACCCCAGACGCTGCAGCCAGCGGAACGCCGGATTCAGCAGCAGTTTGAGGACGAAGGCCAGAATGACCGGCAGGATGATCGCCTTCGCCACATACATGACCACGAACACCGCGAGCAGCAGCATCCCGCTCTGCAGCAGGAATGTCGCCTGTGCCGGCGTCAGCGAGAACTCCACCGGCGCGGCAACGGGCACGGCCTCTTCCGCCACGATGTCCTCGGGCGGAGGCGCGGTCTCGCGCGACTTGGTCACGGCCGGGGCTGTCACGAGGGATTAAGGCGCTTCGGCCCCGCGGGTTCCCGGCGCCTTGTCTGCCAGGGATCTTAAAAACTCCAAATATGCGCAACCGGCCGGTAACCCGGGTTGCCCACACTCCGCCAAGCGAACCTTCGAGACACGGCGGACGGGTGCATGACGGGCTACTTGATCGGCCGCATTGGACGAATGGCCCTGACCATATGGGTCATCGCCACCCTGGTCTTCGTCGCCATGCGGCTCACCGGTAATCCGATCGACTTCATCATGCCGGAGGGGTTGGACGCCAACTCGCGCGAGATGATGATTGCCTATTTCGGCCTCGATCGCCCCGCATTCGAACAGTACTTTCGCTTTTTTCGCGCCATCTTCGATGGTGAATTCGGCCTTGGCCTAGTCGAGCGCCGGCCCGTCTCAGTGATCTTCGCCGAGCGGGTCGGCCCGAGCCTACGCCTCCTGCTGCTGACCCTCCTGGTCACCATCTCCCTTGGCGTTCCGCTCGGCATTCTTGCCGCTGTCCGCCGTCGCAGCGCCACCGGAGCGGCGATCCTCACGATCGCGTTCGTGGGCTACTCGCTGCCCAACTTCATCCTCTCGATCCTGCTGCTGCTGCTGTTCTCTTTCACGCTCCATTGGCTGCCGAGCTCGGGCAACGCCACGTTCCTGCATCACGTGATGCCGACGATCGCGCTCTCTTCCTTCTTCGTCGCCTCGCTGGTCCGCTATACCCGGAGCGCCATGCTCGATGTGCTCGAGCAGGACTATGTGAGGACGGCACGGGCCAAGGGCCTGTCGGAGCGCGAGGTAATCTTCAGCCATGGTCTCCGGAACGCTCTGATCCCGGTCATCACCGTGATCGGACTGCAGATCACCACGTTGGTCTCGGGCGCGGTAGTGGTCGAGTACATCTTCGCCTGGAATGGCATCGGCGACCTCCTCGTCGGTGCCACGCTCCGGCGCGACTACCCCGTCCTGCAATACGGCGTCCTGATCGTCGCTACGGCGGTGGTCACGGTCAATTTTGCCATCGACCTGCTTTATGCCGCGGTCGACCCGCGCGTACGCCTGGCGCAGGCGTGAGCCCGTGACCGACACCACGAGCATCAAGCCTCCGATCGACTTCTCGTCCGAGACGGAGGCGGTGCGGCTTGGCCTCTCAGAGCGTCTGGCGAGACTGATTCGAGCGGCCGCACGGAATCCGGTGATGGTCATCGCCGGCTTCGTCGGTATCCTGCTGCTCGGCCTTGCCTTGTTCGCTCCGATGCTGGCGCCATTCGATCCCCAGGCGCAGAAGCTGCTGGCACGCCTCAGGCCCCCGGCCGGCTTCGATCGGGCACTCGCCGATCACTGGCTCGGCACAGACCAACTTGGGCGCGACCTCCTGTCGCGCTGCCTCTACGGGCTGCGCCTCACGCTCGGCATGGCTCTCGCCGGCGCCGCCGTCGGCCTCCTCGTCGGCGCCACGCTCGGCCTGACCTCCGGCTTCGTCGGCGGCGTCGTCGACGGGCTGATCATGAGCATCGCCGATATCCAGCTCTCGATCCCGTTCACGTTGGTGGCGCTCCTGATCTTCGCGCTGCTCGGCAGCGACCTGATTGTACTGGTCGCCTGCTTCGGGCTCGCCTACTGGGCGCATTTCGCCCGCCTCGTCCGCGCCCAGATCCTGGCGATCCGCAACCTGCCGTACATCGAAGCGGCGCATGCGATCGGCACCTCGCGGCTGCGCATCGTCTTCAAGCACATGCTGCCGAACATCGTCTCGCCGGTGATCGTGATGCTCACCCTCAACATCTCGAATCTGATCCTGCTCGAGTCGTCGCTGTCGTTCATCGGCATCGGCGTGCAGCCGCCGACCGCGAGCCTGGGCTCGATGGTCGGTCACGGCCGCGACTACATGGCGACCGCTCCGTGGATCGTCGCCGCGCCGGCTCTGCTGATCGCTCTGGTCTCGCTCGCCGTCATGCTGATCGGCGACTGGCTGCGCGATCGTTTCGACGTCGTCTTGCGCGACCGCTGATTCAACCCGAGGAGAGAGGTAACCGCATGAACAAGATCACTCGCATGGGCGCCGTCGCGGCCGTGCTGCTGGCGTCCACCGGCGCCGGCGCACAGGAACTCAAGGTCGGGGTGCAGAACATGGCGCCCTTCCTCGACCCCGGCCGCGACTTTTCCAACGTCGGCTCGCAGTTCTACTACAACGCCTTCGATTCGCTGATCGGCAAGGACGTGAGCAAGGCCGAGAGCGTGTGGCGTCCCGGCCTCGCGACCGAGTGGAAGCAGCTGTCGGACACCGTGATGGAGCTCAAGCTTCGGTCCGGCGTCAGGTTCCACACCGGTGACACCATGACCGCCGACGACGTCGTCTTCTCGATCGACCGCATGATCAACCCGACCTTCCCGCCGCATGTGGTGATGGGCAAGGCCTTCGTCTCCAACTTCGCCAAGGTCGAGAAGGTCGACGAGCAGACGATCCGCATCACCGCGCGGAAGCCTGAGCCACTGTTCGAGACGCTGCTGAACATCCAGCAACTCAACATCGTGCCGAAGAAGTACACTCTCGCCCTCAGTGGCGCGCCCGACGCGCTGGAATCGTCCGACTACGAAGCCTTCGCCCTCAAGCCGGTCGGCACCGGCCCCTACCGGATCTCGGAGTTCGTGCCGAACCAGCGCGTCGTCTACGAGCGACATGACGGCTTCTGGGGCGAGAAGGCTCCGCTGGCCAAGGTCACCGTGACTCGCATTCCGGAGCTGTCGGCGCGCCTGACCGCGCTCAAAAACGGCGAGGTCGACCTCATCACCAACGTGCCGCCGGATCAGATCCAACCGATCGAGAGCGACGCCAGGCTCAAGGCGGTCGGTGCGGTCACTCCGCTGTTCCACGTCATCATCTTCAATCAGGCCAACCCGAAGATGGACAAGCGGATCCGTCAGGCACTGTCGCTGGCGATCGACCGCAAGATGCTGAACGAGGCCCTCTGGCTCAACAAGGCCACGGTCCCCGGCAGCCACACCTATCCGCAGTTCGGGGCACTCTACATGCCCGAGCTCGACACCTTCCGCTACGATCCGGCGAAAGCCAGGCAGCTCCTCAAGGAGGCCGGCTACGACGGCTTCCCGATCCGCTTCGACACGCAGGCCGCCTACTATACCAACGGCCTGCTCGCCGCCCAGGCGATCCAGGAGATGTGGGGGGCGGTCGGCGTCAAGATGGAGATCAAGGTCGACGACAAGTGGACCGGCGGCGATCCCACGATGATGAGCCGGAACTGGTCGAATCCGCTCTATTTCCCCGATCCGGCCGGTTCCTTCGGCATCATGTGGGCTCCGGGCGGCAACGCCAACTCGGAAGGCCGCTGGAAGCCGAGCGCCGAGTTCGTCCAGACCTGGGAGCGCTTCCGTTTCTCGACCGAGCTCGAGGCCCGCAAGAAGGCATATACGGAACTGATGGAGATCGTCCGCGACGACCCGCCGGTTCTGGTCCTCTACCAGCCCTACGAGTCCTACGGCATGAAGAAGTCGGTCAACTGGGCACCCAAGCCCGGACATATTCCCTACGTGCTCGATTTCCGCGCCACCGGCGTCTCGCTGGCACAGGCGAACTGACGTCCCCCAACCTCGCCGCCCGGGGATCGACCCGGGCGGCACTTCCCTCGGGACATCCACGATGACCACCCGCCTCGCCTTCGTCACCGACATCCATCATGGCCGCGACACCGCCAGCAAGAAGGGATCGGCGGCGCTGCCGCTGCTGGAGGAGTTCCGGCGCTTCGCCGTCGACGCGAAGGTTGACGCGGTGATCGATATGGGCGACCGCATCTCCGACGTCGACCGCGAGACCGATCTCGGCCTCGAGCGCGACGTCGCCGAGGCCTTCGCCTCCTTCGGGCTGCCCCGCTTCCACATCACCGGCAATCACGACCGCGACTTCCTGTCGGTCGCCGACAACGAAGCGATCTTCGGCCAGGACCTGACACATCGCTGCATCGACCTCGGCACTTGGCGCATCGCGTTCTGGCAGGCCGATTCCCGGATCCGCCGACCGGGCGGTTTCGTCTTCTCCGAAGTCGACGTGGCCTGGCTCGCCGCGACCGTCGCGGTCGCCGACCGGCCGCTGCTGGTGGTGAGCCACGTCCCGATCTCCGGCCACTCGCAGATCGGCAACTACTACTTCGAGCGCAACCCCGAGCACGCCACCTATCCGGACGCGGCGCGGCTCCGGACGATCCTTCGCAACGCCAAGGTGCCGCTCGCCTGGATCTCAGGCCATGTGCACTGGAACACCGTGACCAAGGTCGACGGCATGCCGCATCTGACCTTGCAGTCGCTGACAGAGACCTTCACGACCGGCGGCGAGGCGGCCGGCACCTTCGGCCTGCTCGAGCTGTCCGATCGTATCGACTGGCGGGCAGTCGGCGGCGACCCCTTCGGCTTCTCGATGAAGGCCGAGGAGACGCTGCGCCGCTGGCACCCGCCGATGCTGCCTTTCGACCAGATCCCGGGGCTGCGGGAGCGCATGGCCGGACGGCCCGCCGCACCTTCCTCCCCGGCCTAGCCGAACAGGCGCTCCGGGGTGGCCGCTAGAACTGGCTGAAGCGGGCGAGTTCGAGCCGCCGTCCACTCGGGAGAGTGATCGTCGCCGCCGCCGTCGAAGTAAACAGAACTGAGAGCTCGCCCTTCGACTCGGCCTGCAAGCCCGGACGCGCACCGCTGGTCAGGGTCTGCCCACCTGAGAACTCGGTCAGTCCTGCTTCCAGAACGATGCCGGCCCCGGCACCGAAGACGCCGGACGTCGTCGTCACGGCGCCTTGCGCCACATACCAGCGCGCGGAGCCGTCGGTGTCGTACAGGTAGACTGCGAGGAAGATCTGGGAGCCCTGCATCTCGACGAACCACCCGGTGCCGGCTTCCTCCGCGTTCCAATACCAGCCGGTCTCCGGCGCCGACGACGTCGCCGGCGCGGTGACTGCGGCGCTGCCGGTGAAGGAGTAGCGCGAGATCGACGTGGTCGCACCGCTAGCGCCGAAGGCGCTGCCGCTCCAATGAAGCGTCGCCGCGGTCGGGCTCGCGAAGGAGATCGTCACGGTGGCAACGCCGCCGATCGCAGTCGCCGGCTGCCAGGAGCCGGAGATCGTCTCGCCACCACCATATTCGATGAGGGTTCCGGTGAACACGCTGCCGGAGAGCGGAACGTTGGCGACGTACCAGGCGCTGGTGCCGTCGGCCCGGTACATGTAGGCGGCGAGCATGAGGCGCCCATTAGCGACCTCGATGGCGTAGCCGCGGCCGGACTCGGTCGCCGACCACCACCAGCCGTTTTGTGGCGTGATCGTGGAACCGGTCGAGGCGATCGTCCCCAGGGTCTGCCAGGTCGCGTATTGGCGCCAGGCGGTCCCGTTGCCGGCCGCCGCGATGATCTTCACTGATGTGCCCGTCGTCGCCGCGACCAGGCCGCCCAGCGCAATGCCGGTGAAGCGCAGGATGGCACCGTTGGGGAGGTCGCCGGAGAAGCGATAGGCGACGCTGGTGCCGGGCGAGCCCGTCGCCGTCGCCGTCACGCCGACCGCCGCCCCGGCAGCGTCCGTGATGGCGACGCTGGGCGCCGAGACGAAGCGGCCCTGGCTCAGATAGACGGCGAAGCTGGCGTCGGCCCAGCTCTGGCCGGTCGGGATCGGACCGAGCTGAAGATAGTAGACGGTCGAGGTCAGCGACTGCGTCGACGTCGTGCCGCCCGTGAGCGACGCGGGATTGCCGACGGAACCGACCATGGTAACCGTCGACTCCGTCGCCGACCTCGCCGGCGAAAGTCCGACGAGCAGGAAGGCGAGTGCGAGGAGCGCGTAGAGGATATGAGTGAGGAGCCGCTTGGCGTGGATGAGCATGATCCGCTTCCGTTCTGGAGCCGTGTGCGATCCACCCCTGGACTGCAGGAGGACCCCCGAGCAAGAACGGGGCCACCGCCAAGACCTTTGACGATCACAGCCGCAGCGGCGGCGAAAGATCGGGACGGACCGCTGATGGGCAGGAGTTGCCGGGCGACATATTCCGCCCGCCCTCCGCTCGCGCCCGCGATCGCCGGCACGCGTGATAGGCTTCGGCCGACCGCGAGCGCCCGAGGAGACATGCCATGGCCGTGCAGACCCGAACCCGCAACCAGCCGCTGACGCGAGACGAACTCCAGGCCCGGATCGACCGGCTGCCGCGCACCCGGCTCGCCCATCTGCCGACGCCGCTGGAAGCCTGCCCGCGCCTGACCGCGGCCCTCGGCGGCCCCGAGATCCTGGTCAAGCGCGACGACATGACGGGCTTGGCGTTCGGCGGCAACAAGGCCCGCCAGCTCGAATTCCTGTTCCCCGGCATCGTCGCGTCGGGCTGCGACACCATCGTCGCCGGCGCCTATACCCAGTCGAACTGGTGCCGGCAGATCACGGCCGCCGCCGCGCGCCTCGGCCTCAAGGTCGAGCTGATGCTGGTGCATGGGATCAAGGGTCCCAGGCTCACCGGCAACCTGCTGCTCGACAAGCTGATGGGCGCCAATGTCACCGTCGTCGACATCGACGACGTCCAGCGCCTGCCGCCGATGCTCGAAGCGAAGACCGCCGAGCTGAAGGCCGCCGGCCGCAAGCCCTATCTGGTCTCGCCCTTCGCCATGTCGACGCTGTCGATCTCGACCGTGGGCTATGTCGAGGCGATGGTCGAGATGGACGCTCAGCTTGCGGCGCGCAATCTCAAGGCCGACTACGTCTACGTCTCCGGCGCCAACATGACCCCGGCGGGCCTGATGCTGGGCGCCAAGGCGCTCGGCCGGTCGACCCGCGTCATCGGCATCAGCCCGGTGCGCTGGGACGAGGACCGGCAGACCGATAT
>CAMDFP010000226.1 GCA_945897335.1 Asaia bogorensis | reverse complement strand
CGGCGACATGGCCCGAACCTCTCATCCCGGCGACGGTCGCCTTGACGCCGTCGGCGTTGATGTCCACGGCGGTTACCCTGGCGCCGGCTGCGGCCATGATCTCGGCGGCGGCCTTGCCGATGCCGGAGGCAGCGCCGGTGACGATGGCGACGCGGCCCACGAGGCCGAGCAGGGCGAGATCGGCGCTCATCGCAGCATCAGCCCGCCCTCGACGTCGAGGGTATGTCCGGTGACGTAGCTTCCCCAGTCCGAGACCAGGAACAGGATCACGTTCGCCACCTCTTCCGGCTTGCCGGCGCGGCGCAGCGGCACGTTCTTCGCGTAGTGCGCATTCCAGCTCTCCTCGGTAAAGCCGGAGCGCCCCATCGGCGTGTCGATGCCGCCCGGGCAAATCGCGTTGACCGTGACGCCGTCGGACGCCAGCTGGCGCGCCATCGACTTGGCAAGAGCGAGGCTGCCGCCCTTGCCGATCGCATAGACCGAGGAGTTGTCGGCGCCGCCGTTGAAGGCGGCGGTCGAGGCGATCACGACAACGCGGCCGGACTTCTGCTTGCGCATCGGCCGCACCGCCGCTCGGCACATCGCGAACTGGCTGAGCAGATTGGTGTCCATCATCTGCTCCCACAGCGCCGCGTCGACGTCCTTGATCGCGACGCGGCGGAGGATCGCCGCGGCGCTGACCAGGATGTCGAGGCGGCCGTGGCGCTCGAGCACGCCGTCGACCACCCGTTCGCAGGCGGCGGGCACCGAGAGGTCGGCGGTATCGGTGGCGCCGTCGAGGCCGAGATCGAGTCCGGACAAGCCCTTCGGATTGACGTCGACCGCCGTGACCGCGGCGCCGACGCGCGCCAGCAGCTCGGCCGTGGCGCGGCCGATGCCCGACGCGGCACCGGTGACGATGGCGACGCGGCCGCCGAGGCCAAAGCCGGCGCCGGGATCGGCCGAGACGGTGACGCCGGCAGTGAGCTCGCTCATGCGCCCTCCGGCATCTTGAACGGCGTGGGATCGACGAAGCGCGTCAGCACGTTCCGGGTGATCCGTTCGATGTTGTTGTCGTAGTCGTTCCACGAAAGCGAGCCCGACCAGGCGATCGAGCCCACCGAGAAGACCGCACCGCCGCCGGGCGTCTCGAAGAAGACGATATCGGCGCGAAGGGGATCCAGATCCCCCTCGTTCAGCTTCGGCACCAGGTCGGTGAAGCTCAGAGCAGCGAAGTCGTAGATATTGGAGTGACCAAAAGAGGAGGCCAGCAGCAACGCGTGGCGCGGCGATCCGAAATTGACGTCATAGCGGTCGATTTCGTAGCCGGCGGCACCGCCCATCAAAACGCCGAAGTCGCCGACGATCTCCTCGTTCACGCCCTCGAAGATGAAGGCGGCGCGCGGTTCGCGGCTGGCCTGCGAGCGCCGGTATCCGGCGCAGGTGTCGAAGCCCTGCGTGTCAAAGCCGACGCCGCAGATCAGGTTCGGCGGCCGGCCGACGCGATTCCAGGAGCCGGCCATCTCGCCGGTGAAGCTGAAATTGCTCTCGCCCACCACGTCGGAGGCCAGGAACAGCTGGCCGCCGCGGCGCACTTCGACCACGCCCGGAAGCGTCGGGTGATAGGCGGTCTGCCAGTAGAAGCCGTTGCCGCCGAGATACATGAAGCGGCCGCCGTCGCGGAGGAATGTCTCGACCGCGTCCAGCATCCTGGTCGTGTAGTACTCGGGATGAGATCCCGTGAAGATGCAGGCGTAGTCGGAGATCGCGCCGACGCCTTCGTCGTGCAGGTCCTCGTCGGTCACCACCTCGTAGTCGATCTTCGCGTGCTCGAGCCAGGCGATGAACAACATGTCCTGGCAGAACTTGTAGACACGGCCCGTGGGTCGGTAGTTGGTCACAGGCCGCAGCATCGACGAGTAGAGCGTCATGCTGCCGTCGGAATGCGAGTCGTAGGTCGAGGATCCGAGATCCGGGTAATCCTCCATCAGGAAGTCGGTACGGTCGAGCACGGTGACGCGGCCGTGATAGAACTCATTCCAGCGTCCCTCGACGCGCGAGCGGAAATTGGCGTAGGCGGCGTAGGTGCAGGTCGGCACTAGGAAGGCGCAGCGCGCCTTCGCCTGGCCCTTCTTCGGGCGTACGAAGAACGGCACCCAGAACTCTGAGTCCCCGGTCTCAAGCCGGAGCGCGTAGGTGCCGCTCTTCCAGGTATCGGGGATCGTCAGCTCGAAGGCCGTCGGCCACAGGCAGTCGTAGATGTCGTCGTCGTGGAAATGGATCGCGCCGTATTGCTCGGGGATCGCGCGCCAGTCGTGGCGCTCGGCCTTCCAGTTCGAGCCGATCAGGGCGCGGGTCGGCAGATTGACGGTCGTACCCCAGAGCCCGTTCGGCGATACGTCGCGCACGACCTCGGACGAGATGTCGCGCGAGAAGTCCCAGTCGGCGATCGCGTCGACATGGGCGGGCCCGGTCGGGCCGGCGATCGCCAGGCGCTCCAGATCGGAGTATGTGAGCGCGCGGTTGAGCACGCGCGGCCGCTCGATCTTGCCGTTGTAGTGGCGGATCGCCTTTGCACCGTCGGACCGCGCGCCGATCCGGAATGGTCGCTCGGATGGCGAAGGCCGGGGCACGCGGTCGAATCGCTGCTGCGTCGGGCCTAGTGCGTCGAACTGGAAGAGCTCAACCTCGCGCGCGTAGACGAGCGCGGTGCCGCCCGCCGCGTCGATCGCGGCGGCGACGAAGCTCCAGCGGCGCTGCCGCATCTTCCGCGGCAACGCGTAGCGCCGGGTGCCGACGGCGAGCGCGAGCCGGCCCTCGGCATCGATCACGAGGCCGATGCCGTCGGCGCCGTCGGCGTTGCCCATGATCGCCTGCTCGCCCTTTTCGGGAGTTGTCGGCCAGACAAAGGCGGCGAGCGTGCAGGTGGTCAGACGCGTCAGCTTCGGATGCGCCGGGATCTCGGCGTAGCTGCCGGCCGGGATCTCGTGACGCTGGCCGCTATGCTCGCCGTTGAACGGGCATGGCATCGCATCGAACCGGAACTCGGGCGCATGCGGCTGGGGGAAGGTCTGCGGACTCAGCAGGCGCACGATTGTCGCCTTGTAGGTCGGCGATCCGTCGACGCTGACCTTGAACTGGATCGGTTCGCCGACACGCACGCTGCGGCGATCGGCGTATCCCATGACCGAGACCATCATCCGCTCCTTAGGCGATCGCCAGCTTCTGGCCGGTCATCGCTTCCCAGCGCAGCTTGAACACGTGCCACTCCGCTTCTTCGAGCGAGGTGAAAGTCGGGCCGATCAGGATCGGCTTCAGCGGCCGCGTCTCCGACATCTTCGCCAGCGTCCACTCGCTATGCGGCTTCGAGAGCCACAGGAAGTAGCGGCCCTCGATCGGCTTGGTCCGCATCACCGCAAGCAGCTCCTGAAGCGCCGGCGTATGGCCGCCGAAGGGCTTCCTCCGGAACTCCTGGGCGAGATCGATCCACTTTGGATCGACCTTGATGGTCAGATTGCCACTGCGGTCGCGCATGCCGCTGCCACCCCGTTTTGATGGAGGGGGAATGTCGGGACAAATCGCTGCCCGGGTCAACCGGGTTCGTCCAGGCGCGGAGCGCTATCGACTCATGCTTCGACCAGCTCAGCATGAGGCGTTTGTTAAGGAAGCCTGTCCTGGCTCAGAAGCCGACCGGCCATCGGATCGGTTTGCCGGTGAAGGTCACGGTTGATGACATTCGGGGATCGAGGATAGTGCTGCTCTCTTGCGACGCGGATTCTCCGTAAGTTTTCTAAACACGACCGCCTCCGAGCGACGCGATCACAGACGGCGGCGACGCCCCGGCACCGCTCCGCCGAGCTGCTTGGGGTCGCGCTGCCGAGTCTATCCGCTAACACGCCCGGTCAACGTGGGGTCGGCCGGACGTACGGCCTTATTGGGTGGCCCGCGCATCGATCGGCCAGATGTCGACCAGCGTATCGCCGCGCACGCAGTGGAACACAGGATAGAGGTTTAGTGTCGCGTAGCAGTGCGGCGGCAGGCACTCGACCGCATGGCCGACCGGCAGCCTGTCGTTCGGGTCTGCAAACTCGATCCGTCCCATGTCATCCCCAATGATCGCGTAGCGTGCGCCCTCGGGCGCGCCGCGGAACGGGCGCGGGGCAGCCCTACCCTCGCGCGCGAACTCCTTCAAGCCTGCGTCGGTGACGACGAAGCTGGGCTGCGCCGCGCTGATGACCGTGGTCCGCACGAACAGCGACGGGCGGAAGGGGCGTGCCTCGTCCGCGCGCATGTCGGCGTCGATGTAGTTCATGTCCAAGAAAACGTAGGAGCCGGCTTGAACCTCGGTGAACACGCCCTGCATGGCATCGATCGCATGACTGCCGGTGCCGCCGCCCGTCACGATCTCGGGCGGCAGTCCCGCCAACCTTAACCGGTCCACCACGCCGCTTACGACCTCGGCGCAAAGCGCCTGGAGCGCGCTACGCTCGGCGAAACTTGGGGTGGATTGGAAGCCACCATTATAGCCTTGGATACCGGCATAGATCAGGCTGTCGTGACGCGCGATGCGCTGAGCGAGCGCGACCGCGGCGCCGGCATCGGCTAGACCGGTGCGCCGGCCACCGACCTCGACATCGACCAGCAGGCGCATTTTGGTGCCGGCGGCGCGTGCGGCCTCGCCAATCGCCTCGACATTGGCAAGATCATCAACGGCCAGCAGAAAGTCTTTGGCCTTCGATGCAAGACGCACGAGCCGCGCGATCTTGCCGGGTGTTGCCACCGAGGAGAAGAGGAACACGCCAGGGATGCCGGCTTCCACCAGGATTTCTGCCTCGGCTAGCGTCGCGCAGCACTGTCCGATCGCGCCCGCCGCGACCTGTCGACGCGCGATCTCGACCGACTTGTGGACCTTGGCTGCCGGGCGGAGCTTGTAGCCGTTGCGTGCGGCGTGACGCGCGAGGTCCGCAATGTTGTACTCCAACGCATCGAGGTCTAGCACGAGCGCCGGAGTCTCCAGCCGTTCGCGTGAGCCGCGCACGCCGACCAAGTCTGCGTTCGGCCCCAGAACCGGATCAATTGCCATCCGACAATCTTCTCATGACTTTGCGGGCCAAATCTAGCGGCTGGGCCTGAGAGCTGGCTCGGGAAATCTGAACAAGGCGATAAGTGGATTTTCTGCCTGACTGGGAGCCAAGGATGGCTTCCGAACAGGAGAGACGATGAGCAGACGACCGCGCCGGAACCACACACCGGCCTTCAAGGCGAAGGTTACTTTGGCCGCCGTCAGGGGTGAGAGGACGCTGAGCGATTTGGCTCAGCAGTTTGACGTTCATCCCAACGGCAATGGCCCAGGTCAGCTCGAATGAGGCATAGCGATCGCGGATATCGGTCAACTCCTCCAGAGAGTCCGGCAGATCGTCCATGCTGTAGTGGACGACGTGATCGACGCCGATCTGCTTCATGGTCTGGAGGTGACGCTCGTTCCGCGTCGTGGCGACCATGGCGAACTTGGCGGACGGCATTGAGGCGACCTCTCCTGGTTGCGTGGCGCGAGTCGGCGTCAGTTCTTCCACAGGAGGCGCGATGCGCGCCTCGCGCCCTCGACCATCGCTTCCAGCTTCATCCAAACGATGTCGGGGTCGACGACGTTCCAGTCGGCGACGGTGGCGAATCCGCAGTCGGTGCCGGCGATCACGCGGTCGCGCCCGACCATGTCGGCGAAGCGGCAGAGGCGCTCGGCCACCAAGTCTGGATGCTCGACGAAGTTGGTGCTGCTGTCGACTACGCCCGGGATGATCACACGATCCTCCGGCAGCTTGATATCGCGGAACACGACCCATTCATGGGCGTGGCGGGGGTTGGCGCCTTCGAAGGAAATGGCCCCGGCCCGAATCCGGAGCACGGTCGGCAGGATTCGCGCCATCGCGATGTCGTGGGTGTGCGGCCCTTCGTAGTTGCCCCAGCAGAGATGCAGCCTGACGCGGTCCTGCGGGATGCCGGCGAGGGCCGCGTTGAGCGCGGCGACGTGCCCGTCGAGCCGGCGGATGAACTCGTCCTCGCTCAGATCCGAATACATCGTATGACGTCCGGCGCCGAGGTCGGGGCTGTCGATCTGCAGATAGTGGCCGGCCTCGACGATGCGTCGGTATTCCGCCGCCATGGCCTGGGAGAGCGCCTCCAGGTAAGCTTCGTCGTTAGGGTAGTAGCGGTTGGGCTGGAAGAGGGCGATGACGCCGGGCGCCGCCGCGTTCATGAAGCTCTGCGTGTAGCCGCTCGCCTTCAGGGCCGAGGCGAAGTGAGCGAGGTCGGCCTCGAGCGGCTCGGTGGTGCGAACGTGGATGGCGCCGGTGCAGCAGGGGCGCTTCAGCGTCGGCGTGCCGCCCGAGTCGGCAAGGCGCTTCATGTAGCGCGGGACCTCCAGAAGGTCGGCCGGCACACGCCGCGGGCTGTCGCCTGAGAAGCCGGTCAGGCGTTCGGTGACGTAGGTGGCGTAGCTGATCTTGCTCATCTCGCCGTCGCTCGGAATGTCTATGCCGGCTTGCTTCTGGCGGGCGACGACGGCGGTCACCGCCGCGGCCACGGCGGTGTCGAACGCGGCAGAGTCGACATGCTCGTCCTTGGCGCGGCGCAACAGAACGCTCACCAGCTCCGGCGGTCGCGGCAGGCTGCCGACATGGGTCGTCTGGATTCGGCCCTGGCTGGATGGCATGGCATTGTCTCCCTGGTGCCAACCGATCGTAGCCGACATTCCCCCAACAGGTGGCCGGCCGATCCGGCCACCGTGGCGGAAGGATAGGGCCGCCTGAAGCAAAGCGGAAGCGCGTCGGTGCCATATTTCGTCCCCGGCCCGCTTCTGCCTACGCTCAATCCAGGGCCTTGCCGCCGAAATCGGCTGTTTTGCTCCGTTCGACAGGTTTTCGGACGCAGTTCTCCCGTTGGTCGGCACGTGCGCCGGCGCAGTCGAGTTGCTCAACATCTCGCCGGTCGCTCTGGTCGAAGTCCGTCGATCATCTGAAGAATGCGCCGGAACAGATCACGCGGCACCGCGACCTCGGCCATCTGGAAGGTCATGTAGCGGCCGTGGGCGACAAGCTTCGCGCCGATCTTCACGAGCTTTTCCCGCAGGCTGGTCAGCGACCATTTCTCGATGCCGTCAGGTAGCGCCAGCGTGCGCAGGAAGTTTGCAAAATTGTACGCGAGTGCGTGGAGTTGGAGGCGCACCGCATTGGCAGCGAACGAGCAGCATGACAACCGTGTCCACTTCGTCGCGTTCTTGCCTTCCTTGATCCATTGCTCGGCGGTGCCGCGCCCGTTGTAGAAGGCGACGACGCGCTCCGCCGGTCGCGACAGGTTGGTGACGATAAATCCAACTGTTGGATAAAGCTGGCCCGGATGCCATTCGACCTTCGCCACTACCCGGCGTGGCGTCTTCCAGCTTTGCGCCTGATAGCTGAAGCTGGCGTAGTAGCGCCGGACTTCGTTCGGAGGACGGCCGACTGGGCGCTTGAGCAAATGGGCGACGCGTTGCTGAAGAACCTGATTGGCGGGGAGCCTGATCGTGTATTTGTAGCCCTCGGCCTCCAGGAACTCATAGACCTCAGGGTTCGCGAAGGCGGCATCGGCACGAAAGAAGCGGCGCACCTTCCGGTTCCTGTAACGCGCGACCACGGGTTCCAGAACATCATGCCAGCCATCGGCGGAATGAACGTTGCCGGATCGAAGGGCGCATCGTTCCAGATCGCCGAACTGATTGAACACGAACAGCGGGTGTTAGCAGGTACAGCCGAAGTGGCCGTTATAGGCCGTGTTCTCCTGATCGCCGAAAGTCGGGCTGACGCAGGAATCCATATCCAGCATTACGGCCTTCATCGGGCGGCGCTCGGCAACGCGGTCGATCCACATGCCTGAAAGCGAGACCAGCGACCCGAGATTATCGAGCTGTCATTACCTCGGTCTCGAAGCGGTCCATCTGACTGCTCGAAGCCGCCTGCGTCGTCACAGCGCGTCCGCCGACTGTCCGTCGTCAGATATTTTGAGACAGATGGTCGCCTGACTTAAGGAGGGTTTGGCTCATCTGGGTTGGATTTAAGCAGCAGCTTTGGCGTGCTGCAATCGCCTCAGTTTCAATGTCCTCTTTTTCGTCTTTTCGCGTTCCAACAGGATTGTTTGTCCGCGCCCCGTATAGACATCGGCGGGTGTGAGGTTTTTCAGGCTCTCGTGATACCGCCGATGGTTGTAGTGACCGACAAACGCGTCGATCTGCGCTTCGAGGTCTCCCGGCAGGAAGTAGTTCTCCAGCAGGATGCGGTTCTTCAGCGTCTGGTGCCAGCGTTCGATCTTGCCTTGGGTCTGCGGATGATAGGGCGCGCCGCGCGTATGT
>CAMDFP010000225.1 GCA_945897335.1 Asaia bogorensis | reverse complement strand
ATTCATGACGAGTTCCACTCCGAGGCGTTCACGCGAAAGGGCGGAACCCTGGAGATGGTCCAGCTCTGGGTGAACCTGCCGGCCAGGGACAAGATGGCGGCCCCCGGCTACCAGACGATCCTGGACGGCCAGATCCCCTCGGTGGTGCTGGCCGACGGTGCCGGCACGGTCCGCGTCATCGCCGGCGACTATCTCGGCCACAAAGGCCCGGCGCGCACCTTCACGCCGATGGACGTCTGGGACCTCAAGCTCGGCCGCGACCGGATCGCCGCGCTCGCTCTTCCGGAGGGTCGGCCGGTCATCCTGGTCGTCCTCAAGGGAACGATCCTGGTCAACGGGTCGGAGATCGTGCGCGAAGGCGCCGTTGCGATGCTGGATCGCGAGGGTGCCGACGTCGAGCTGGAGGCCAACAGCGACGCCTCCGTCCTCCTGCTCAGCGGCGAGCCGATCGACGAGCCGGTCGTCTCCTATGGTCCGTTCGTCATGAACACCGAGGAGGAGATCCGGCAGGCGATCGAGGACTACAACGGCGGGCGGTTCGGCCGGATCCAGCCGTCGCCCGCCGAGCCGGCGCCGGCCTCCTGAACTGGCTTGCCCGCTCCGCCCGAAGAAGGCCGGGGCGGGCGGCCCGCTTCAGCGAAGCTCGGTGTGGATGGGGACGCCGCCCTTGATCGCCAGCGTCACCGGGGTGCGCTCGGCGATGTCCGCCATTCGGGCGCGCTGCGCCCCGGTCAGCGAGCCTTTGAGGATGAGGCCCCGCTCGATCCTGGCCTCGTCGCCGGTCTTGAGGTAGCGGAGGTCGTCCTCGACCGCCTCAACCGGCCATTGCTTGCGTTCGGCATACATCTTCAGCGTGATCGCCGTGCACGCCCCCAGCGCCGACAGCAGCAGGGCGAAGGGGGCGGGGCCGGCGTCCTTCCCACCCAAGGCGGCGTGCTCGTCGGCCGTCAGAGTGTGGTGGCCGGCCTGGATCCGCGTCGCATAGCGCGCATCGCCGATCGACGCCCTGGCCTTCGCCACGACGGTCGTGCCCTTGGCCGTCATCTCTCAGCCTCCGCGGATGAAGGCGGCGAAGCCGGCCATGAACTTCTGCAGGCGCTGGCGGATCGCGTCGTCGGTCAGCCGGCCTTCTGCGTCGAACGACTTCCCGGCCTGGGTTACCATCAGCCGGCCGCCGGTCCAAAGTCGCACGCCCAAGGTGCGCATTACCGGCAGCCAGTGGTTCTGGGCGAGGATCGTCCCGAAATTGCCGGGCGAGGCGCCGATGATCGCGACCGGCTTGTTGCCGAACACCTTGGCCGAGTCCGACGGCGGGCGGGACGCCCAGTCCATGGCGTTCTTGAACACGCCGGGGATGCCGTTGTTGTACTCGGGCGTCACCAGGAGGATGCCGTCGGCGGAGATCATGGCGTTCTTCAGGGCGGTCACCGCCGGCGGGATCCCTTCCGCGTCCTCAGCGTCGCCATCGTAGAGGGGGATGCCCCGGATAGTGGCGATCTCGAGGGTGACGCCGTCGGGCAGGCCGTCGCCGGCGGCTTTCAAAAGACCGGTGTTGAAGGAGGCTTTCCGGAGGCTGCCGGAGATGCCGACGATCTTGGTCATGGTGGAGATCCCTCAGAGCAGGTGCAGGAAGTCGCGGAGCGAGTCCCGGCGGTTGCCGTCGCGGCCGACCAGGGGATCGGCGGCGAGCATGGCATCGATCACGGCCTCCTCGGTCGCCTCGGCGGCGGCGCGGAAGGCGAGGTCGATGCGTGTCTCGGCCAGGGCATGCCAGGGCACTACGGCTCTCGGCTCATCATGGCTCACCCGGTTCGCCGTGGTGAAGGCGATGCAGAGGTCGCCCGAGCCGTGGCCGAGATGGGAGCCGGTGCGGTCAAGGCCGACGGCGGTCCGCCGGGAGATCCGGCGGAGCTGGCGTTCGCTGACCGGCAGGTCGGTTCCCAGCACGATGATGATCGAGCCTGAATCGGGTGCCGTGGTCGAGCGCCTGGCCTCGGCGATGCGCCGGCCGATCGGCCGTCCTGCCACGATCAGATCCTCGAGCCGGCCGAAATTGGCGAGGACCAGGATGCCCAGGTGATAGGCCTGTCCCTTCATCTGGAGGCGGCGGGAGGCCGAGCCGATGCCACCCTTGAGGCCATAAGCGGACATGCCCGTGCCGGCACCGACCGCACCCTGGAGAACCTCTGGCCCTGCCCCCAGAAGCGCTTTATCTACATGGGAAGAATTGACGTGTAATCCACGAATATCATTTAAAAATCCATCATTGCATTCGCCTACGACGGGATTCACGGTCCCGGTGGTGACGCCAATCTCCGGGTTGCGGCGGAGCTTGTAGCGGACCAGCGCTTCCGCCGCCGTCCCGACACTCAAGGTGTTGGTCAGCAGGATCGGCGTCTCGATCGCGCCCAACTCGTCGACCTGGACTAGGCCGGTGGTCTTGCCGAAGCCGTTGAAGACGACGGAGGTCGCCATGACCTTGTCGCGGAACAGATTGCCGCCATGAGGCAGCACGGCAGTTACGCCCGTATTGACGCTGCCGCCCTTCAGCGTGGCGTGGCCGACGGCCACATCCGGCACGTCGGTGATGGCGTTCCGCGCGCCGGGCTCGATCTCGCCGACGGTGAGCCCAAGGTCGCGCAGGCGCCGGGGAGAGGAGGTGCTCATAGGGACCGGCCGCAATGGAAAATTACGATTGTTCCCGCACTTCACCCTGCAAGCCGTTGAATGTCCAACGGAATGATGCGAAACTTCAAGTTCTGGCCCGGTCTTGCAGCCGGGCCGGTTCACGACGGGGGGACGTCGTATGGTCAGGTGCGCGATCGTAGGGCTGGGGCGCTGGGGGCAGACCCTGGTGAACTCGGTCCAGGGGAAAAGCGACAAGATCCGTTTCGTGCGCGGCGTCACCCGCACGCCCAGGCATGCCGCGACCTTCGCCGCCGACCACGGCTTCCCGCTCGACTCCGACTACGAGGCGGCCCTGGCCGACCCCAA
Organism: Asaia bogorensis; assembly: GCA_945897335.1. Taxonomy (GTDB): domain Bacteria; phylum Pseudomonadota; class Alphaproteobacteria; order SHVZ01; family SHVZ01; genus SHVZ01. The sequence continues at coordinate 5,398 of CAMDFP010000225.1, read as the reverse complement.
GGTCGACGCCGTCGTTCTGGCGACCCCTCATTCCGTCCATGCCGAGCAGATCCTGCTTGCGGCCAAGGCCAAGAAGCACGTCTTCGTCGACAAGCCGGTGACGATCACCCGCGAAAGTGCGGTCAAGGCGGTGCAGGCGGCGAAGAAGGCGAATATTGTGCTCGCCGCCGGTCATAACCGCCGGTTCCTGCCGTCGCTCCACGAGATGAAGCGCCTGATCGACGACGGCGCCCTCGGGACCATCCTTCACCTGGAAGGCAACACCTCCGGCCCCGGAGGCTTCCGCTACCGCAAAGGCATGTGGCGGGCCGATCCGACGGAGAGCCCGGCCGGGGGCATGGGCGGCAGCGGCATCCACACGGTCGACGCGATGATCTACCTGGTCGGCCATATCGCGACCATCCAGGTCGCGAGCTTCCGCCTGGTGCTGGAGGTGCCGCTCGACGACACCACCAGCATGCTGTTCCGCTTCAAGAACAAGATGTCGGGTTACCTCGCCTGCCTGCAGGCGACGGCCCCTGCCCAACGCCTGACCGTCTACGGTTCCAAGGGCTGGGCCGAGCTGAAGGGCGAGACCGAGCTCACCGTCTGCCTTGTCGACGGCCAGCCGAAGACGCGGAACTTCCCGTCGGTGAACAAGGAGCGGGCCGAGCTCGAGGCGTTCGCCGCCGCGGTCAACCGTGGCGTGCCCTACCCGGTGCCGCTGGACGACGTGGTCCACGGCGTCGCGTGCTTCGAGGCCATAGGCAAGTCGGCGAAGAGCGGGGAACTCCTCAAGGTCAAGTGACGCCATGACGGCCCCCAGCGCTTCCCTCGCCACTCGCGAGGTCCAGATCCCGGTCATCCTCGTCAGCCTGGGCCACGGCGCCACCCACTGGATCGCCGCGACCTTCTACCTGGTATTGCCCTTCATCACGCGCGATCTCGGCCTCAGCTACACCGAGGCCGGCCTGCTGGTGACCTGCTTCTACGTCAGCTCGGCGCTGGCCAACGTGCCGAGCGGCAGCGTCGTCGACCTGACCGGGCGGCGCATTCTGATCCAGGCGATCGCGCTGGTCGGCGGCTCGGCGGGCCTGTTCTTCGTCGGCATCACCACCAGCTATGTCGCGCTGGCCGCGGCGGTGACCCTGATCGGCGCAACCAATATGCTCTGGCATCCGGCGGCGATCTCCTACCTCTCCGGCCACCTGCCGAGGAACCGCGGCTACGCGCTCTCCATCCATGCGCTCGGCGCCAATGTCGGCGATGCGGTGGCGCCGGTTTTCGCCGGTTGGCTGATGTTGACCATGACCTGGCACGCGACCGCCGAGATCAATGCGCTGTCCGGCGTGATCGTCGCGGCGCTGTTGCTGGTGATGCTCAATGGCGGCGACACCGCTGCCAAGGCCCAGGCGAAGGCGACCGACCTCCGCGCCTATATCAGGAATACCGTCACCGTCTTCCGCCGGCGCGAAGTCTGGACGCTCTGCCTGATGGCCGGCGTCCGCTCGATGATGCAGGGCGGCCTCCTGGTGTTCCTGCCGCTCTACCTCGCCAATGAGCTAAAGCTGAATCCGTTCTGGATGGGCATGGCACTTATGCTGCTCCAGGTCGGCGGCATCATTGCCGCGCCGATCGCAGGCGTGCTCTCTGACCGCATCGGCCGCCGGCCGATCGTGCTGGCCGGCATGACCAGCACCACCGTGCTGGTGGCCGGTCTCACCTTCATCTCCGATGCTACGGTATTCGTCGCCGCCATCTCGGTCCTGGGCTTCTGCATGTATGCGATGCGGCCGGTGATCCATAGCTGGCTGATGGACCGGACCCCTCCGGCGCTGGCGGCGACCATGACCAGCGCCATGTTCGGAACCCAGTCGACCTTGACCGCGCTCGCCCCGCCGATCGGCGGCCTGATCGCGGATCACTATGGACTTGCCGCCGTCTTCTACTTCCTCGCCGCCTGCGTGCTCGTGGCCAATGCGCTCGCGCTGGTGGTGCCGCGCTCCGAACAAGGCGATTGACCGACAATTCCCAGGGGATCTCTCATGACCGATATCGTGGTTGAGCGGAATCTGCTGATTCCGATGTCCGATGGCGTGCGTCTCGCTGCGGACCTGTACCGGCCGAAGAAGGGCGGGCCGTCGCCGGCGCTGCTCAACTACGGGCCTTATCATAAGGACGGGCGCGGTGGCCGCACCACCGTCGACGGCTTCAACCGCCACATGGCGGCGAAGGGGTACGCCTGCCTGTCGCTCGACATCCGCGGCCTCGGCAGCTCCGAAGGCATCGCCGCCGAGCCGATGGCAGCCCAGGAGGCGAAGGATGGGCACGAGGCGGTCGAGTGGATCGCCAAGCAGAGCTGGTGCACCGGCAAGGTCGGCATGTGGGGCGTGAGTTACCCCGGCATCACCTCGCTGTCGGTCGCAGCGACCCGGCCGAAGTCGCTGGCAGCGATCGTGCCGATCCATGCGACCGCCGACATCCGCCGAGGCTTCCTGCAGATCCGGGGCGTTCGTACCGGCTTCTGGTGCGACGCCGACTGGGGCCCGCGTATGGTCGGCTGGAACCTGATGCCGCCGTTGCATCAGGACGCCGAGGGACGCTGGGCCAAGATCTGGCGCGAGCGGCTCGAGAAGAATCCGCCCTGGATCATGGACTGGTGGGAGCACACCGGCCCCGGCAAGTACTGGGACTCGCGCGCTGCCGACATGACGAAGATCAAGGCGCCGACCTTCAACATCTGCGGCTGGCGCGACCTCTATGCCGAGGACACGATCACCGACTATTTGGCGATCAAGGCGCCGAAGCGGCTGATGATGGGGCCGTGGAAGCACGCCTTCCCGGATCTCGCGCTCGACGGCCCGTGCGCTGCGCTGCGCGAGATTGAACGCTGGTTCGAGCGCTGGCTCAAGGACGTGAAGAACGGCGTCGAGGACGAGCCGCCGGTGTTCCTCCACGTCCAGGGCCACGAGGCCGAATGGCGGCAAGAGGATGGATGGCCGCTGTCGCGCGCGAAGGCCACGACGCTGAAGGTCTCCGACGACCTGACGCTCGGTAACGCGGCCGGCAAGGGCAAGACGGTTTATGAGAGCGATCCGACCGTCGGCGCCGAGTCCATCGCCTGGGATCCTTGGTCGAGCGGGCTCGCTCAATCGCGACCCTGGGACCAGAGTCGCGACGACGCGCAGTCGCTCGCGCTGACCGGCGAGCGGCTCGAGGACGCGCTCGACGTGCTGGGCGCCGCCACGGCGACGCTCGATCTCGACGCCACCGCGCCTGCGACGGTCTCGGTCAAGCTCGCCGATGTTGCACCGAACGGCCGCTCGACCCTGATCACCCAGGGCTGGAAGGAGATCGGCGCCGGAAAGTCCGTGATCGACGTGGTGCTGCGGCCGACCGCTTATCGCCTGGCGCCGGGGCATCGTCTGCGCCTGTCGGTGGCGCTCGCCGACTTCCCGCGGATCTGGCCGAACGAGAACTCCGCGATCACGCTCGGCCACGCCGGAACGCAGCTGGTCGTTCCAACAGCCAAGCCGGCGAAGGCGCGCGTGCCGAACTGGGGTCCGATCCAGGCCGATGTGCTGAAAGGCCCCGGCGATCTCGGCGGTTGGCAGCGCTGGAGCATCGACCGCGACCTCTCCAACGACGTGGTCACCCTGGTCGGCGACCGTGAGGAAACCCAGAAGCTCGACGCCGAGACGACGATGATCAACCATCACGTCTATCGCGTGTCGGTGCAGAAGAACCGGCCGGGGCTCGCCCGGTCGGTCGCCAGGCAGACGGCCACGATCCAGCGGCCGGTTTCCAAGACCGTGACGGAAACCACGGTGATCGCGACGACGCATGAGCTTTCGATCCAGACGGATATCAGGATCGATGGCGAGCTTTTCTTCACCAAGCGCTGGGCGAAGACCCGGAAGGCCAAGAAGAAGTGAGGACGGTCCAGCTGCCCGGGGGCGAGACGGTTCCCGCCCTCGGGCTCGGCACCTGGAAGATGGGCGAGCGCAACGGGCCGAAGAAGGACGAGATCGCCGCGGTCCGGCTCGCCATCGATCTCGGCATGACCCTGATCGACACCGCCGAGATGTATGCGGAGGGCGGATCGGAGACGATGATCGGCGAGGCGATTGCCGGGCGCCGCGATCAGGTTTTCCTCGTGTCCAAGATCTATCCGCACAATGCCGGCCGCGCCAACACGCCGGTCGCCTGCGAGCGCAGCCTGCGGCGGCTCGGCACCGACCGCATCGACCTCTACCTGTTGCACTGGCGCGACCGGAAGCCGCTCGCCGAGACCATGGAGGCGTTCCAGAAGCTGAAGGCCGAGGGCAAGATCCGCCACTATGGCGTCAGCAACCTCGACACCGAGGACATGGACGAACTGTGGCGCACGCCCGGCGGCCCGCTCACCCAGGTCAATCAGGTCTATTACAACCCTGCCGCCCGCGGCATCGAGTTCGACCTCCTGCCCTGGCAGAGAAAGCAGCGGGTGCCGATCATGGCCTATTCGCCGGTTGACCAGGCGAAGCTGGCCGGCGACAAGACCCTGGCGGCGATCGGCAAGCGCCATGACGCGACGGCCGCCCAGATTGCGCTGGCCTGGGGGCTCCGGCATCCGGACTCGATCGTGATCCCGAAGGCGGTAAAGCCCGAGCACATCCGCCAGAATGTCGCGGCGCTCGACATCAGGCTGACGCCCGAAGACATGGCCGAGATCGACAAGACGTTTCCGCCACCGAAGGCGAAGACCCGGCTGGAGATGACCTGATGGCCGACGTTTTCGACCGGCTGGTTGCCCTTCTTGAGGCCGAGAAGGCCGACTTCCGGGTGATCGAGCACGTGCCGGAAGGTCGCAGCGAGCACATCAGCAAGATCCGCGGCAACCTGCCTTCGCAGGCGGCCAAGGCGATGGTGATGGCGGTGAAGACCGCCGAGGGCCGGAAGTTCGTGCTGGCCGTGCTTCCCGGCGACCGCCGCGTCGACTTCGCCGGCATCGCCAAGGCGGTCGGCGGCAAGAAGTCGTCGCTGGCGGCCCCTGAGGAGGCGAAGCGCCTCACCGAATGCGAGATGGGGGCGGTGCCGCCGTTCACCTTCTCTGACGAACTGATCTTATTGGTCGATCCCGACCTGCTCACCCATGACCGCATCGCCTTCAACGCCGGGCGCCTCGACCGCTCGATGTTCCTGGCGACCGCGTCTTACCTCGCCGTCGCCAAGCCGAAAGTGGCACCGATCTCGGGGTAGTGTCAGGTACGTCCGACGACATAGGAGACCCAGCTCGGGTCGGCTTCGCCCTTTTTGGCGCGGCGATAGTTCCCGGTGCCCTCGTTCCGCTTGCGGTCGGTCGTCTCCCAGAGGACGTGAACGTCCTTGAATCCTGCCTCCTCGAGGATTTCCCGAAGCTCAGGCAGGGTCCACAGTC
>CAMDFP010000224.1 GCA_945897335.1 Asaia bogorensis | reverse complement strand
GGATCTCCCCGGCCTCGTACCGCCTGACCTGATCGGCCCAGCGGAGATCGGCCCGCGGCGCGCGGCCGCCATGCGTGAGGCCGTTGGCGACGAACAGCGCCAGCGCGAGGAGGGCTGCATACCGAGGCACCGGCCGGTGATCCCAGGCTGCGATCCAGAGCGCCCAGGCGAGGAGGACGGCCGGCGGATAGTAGTAGCGCCCGCCATAGCCGGTGGGCGCGAGTTGCAACAACCCGGCGACGTCGCCTGAGAACTTGAGAATCGCGGCGGCGAGAACGGCGCTGGCACAGAGGCCGAGGATCAGGATCGGCGGGCGACCTTCCGATCGCGACAGCGGGCCTGCCAGCGCGATCGCGAGGCCGGCCGCGATGAAGAGACCCCAGCGGACCTGCAGCGACGGGCCGAAGCCGAACCAGTCGCCCAGCATGCGGCCGACGATGACGTAGACGATCTCCGCAGCACCGGGCCAGGCCGGCCGTTGGTAGGCGGCGAACGGATCGGCCGACGACAGGACCACCAGCTGCACGACGGCCGTCGCAGCGGCTGCGGCGAAGAGAAGCCAGGCCTGGGCGTGGCCGCGCGAGAACCAGGCCCTGAGCGCGAAGGCCGGAAGGAACAGGATCGAGAACGGGCCGGTCAGGCCGCCAACCACGACCACCAGCAGATCGAGGACCCGGCGGGCCTGGATCTGCGCCGGCGGGGCCGCGACGGCGAGCGCCAGGCAGGTCGCGGTGATCCACTGCACGTTCGTGATCGTGAACACCACCTCGCCGTTCTGCGGCACGAGGGCGAAGGCGAGCGGGGCCGCGCACCAGTACGGCGACGGCATCCGCGCCGTCGCCGCATAGGCCATGGCGGCGACGGTTACGGCGAAGGCGAGGCCGGCATAGACCGCCGGAACCCAGGCGAGCGGGACTGCGAGGGCCGAGAGAGCGAGGAGACGGGGAAGCAGGTGGATGTAGCCGGCATAGGCCTGCCAGATCGCCCCCCACGGATCGATCAGGGCCGGAACGAGGAATATCGGCCCGTCCTCGCCCCAGAGATGGGGCGTCACCCACCCGTCGCGAACGCGAAGAGCGAACCAGACCGCCGCAACCAGGGTCCAGAAAGCCGGCGAGCCCGCGAGGCGGCGAAACCGCGCATCGACCATCAAGGCAACCCGGCGCCGACGCGACGCAGCCGATTCATCCGTCCCCCACACTCGGTCCCTGGCCAACCCGCCGGGGCGCGATGGTAAGCCGGCGCCTGCGGATGTGGGAAGATTGCGCCAGCCGGGACCTCTATGATCGGGACGATGACCCGCCCCGCACGCCCCACACGCCCGGCCCCGCTGGCGCAGCAGCTTCCGCCCCCCGACCTTCTGGCGATCCAGCCGGAGGTGAAGGCGGCGCTGGAGGCGGGCCGGCCCGTCGTCGCCCTCGAATCGACCATCATCGCCCACGGCCTGCCCTACCCCGAGAACCTGCGGGTCGCGCACGACCTTCAGGCGATCATCCGCGCGGAAGGCGCGGTGCCGGCAACCATCGCGCTGGCCGACGGCCGGATCTCGGTCGGGCTGGACGAGTCCCAGCTCGAGGCGCTGGCGACCGGCCGCGACGTCGCCAAGGTCTCCCGCCGTGACATGGCGGCGGTGCTGGCCGGCCGCGGCCTCGGCGCCACCACCGTCGCCGGCACCATGATCGCAGCCAGGCTCGCCGGCATTCCGGTCTTCGCCACCGGCGGCATCGGCGGCGTCCATCGCGGCGCCGAGACCAGCTTCGATGTCTCCGCCGACCTCGACGAGCTGGCGGAGACCTCCGTCCTGGTGGTGACCGCCGGCGCCAAGGCGATCCTCGACCTGCCGAAGACACTCGAAGTCCTGGAGACGAGGGGCGTTCCGGTGATCGGCTTCGGCACCGACAGCTTCCCCGCCTTCTGGTGCCGGTCGAGCGGGCTCGCGCTCCCGCTCCGCTCGGACTCGCCCGACGAGGTCGCGCGGATCTTCCTCACCCATCGCCGCCTCGGTCTCGGCTCCGGCATCGTCGTCGCCAACCCGATCCCCGAGGCCGATGCCCTGGATCGCGATCTCGTCGAGGGCGCCATCGCCACCGCACTGGCCGAGGCCGCTCGCGAGCGCGTCACCGGCAAGGACGTGACGCCCTATCTGCTGGCCCGCATCCTGGTTGCGACGGGCGGCGCCAGCCTGAAGGCGAACGTCGCGCTGGTCCGCAACAACGCGCGGCTGGCCGCGCGCATCGCCACGGCACTCACGAGGCATTGATGCGAGAGGTCTTCCGCCGGCTGTCGCCGAACGCCCCCTATTTTCCGGACGGGCTGGTCAGCATCCAGTCCGGCCCCGACAGCATGATCCGCCATGTCTGGCAGACGGCCGCGGTGTGCCTGGTCAAGGACTCTCCCCATCCCTTGAAGATCCTGGAGGTCGGCTCCTGGGCCGGCCATTCGACCCTCACCTGGGCGGAGGCGATCGGCAAGTTCGAGCGAGAAGGAACGGTGCTCTGCGCCGACCCCTGGGGCCGCTACCTCGCCGCCGGCGACGTGGCCACCGGCGCCGCCTACCAGGCGATGGAGGCGGCGGTCGACCTCGACCTCATCTACGGCCTCTTCCTCCACAACATCGGCTTCGCCGACAAGAGCGTGCGCGTCGATCGTGTCCGCGGACGCTTCGACGAGGTCGCGCCCTATCTCGCCGACGGGCAGTTCGACATCGTCTACATCGACGGTTCGCACTACTACGCCGACGTCGCCCACGACATAAGCGAGGCGAGGCGCCTGGTCCGCGACGGCGGGCTCATCTGCGGCGACGACCTCGAGCACCAACTCCACGACGTCGATGCCGCCTTCGTCCGCGCCAGCATCGCCAAGGACTTCGTCGTCGACCCGAAGGGCCGCGGCATGCATCCCGGCGTGACCCTGGCGGTGGCCGAGGCCTTCGGCCAGGTCGCCGACTACTCCGGTTTCTGGATCATGCGCCGCGACGGCGAGGTGTTCCGCCAGGTCAAGCTGCACCAGGCCCAGGTGTTCATCCCGAGCCATCTCCGCGAATCCGACAAGCACGCCGTCTACGACTGGATGAAGCAGAGCGGGCTCTTCGGCTGATCCGCACCGCGAAACCGGCACAAACTTCCGGTGATCGGAGCTTGACCCGGCGAGGGCATTTCCGCGATCCTTCCGGGATAAAAGAAGGGGGCACCCGACGCCGGTGCCGCCGAAGTCACTCGGCAGGGGGCCAGATGTCGATCAGATCACTCGCGCTCGTAAGCGCCGTCGTCTTTGCGGCTACAACGGCCACGCCGGGGACCGCCCGGGCCGACACCTCGACCACGCTCGCCTATACCTTCGTCGCGACCCTGGTCGGCACGGCTGTCGGGGCCGTCGTCTTCCCCTACGCCGTCCCGATCGTCGCCCCCGCCGTGGCCGGAACCTATGGCACCGTCGCGTCGGCCGTCACCGGGACCGCGGGAGCGCTCGCCGCCGGCGTCGGCGGATTCTCAACCGCCCTCGGCGGCTGGATCGTCAGGGAGCCGCGCCTGACGGGCGCGGTCGCCGGCATGGCCGCCGGCCTCGGCCTCGGCCTCGTCGTGTTCGACCAGGGCGAAGCGGCAGCAAGGGCCAGGCGCTAGCCGACCCATCGTTACTCCGGCCGGATTCCGTAGAACACTAAAGGGCACAGGCATATGGCACGCTTGAAGGCAGCGCTTTGCGCGATCGCGCTGGCAATCCTCGCGTCCCCGGACACGCACGCGCAGGCCATTGCGAGTCCGGCAATCGGCAGCGCCCATACGGGCATGGTCGCGATCGGCGCCAAGCAGGTGCCCCTGCCGGACGGGCGCTGGCTGGTGGCGGGGCTCGGCCGGAACCGGCCCGTCGCCGGCATCGGCGGCGCCTTCGGGACGATCGAGTCGGCGATCCTCGTCAGGGTCGCGGGCACCCGGATCGATGCGATCGCCGAGATCAACACCAACACCCTCGCCGTGACCAACGGCTGGGGGACGACGGCGCCCTGCAAGCAGGACGGGGCGCTGGCGAAGCTGACGATCTACCGGACCCGGGCCGACAACCTCTGTCTCTTCGTCAAGCGGACCGAATCCGGCGGCGCCGATGCGCTCCACCCCGATTCCTGGACCTCGGCTCAGGCGCTGATTCGCGAGCGCAAATTCACCCATGGCGAGGCGTGGCTGACGGTCGGCCTCAGGGTGTCGGACCGGCACAATATCGTCGACGTCCGCTATCACTTCGACGACGCGCCCGCCGGGCTCCCCGCCGGTTCGCTGGCCGATGCCGCTGCATGGAAGGTCGCGGAAGTGACCACGAGCCGGGAGCGTCGGCCGCATCTCGACGCGATGGTTCTCTGGGCGGCGGGGATGGCGGAGCCGCTCGAACTCGGGCTGCACGGCCGCCTTGCCGGCAAGGTGCGGACGATCCCGGCGCCGCGCGAGACGATGATTGCGCATGCCGGCGGCTCGGCGAGCAACGGCGGCAATGGCGGGACGGCTTCGGCGAGCGGCGAGCCTCCCTCGCTGAACAAGGCCCAGGTCATGGTTTCCAGCGGCCGCGGCGGGACCAAGTCGAGGGCCGAGGCGCTGGCGGAGGTTGCCGGCACGGCTCCCGTCACCGCCGAGCAGCGACAGGTCTACGCGAAGTCCATCGCCGAGACGCCGCTGCCGACGACGGACGAGGACTACTTCCGGACCCTCGTCAACAAGACGATCTCCTTCAACTTCTTCCGCGTCTCGGTCGACTACGTGCTGGCCTATGTCGTGACCGTGAGCGCCGCCGTCTCCGCCTACATCACGGCGACCATCGTCGCCACCCACAGCCTGGTCCAGATCGCCAACGACATGTGGTGGGACAACTACCTGAAGGACAAGCAGAACAACGGTTCGGACGTCGTCGACTTCCGCTACCTCGGCGACCGGCCGGTGCCGGTGGCGGTGGCGTCGTGAGGGCGCTCGGTATGATCGCCGGGTCGGTGCGTCTCGGCCTGATCGCGACCCTGCTGCTCGTCATGGCCGCGGCACCGTCGCTGGCCCAGACGGCTCCCCCTGCCGTCGGCGCCAAAGTCACCAACCGCGTGACGATCGCCGGCAAGCATGTCCCGCTGCCTCCCGGCACCTGGGACGTGGCGGTCTCCGCCGCCGGCGAGATCGACCTCAGCGCCGATGACCGGAAGAAGCCGGACCCCGCCGCGCTCGGTCCGATCCTCCGCCTGGTCCTGGTCCAGTACGAGGCCAACCGGCTTCGCGGCATGATCGAGATCCACGCCAACGCGATCGCGCGTTCCGACGGCTGGGGCACCGCGGCCGAGTGTCTGCGCGACGACCTCTATGCCGCCGTCACCCGCTACGAGAGCGGCTGGGACGTCTCATGCCTGTTCGTGGCGCCGGCGGCGATCGACGCCGCCGCAAAGCCGGACGCCGCGGTCTGGGGACCTGTCGGCGAGCACGCCGTCGCCCGCAAGGCGGAGCTTCCGAGCTTCTGGCTGGTGGCCGGCATCCGGGTTTCCAATCGCCATGACTTCATCGATGCCCGCTACCATTTCGCGCCGACCGCCCTCGGCGTGCCCGCGCAGGCGGCCGACGCCGCGAAATGGGCGCCACGGGCCATCCCCGAGGACCCGCAGCGGCTCGAGCTGGTCAAGGACGTGGCCGCCTGGACCACGGTGATGCAGAAGTTCGCCGAGCAGGGCCTGCAGAACCGCCTCGGGGCCGGGCCGTTCCCGGCGCCGCGGACGACGGCGGTGGCCGCGGTTCCGACCGATCGCGCCGATCGGATCGCCGCGCTCAAGAAGCTGCTCGACGACCGGGTCATCGAGAAGGCCGAGCACGACCGGCAACTCGCGCTGATCGAAGGGGAGACGAAGCCCAAGGACCTCTCGACCTGGACCTTGTCCCAGGTCGTCGCCTGGAAGGCGGGCACCTATCGCGTGATCGTCACGACGATCAACGCCGGCATCGACTACATATATATCGGCCAGCCTTTCGCCGCCGGCGTGCTCGTCATCCTCCAGGTCGTGGTCAACACCACGAAATTCTTCTTCCACGAGATGATGTGGCAGGAGTGGCTGGGGGTGGCGCCGATTCAACGCGAAGTGCTGCCGGTGCTCCGCTTCAAGCAGGCGGTCGCCGGCCTCTGAGCCGCACATCGCGGGACGACCTTCGTTGACGGCGGAAGCGCCGGCCCCCTAACCTTGGCGTCCGCATTCACGCGAAAGGCGCGCCCATGAAGACCTCGCCCGTCAAGCCGGCCGATCTGGCTCAGTCCGTGCTCGCCGTTCCGCCGCTGGCGCGGCTCCCGGACCTGGCGCTCGACCGGGTCGCCAATGCCAAGCTGATCCGCCACATCGAGGCGGGCGGCGTCCGCACGATGATGTATGGCGGCAACGCCAACTTCTATCACGTCGGCCTCTACGAGCTGGCCGGCATCCTCGACTACCTGGCCGAGACCGCCGCCGAGTCGACCTGGATGATCCCCTCGATCGGGCCGGACTACGGAAAGATGATCGACCAGGCCGACGTCATGCGGAGCCGCGCCTTCCCGACCGCCATGGTGCTGCCGCCGTCGCCGCCGATCGCGATCGACGGCGTGATGGCCGGGCTTCGCCGGGTCTCCGACCGCTTCGGCCGGCCGCTGATCCTCTACATCAAGGCCGAAGGCGCGGTGACGCCCGAAGGCGTCCAGCGCCTGTTCGAGGACGGCGTCCTCTGCGGGGTGAAGTACGCGATCAGCCGCGCCAATCCGTCCGAGGATGCGTTCCTGAAGGACCTGGTGCAGCGGATCGGCACCGACCGCATCGTCAGCGGCATGGGCGAACGCCCGGCGATCGCGCATCTGAAGGACTTCAAGCTGGCGGCCTTCACCTCGGGCTGCGTCTGCATCGCGCCCCGCACCAGCCAGTCGCTGCTGGACGCCATCCGCCGCGGCGACTGGGCGGAGGCCGAGCGCATCCGGCAGATCTTCGTCCCGGCCGAGGACCTCCGCGAGAAGCACGGCTTCATCCCGGTGCTGCATGATGCCGTCACCTTCTCCGGCATCGCCGACATGGGCCGCATGCTGCCGCTGCTCTCCAACGTGCCTGAGGCGTTGCAGCCGGCCGTCCGCAAGCTCGCCAGCGACCTCGTCGCCGCCGAGGCGCGCCTGACCCAGAAGGCCGCCTGATGGCCGAGAAGCCCATCCTCCTGACCGGCGCCGCCGGTGCGCTGGGCCGCTGGCTCCGTCCCCGGCTGATCGAGAAGTACGGCCGGCTCCGCGTTTCCGACAAGGCCGCCCCCGGCCCGCTGCTCAAGGGCGAGGAGGGCATCGTCGCCGACCTCGCCAATTTCGAGCTGGTCTCCCGCGCCGTCGCCGGAGCCAAGGCGATCATCCATTTCGGCGCCTACTCGATCGAGGCCAAGTGGGAGACGATCCTGCCGGCCAACATCATCGGCACCTACAACGTCTTCGAGGCAGCCCGCCTGCATGGCGTCAAGCGCATCATCTTCGCCTCGTCCAATCATGCCATCGGCTTCCACGAGGTGACGAAGAAGCTGGATGCGGACTCGGTGCAGAAGCCGGACGGCTACTACGGCGTTTCCAAGGCCTTCGGCGAGAACATGGGCAGCCTCTATGTCGACAAGTTCGACATGGAGGTGGCGTGCCTGCGCATCGGCTCGGCGCTGCCCGAACCGAAGGAGCCGCGCCACCTCTCGACCTGGCTCAGCTATCCCGATCTCTTCCGGCTGGTCACCGCCTGCCTGGATGCGCCGAAGCTGAAATTCGCCGTGCTCTATGGCGCGTCCAAGAACACCCGCGGCTGGTGGAGCAACGCCAAGGTCCCCGAGGTCGACTACCGGCCCGAGGACAACGCCGAAGACTATGCCGCGCAGATCCTGAGCCATGGCGACATGCGCGATCCCAAGGACCCCGCGACCCGCTTCATGGGCGGCCCGTACTGCCCGATCGACTACGTCAAGCGCTGACGGCCACGAAGCGGTTCGGCGCCCGGCGATGATCGATCTCCGCACCCTCCTCCGCGCGCTGTTCGACGCGGCGCTGGCCGCCGCCGACCCGGCGAAGGCGGTGCCTCCCAACCTGCCGAAGCCGCCTAAGGGCCGCACCGTCGTCATCGGCGCCGGCAAGGCAGCGGGCGCCATGGCGCGGGCGGTCGAGGACAACTGGCCGGGGCCGCTCTCCGGCATCGTCGTCACCCGCTACGGCCACGGCGTTCCCTGCAAGCGCATCGAGGTGGTCGAGGCGGCCCATCCCGTTCCCGATGCCAGGGGGCGCGAGGCGGCAGGACGCATCCTGGAGTCGGTGAAGGGCCTCGGACCCGACGACCTGGTGCTGGCTCTGATTTCTGGCGGTGGCTCGGCGCTGCTGGCGCTGCCGGCCGATGGCGTCAGCCTGGAGGACAAGCG
>CAMDFP010000223.1 GCA_945897335.1 Asaia bogorensis | reverse complement strand
CACCAGCGCGTCCATCATCGTCGGATGCGTCGTCCCCCAGAGCCAGGTGTGCATGCCGCCCATGGAGTTGCCGAGCACGAGGCGGAGATGCTTCACGCCCAGCCCCTCGGTCACCAGCCGATGCTGCGCGGACACCATGTCGTCGTAGTTGTAGCGCGGGAATTTCGCGCGCAGCCCGTCGGACGGCCTCGAGGATTTCCCGTGTCCCAGCGCGTCGGGGATGATGATGAAATACTTCTGCGCATCCAAGGGCTGGCCGGGGCCGAAGAGCGTGCCGCCGAAGGCGGGGCCGAGCATGGAGCCGGCGTTGCCGGACGTGCCATGCAAGATCAGCACGGGCTCGCCCTTGGGATCGCCGATGGTGGTGTACGCCAGCTTCACCTCCGGCAACGTCTCGCCGGTGTGGAACTTGAAATCCTTGGCGATCCATTCGCCGGTCTTGGGCGCCGGGAAGGATTGGGCGAAGGCGGTGGCGGTGAGCAGAGCGAACGCGGCGACGACGCGGAGAAGCAGGCGCATGGCGTAACCTCCCAGGGTTCGTTTTGGGAAGCTTGTCGCGTGAAAGGCGAGAAGTCCACGGGCTCGCTACGCGAGGACTCCCGACCTCGCTTCTGCGCGCCGCTCCCGTGACGACGATGTCGCACTGCCGCGGCGCGCGCTCGGTAACTCAGATTGCCCGAGCGGCGGAACGTGGCAGCAAGCGTTTGCTTGCGAGAGCGTTACGCCACAGGCGAGGGTCGGAAACTTCTCGCGCAGCGAGCCCGTTATTCCTCGTTGCGCCGCTTTCCCTTCGCGATGTTCACCACCAGCAGCCACTTCACCTCGGGGGCGCCCAGCGGGAAGATCAGGCGTTCCCATTTCTTCACGTTCACGCTCATCGGCGGCGGGTGCAGGCTGTGGATGACGATCCGCCGCGTGATCGCCACCTCGTAGAGCTCGGAGAAGAACTGGAACATGCCCGACGGGAACTCGCTCGCCTTCCGCCCGGTCATGTCGACGCCATAGCGGGCCAGGATGTCGGCACCGTAGATGCGGTAGAGGTAGTCGTAGCCGAAGGGCGGGACGCGGATGACCTCGAGCAGCATCAGGTTGCGGACCAGCGGCGCGACCTCTGGATAGTTCAGGATCTCGTCGCCGGCCGGTGCCTTGCCGACCGCGAGATCAGCGAGCCAGCGCTGGAACAGGCGCTTGAGGTGGGCGTCGTCGACGTCGGAGGGCACCGGCTCGAAGATCACGTCCGCCGGGCCGGGCATGGCCGCCGTCTTCTTCCGGAGGGCCTCCCGTGCCATCGCCACCCTTTCTCGCCTGGGCCCCCGCCCGCCGGGCACGCTCGATCCCGTCGAGATTAGCGTTGGTCAGGGACCGGTGTCACGGCCACTTCCTCCCGCCGCTTGCCCTTGGCGACCGCGAAGACCAGGAGCCATTTGATCTCCGGCGATCCCAGCGGGAAGATCAGCCGTTCCCATTTCAGCACGTTCACTTCGAGGCCCGGCGGCGGGTGCAGGCTGTGAATGACGATCTTCCGGATGATCGCCACCTCGTAGACCTTGGCGTAGAAGCGATACATGTCCTTGGAGAACTCGCTCGCCTTCCGGCCGGTCATGTCCTGGCCTTCCTGGCGGGCGATCTCCGGCCCGTACAGGCGGTAGCGGTAGTCGAAGCGGAACGGGTCGTCCTTCAGGATCTCCAGCAGCATGACGTTGCGGAGCAAGGGCGCCGCCTCGGGATATGCCAGGATCTCCTCGCCGATATCGGCCTTGCCCTCGGCCAGGTCGTCCTGCCAGCGCTGATAGAAGTGCTTGAGCGCGGTGTCGTGAATGTCGTCCGGCACCGGCTCATAGACCAGGTAGGCCGGTCCCGGCATGACGGAGAAACGTTCCTCGTGGAGCTCGCGGGCCATCGGCTTGCAGCTTTGCCGATTGCCGGCACAAAATCCAGGTCGGGCGCGCTTCGCCGCCGGCGCCGTCGGTCCGTTCGCCGGCCCGGTCCGGCCCATCCGCGCCTGCAGATGCGCCAGGCCCCGCTCCTCGCGGCGGCCCTTGGGGATGTTCACCACCAGAAGCGAGCGGATCTTCGGTCCGCCCAGCGGGAAGATCAGGCGCTCCCACTTGGTCACGTCCACATTCGCCGGCGGCGAGTGCAGGCTGTGGATGAGGATGCCGCGCCCGACCGCCGTCGCGTAGAGGTCGGCGAAGAATCCGGCAACCGGGTCCGGCAGCTCGCTGGTGCGCCGGCCGGTCATGTTGCGGCCGTAATGCCGGGCGATGTCCTCGCCGTAGACACGATAGACGTAGTCGAGGCGCGTCGCCTCGCCGGGAACGACGTCCAGCAGCATGAGGTTGCCTTTCAGCGGCGACACCTCGGGAAAGCGCAGCATCTCGTCGGCGAGGATCGAGCGCCCGTTGATGCGCTCCCGCTGCCAGCGCTCGAACAGGGCGCGGAGATGGCGGTCGTGAATGTCGGTCGCCACCGGCTCGTAGATCACGTGCGCCCTCGCCGGCAGACCGATCAGGCGCAGCAGATGGACCTCGCGTGACATTCGCAGATTTCTCCTGGATGAACCCGTTAACGATGGGGGCCCAGGCCCGGTTCCGGCCGGCGAGTGCCGGTCCGCGCCATGCCGCCGATGGTTGCGCGACGCCACAAACTCCGGTCTATCTGGGGCGGCCCCCTGTCCCGGAACCGATCCCATGCCCCGCATCCTTCGCCTCGCCGCCGCCCAGCTCGGCCCCACCCAGCGCGCGGACACCCGCCCGCGGACGCTGGCCCGCCTCATCGCCCTGCTGGAGACGGCCGCGGCGGAGAAGGCGACCTTCGTCGTCTTTCCCGAGCTCGCATTCACCACCTTCTTCCCGCGCTGGCTGATGGACGACGCCGCGCTCGAGACATATTGCGAGCGCTCGCTGCCGGGTCCGGCGACGCAAGCCTTGTTCGACCGCGCGCGCGAATTGCGCGTCGGCTTTCATGTGGGCTATGCGGAGCTGACGCCGGAGGGAAAGCGCTACAACGCCGCCGTCATCGTCGGTCGCGACGGACGCCTCCTGTCGAAGTATCGGAAGGTGCATCTGCCGGGCACGCTGGAGCCGCGCGACGGCGCGTCATACCAGCAGCTGGAGAAGCGCTACTTCACCAACGGCGATCTGGGATTCAACACCTTCCGCGCCCCCGACGACCTCGGCCGGGCGGTGATGGGCACGATCATCTGCAACGACCGCCGCTGGCCCGAGGCCTGGCGCGTGCTGGGCCTGAAGGGCGTCGAGCTGGTGTGCTGCGGCTACAATTCGGCCGCCTACGATCCCTATGGGCGCGACAACGAGGACGCCAAGCTCCGCACCTTCCACTCGATCCTGGTCGCGCAGGCGAACGCGTACATGAATTCGACCTGGGCCGTGTGCGTCGCCAAGGCCGGCGTGGAAGACGGCTCCGGCCTCATCGGCGGCTCGGTGATCGTCGATCCCAATGGACGCATCGTCGCGGAGGCAAAGACCCTCGCCGATGAGCTGCTGGTCGCGGACTGCGACATGGACGCGTGCGCGCATGGCAAGCAGAAGATGTTCGACTTCGCCGCCCATCGCCGCCCCGAGGCCTACGGCCTGATCGTGACGCAGACCGGAGTCGTCGCTCCGCAATAGGCGCGCGCGAGAAAAGAAAGGGGAACGACCGGGTCGCCCGCCGGTTGGGGTATCGAAGGCGCCACCATCGGGAGGGTCGACCGGTCACCGGAACGACCAGGCCGCAACGGAGCGGCACTCGAACTTCCAGGAAGGCTCCCCTCCCATGACCATGTTCCGCAGCGGCGTGATCGCCGCCGCCCTCACCGTCGGCCTCATCGCGCTGTCGCCGATGACCGCGTCCGCCCAGACCAGCGTGCCCAGCTCCGCCCCGACGCCGGTTCCCATGCAGATGCAGTCCGGCAAGCCGGCCGAGCAGATGCATATGACCAAGTCGCACGAGCAGCGGCAGATGAAGCGGGCGAGCATGAGCTCGGCCGACAAGTCGATGCATTCGCATAACCGCGTCACCAGGCTCCAGCAGCAGCTCAACGCCACCGGCGCCGACCTCAAGATCGACGGCGTCATGGGCTCGCGCACCCGTACCGCCATCGCCACCTTCCAGCGCACCCACGGCCTCGAGGCCACCGGGCAGATGGACCGCAAGACCCGCGAGAAGATGCGCGGCGTCTGAACGGTCGACGTTGTCCCCTCGCGTCAGAACGCGAGGGGGATGACGCGGAAGCGGTATCCAATTCCGCGTTGCACAAGCCCGGGAACGTACGCACCGGGTTTGCGTTTTCTTTCCACAGACGCATTTGGAAAGGATTCAAGCCATGCGCAAGTTTCTCGGCGCCGCGGCGATGCTCGCCCTCGTCGCTTCTCCCGTTCTCGCCCAGACCACGCCGGCCAAGCCGATGCCGGCGACGCCGCCGTCGGTAACCGCCCCTTCAGCCGCCACGCCGTCGGTGCCGAACACCACCACTCCCGGCACCGTGCTGCGGCCGAGCACCGCGGACACGCCGATGAAGGCCGTGCCGGGCGCACCGCTCGCGGGCGCCAACTCGTTCACCGAATCCCAGGCGAAAGCCCGCATCGAAGCCAACGGCTTCTCCAACGTCAGCGGGCTGAAGAAGGACGACGGCTCGATCTGGCGCGGGACGGCGATGAAGGACGGCAAGTCCGTCTCGGTCGCCCTCGATTACCAGGGCAACATCGTCGTCAACTGATCACCTCATTTTCAGGAGCTTCCCATGCCGAGAGTCTATCCCGGTCTCTATGACCGCTACGACGACGCCAGCCGCGCCGTCGCCGACCTGCATGCCGCCGGCGTGCCGGCCGAAGACATCAGCCTGATCGCCCACAAGGGCGACTCGGACTACTACACCGCGCCGGACGAATCGACGCCGGCCGGCAAAGGTGCCGCCATCGGCGGCGTGCTGGGCGGCGGTGCCGGACTGCTCACCGGTCTCGGCCTCATGGCGATCCCCGGCGTCGGCCCCGTAGTCGCCGCCGGCTGGTTCGCGGCCACGCTCGCGGGTGCTGCGGCCGGCGCGGTCGCGGGTGCTGCCACCGGCGGCATCATCGGCTCGCTCACGGACTCCGGCATCTCGGAAGAGCACGCGCATGTCTATGCCGAGGGCGTCCGCCGCGGCGGCGTCCTGGTGACCACGCGCGGCGACGACACGCTGCATCCGAAGGTCGATCCGATCTATCGCCGGACCGGCGCGATCGATCCGGTGGAGCGCGGCAAGGTCTATCGCGGCGAAGGCTGGAGCGCCTTCGACCCCGATGCGCCGCACTACACGCCGGAGGAAGTCGGGCGCGAACGCGCCCGCTACCTTCAGAAGAAGGCGGCGGAGTAGCCGGAACGAACGGCGCCCCACCCTTCCCTTAGCGGGGGAGGGTGGGGCTTTTCGTTTCTACGGCGTCGCCGGCAGAACCAGCCGCGCCTTCAACCCCGGATCATTGTCGTCCAGCATCAGCGTGCCCGAATGCAGGCGCGCGACGGCGGCGACCAGGCTCAATCCCAGTCCCACCCCGCGCGTGCCCCGGCTCGCATCGCCCCGGAAGAAGCGCTCGGTCACCCGCGATTTCTCCGCGGACGGAATGCCGGGGCCGCGATCGGCGACGGCAATCTCGATCTGTCCGTCGCGACGCGCGAGCGAGACCGTGACGGTGCTGCCCTCGGGCGCGACCTTGGCGGCGTTGTCCAGCAGGTTGCCGACCGCCTGCGCGATCAGGAACGGATCGCCGTCGATCTCCACACCCTCGGCCAGCTCGACCGCCAGCATCGCCGGCGTCTCTTCCACCGTCGGGCGATAGAGCTCGGCGGCTTCGGCGACGAGGCCCGCGAGATCGACACGGCGGAAGCCCGATCGCCGGACACCGGAGTCGATCTCGGCCAGTCTGAGCAGCGCGTTGAAGATCTCGATCACGCGATCGACATCGGCCACGGCATCGTCGACCTGCCGGAACGCCTCTTCCGCCGGCGGGCGGGTCCGCAGCAGATCCTCGAGCCGGCCGCGAAGCTCGGTCAGCGGCGTGCGCAGGTCATGCGCGATCGCATGGCTGGTGGTCTGCAGCCCTTCGATGAGATGCTGGATCTGCTCGAGCAGCCCGTTGATGATCAGCGCCAGCTGGTCGAACTCATCGCCGGAGACCCGCACCGGCAGCCGCCGCGAGAGATCGCCGCGGACGATGCCGGACGCCGTGCGATTGATCTCCTCGATCCGTCCCAACGTGGCGCGGCGCACGAGCAGACCGCCGGCGATCGCCAGCAGCACCGACGTCGCCGTCGCCCAGGCGAGGGCGTTGAAGATCAGCGCGCGGAGCTGGACGCGGTCCTCGACGTCGCGGCCGACCAGCAGACGGAAATTACCGGGCAACTGCACATGCAGGATGCGGGTCGCGTGCTTCCGGTCCTCGCGCACCAGGCCGACCTGGTACCAGCCGACACGGTCGCCGACCTCCAGCGGCCAGGCGTTGAGATTGCCGGTGACGGGATTGCGGCGCGGATCGGTCAGCAGATAGATCGCGCGCTCGTCGGATGCCCGGCGCACGCGCTCCTTCACCGTTTCGATGGCGCCGGCGAGCCCGAAGTCGCGCAGCCGGTCGCCGATCGCCTGCGTGTCGGCGACGATTACCGCCTCGGTCGCGCGGTCGAGATAGTCGGCCGTCCGCCACCAGAGCAATCCCACCAGCAGCGCCGACGACAGGATGAACAGGACCGCATATCCCAGCGCCAGGCGGACCGAGGTCGAGCGCAGCAGGCGGCTCACCAGGCAGGCTCCTAGGCGCCGAGCTTGTAGCCGACGCCGCGCAGCGTCTGCAGCAGCGGCTTGTCGAAAGGCGCGTCGATCTTCTGGCGGAGCTTGGAGATATGCGCGTCGATGACGTTGGTCTGCGGGTCGAAGTGATAGTCCCAGACATTCTCCAGCAGCATGGTGCGGGTCACCGCCTGCTCGGCATGGCGCATCAGGTATTCGAGCAGCTTGAACTCTCGCGGCTGCAGGTCGACCGGCTTGCCCGATCGGGTCACCTGGCGGGAGAGGAGATCCATCTTCAGGTCGCCGACGCTGAGCGTGGTCTCGGCTTCGGCCCGCTGCGAGCGGCGCACCAGCGCGTCGAGCCGTGCCATCAGCTCGCCGAAGGCGAAGGGCTTGGTGAGGTAGTCGTCGCCGCCGGCCTTGAGGCCCTTGATGCGGTCGTCGACCTCGGCCAGCGCCGAGAGGATCAGGATCGGCGTCTTGTTGCCGGTCTTGCGCAACGCCTCGATGATGCCGAGCCCGTCGATGCCGCCCGGCAGCATGCGATCCAGGATGATGGCGTCGTAGATTTCGCTGGAGGCCAGGAACAATCCGTCGCGGCCGTTGGCGGCGCGGTCGAGGACATGACCGCTTTCCTTCAGCCCCTTCGCCACGAAGTCGGCGACCCGCTCGTTGTCCTCGACCAGCAGGAACTTCATGACGCCTCGAAGGAAGACGGCCGGGGCGACGAGGGGGGATTCGCCGCCCCGGCCGGAAGCCCGTCAGCTCTGTTGGAGCTGCAGGGCCAGATAGTATGTGGTGCCTTCACGCATGACCAGCAACGGCACCGCCTCTCTTTTTTCGGACTCGGCCTTGCGGATCTTCGCGACCGCATCGGCCGGCGTGGTCACCGCATCGTCACCGACGCGGACGATGACGTCGCCCGAGCGGATGCCGCTCTCCGAGGCGAGGCTCCCCGGCGCGACCCGGGAGACGACGACGCCCTTGGCCTGAGGCTGCAGGCCGAGCTCCTCGCGCTGCTCGGCCGAGAGCGGCGCCAGCGCCAGGCCGACCGGGTTGCGGTCGGTTGCCGGTTCGGCCGCCTCGGCGGCCTTCTCCTTCGCCGGCGCGCCGATGGTGACGTTGACCGTCTGCTCGCGACCCTCCCGCCACAGCGTCATCCGCTGGGTGGTGCCCGCCTTGGTGTCGCCGACGGCGACGGCGAGATCACGCGGCGACTTGATCGCCTTGCCCGCGAAGGTGGTGATGACGTCGCCCTGCTGCAGCTTGGCCCTGGCCGCCGGCGAGTTCTCCTCGACCCGGTTGACCACGACGCCTTCCGCGTTCGGACGCCCCATCGCCTTCGCCAGCGGCGGGGTCAGCGGCTGCATCTGCACGCCGAGCCAGCCGCGGCTGACGCTGCCGTGCTCGCGCAGCTCGCTCGCCACCTTGGCGACGAGGTTGGAGGGGATGGCGAAGCCGATGCCGACGCTGCCGCCGCTCGGCGAGTAGATCGCCGTCGAGACGCCGATCACCTGGCCCTGCTGGTTGAACAACGGGCCGCCCGAGTTGCCGGGATTGATCGGCGCGTCGATCTGCATGAAGTCGTCATACGGCCCGGCATGGAGGTCGCGGTTGTGGGCGGAGATGATGCCCGCGGTTACCGTGCCGCCGAGGCCGAAGGCGTT